>JAAELR010000325.1 GCA_024226455.1 Paracoccaceae bacterium
CCTGAATTGACCAAGACGCATCACCGCGCAACGACAAGGATCATGCGGCGTGGCGACCCGGTGTTCCTGTGCTTTTGCGGGATGACGAATTTCCATCGCTTCAAGCTGGGGTTTGACCGGACCTTCTGGATCGCACAGGTAACCGATCCCAGGCAGGCCAGGCTTTACGAGATCGCGGTCGAAAGCCAGCGTGCCGCGCTGCGGGTGCTTGGGCCCGGCGTCACCGCAGAGCAGGTGCACGCCGCCTATGCCGAGGTGATCCAGAGCGCCGGCCACGACTTTCCGTTCCGATGCGGGCGCGCGACGGGGTTCAGCTATCTTGAGCGGCCCCAGCTTGTGACCGGTGACACGACCGTGCTGCAACCGGGCATGGTGCTTGCCGTGGACGGGTCGGTCCAGAGCGATGGCTTCCGTGCCCAGGTTGGCGACAGCGTCATTGTGACGGACGACGGGTACGAGCAAATCACCGATCACCCCAAGCGGATTGCGGATGTGATCCTATAGGAGGATTCTATTCAGGTTGCCGTGCGCGGGCGGCAGTGCTAGTTGCGCCCGAGATTCACGGAGCTTCTGGAGCAGGCCGACATGGCACAGGATTACATCGTAAAAGACATCGATCTGGCTGAGTTCGGCCGCAAGGAAATCACCATCGCCGAGACCGAAATGCCGGGCCTGATGGCGACCCGTGAGGAATATGGCGACGCCAGGCCGCTGGCCGGCGCACGCATCGCAGGCAGCCTGCACATGACGATCCAGACCGCCGTGCTGATCGAGACACTGACTGCGCTGGGCGCCGATGTGCGCTGGGCCTCGTGCAACATCTTTTCCACCCAGGACCATGCCGCCGCCGCCATTGCCGCAGGCGGCACCCCGGTCTTTGCCATCAAGGGCGAGACGCTGGAGGAATACTGGGACTATGCCGACCGTATCTTCAGGTTCGAGGAAGGCGGCTGCAACATGATCCTCGACGACGGCGGCGACGCCACGCTTTATATCCTGATGGGTGCCCGTGTCGAAGAGGGCGAGACCGACATCATCGAAAACCCGCAATCCGAGGAAGAGGTCGCGCTTTTTGCCCAGATCCGCAAGCGGATGGCCGAAAGCCCCGGCTGGTTCGTCAAGCAGCGCCACCTGATCCAGGGTGTGACCGAGGAAACCACCACCGGCGTCAATCGGCTCTATCAGATGATGGAAAAGGGCCACCTGCCGTTCCCGGCGATCAACGTCAACGACAGCGTCACCAAGTCGAAGTTCGACAACAAGTATGGCTGCAAGGAATCGCTGGTCGATGGCATCCGCCGCGCCACCGACACGATGATGGCCGGCAAGACGGCCGTGGTCTGCGGTTATGGCGACGTGGGCAAGGGCTCTGCCGCTTCGCTGCGCGGCGCCGGTGCCCGGGTCAAGGTGACCGAGATCGACCCGATCTGCGCGCTGCAGGCGGCGATGGACGGGTTTGAGGTGGTCGAACTGGAAGACGCGGTGTCGTCGGCGGACATCTTCGTTTCCACCACCGGCAACAAGGACGTTATCCGCATCGAGCATATGCGCGAGATGAAGGACATGGCGATCGTCGGCAATATCGGGCATTTCGACAATGAGATCCAGGTGGCCAGCCTGAAGAACCACAAATGGACCAACATCAAGGACCAGGTGGACATGATCGAGATGCCCTCGGGCAACCGGATCATCCTGCTGAGCGAAGGCCGCCTGCTGAACCTGGGCAATGCCACGGGGCATCCCAGCTTCGTGATGTCGGCCAGCTTCACCAACCAGACGCTGGCTCAGATCGAGCTCTTTACCAAGGGTGACGAGTACGAAAACGAGGTCTACGTGCTGCCCAAGCATCTGGACGAAAAGGTCGCGCGGCTGCATCTGGACAAGATCGGCGTGCGGTTGTCCAAACTGAGCCAGGAACAGGCCGATTACATCGGCGTGTCGCCCGACGGCCCCTACAAGGCAGAGCATTACCGGTACTAGACCGATTGGCAGAGGCGAAAGCCTCTTGCTTTCAGGTTGTCAGCTACGGGCGGGGTCTTTGGCCGAAATCGGTCAGCAGCTGCGGGGGCGGTGATTTCGGCCTCTTGATCGGAGCCATCGTCGCCGCCGGCATGCTGCGAATGTCATGGCGCAGGCAGAGATCGACACGCTGTCATGGCGGTGTCGACCGGCGGCAGGCAGGGAATGCTGGTGGTCTGCACCTTTGTGATCAACAATGTCCTCTGCCGCCAGCGCGATGCCCGGCTGATCCGGATGGATTGCGGTAATCCGGCGATCAGCGCGGTCATCATGGCGGCGGTGTCGGTGCTGGGGTGAACGGACAAGGATTAATGCAGGGGCCCAAATAAAATGGAGGGTCCCGACCCCTCGAGACCCTCCATCACCCCACGTGCTCCCTCAGCACCACACGTGTATCGATAGTTAGGTCTCGACCATCCTGGTCTCTAGCTTCGACAATAGCCGTCTATGGGCGGGCCGGCAACCATTCTCTACCTAAAAAACCCTTAAACACAAACAGATAACAGTAAGCCCGGGTTAACCAGAAGCGCCCGCCTGAAACCGACGAGCGCTTCAATTCGGTAGCGACCTGCGAAATCAGCCGTAGATCGACTCTTTGCCGAAATGCCTGGTCAGCATGTAGTAGATCACCGCGCGGTGCTTGTTGCGCTCAGACCTGCCATAGGTGTCGATCGCCTTGTTGATCGCACCCATCAGTTCGGGCCCGTCGCTCAGCGCCAGTTTCTTGATCAGGAAGTTGTTCTTCACCGTTTCCAGTTCATCGGGCTGCGTCGCTGCAACGGTCGAGGCGTCGGCATTGTAGATCGCCGGGCCGCAGCCGATGGTGACTTTGCGCAGCAGGTCCATATCCGGCTCCATACCGCACTTGTTTCTCAGGTCGTCAGCGTACTGCGCGATCAGATCGTCTCTTTTTCCCATAGGTCCCTCTCCTGACTTTTCGGGGCACCGTGCCCGGCCATCCGCCGTGCCTTCGGCTTGATGCGCAGCACCTTATTCGGGAATGGCGCGGCCACAAAGAGGAAATTCCGCACCCCTGCGCCTCTGAGAAATTGCGCAACTCGGTGGTGCCGCCGACCCAGCCTAAAGTGCGGGCTCATGCCGATCAACACAAGCGGTGAGGGGAGAAGCCGAAAGAACTCCTGGCCCCGCAATCCCCAACCAGAGAAGACAGTCACAGTGAGGCTTTTGTCCTTGTGCGGACTTCATCTTGCATGTCGGGAATGGTGACACCTGCATCCCTGCCAGGGGACAAGCCGAATTTCCTGCGGTAGTCGCGACTGAAATGATTTGGGCTCTCGTAGCCCACCGCATACGCGGTCTCGCCAACCGATTGGTTCCTCTCAACCAGCAAGGCTTTTGCCTCGATCAGACGCAGGTCTTTTTGAAATTGCAGCGGCGTTGTACCGGTGAATGACTTGAAGTGTTCGTGAAAGGACGACGCGCTCATACCAGCAGCTTTCGCCAGCTCCGGTACGCTAAGCGAAGACCGATACTCTGTTTTCACCTTTTGGATAGCCCTGGCGACCCGGCTGGCGTGACTGTCTGCGACAAGAAGTTTTCGCAGCATGCCTCCAATCGGAGAGATCAGCAGGCGGTAGTGGAGCTCGCGCAAGGTCGAGGGCCCAAGCACGCGCGCGTCCAGAGGGTCGTCAATCAGTTCCAGATACCTGACCAGCGGTCCGAGCCAGGCCGGATCAGCCGGCCCCGCAGACAGAGGTCGGGCAGGGGCGGCCGGTACCGGGGCATCGGCAACCTGATCATAGAGGCCTCGCACCAGCCCCAGATCAAGCGAGAGGATCAGCGCCAGATAGGGTTGGTGAAAACTCGCTTTGGTGATCCGGGAAATAACCGGCAGATCGTGGCTGACAAGCAAAGCATCACCCGGACGGAGCTCCACCGACATATCGCCTATGGACGTAACCTTTCTGCCCTGGAGGATCAGACAGATAACGGGCTGGTACACCACCGCCTCGATGTTGCTGACGGCGTCCCTGGAATAGACCGACAGGCCAAGCATATTCTGGATTCCTGCCGCCTTTTCCGGGCAATACCGGCGACATGATCGGTGAGGTGCGAGAGGTCCATGTGTTTCTCCTTGCCGCCCAACCTACCCGGGATCGCGCCGCGAGGTATCAAAATTACATCGTATCGGAGGAACAGGCAAATCTCGCGGAGGATTTGGCAGGTATGAACCGGCCCTATTCGACTATATGTTCTACCACAAACCCCAGCATGAGCAAAAAGCCAATGTCATCCATTCAATCTCAGTTCCTCGACTTCACGACACATCACTCCACATATGACACAATCGATCCCAAGACGGCGTTGAAGGACAGCGCAGCGGACAAGGTCGTTTTCATCGCCGGCGCATCCCGGGGCATCGGCCAGGCCACCGCCATTGCATTCGCCCAGGCCGGCGCCCAGGCGGTATATATCACCGCAAGGTCTGCCAGCGCGCTCGAAGAAACCAAAGCCCTGATCCAAGCGGCCAACCCCAAAGTCAGCTGCGCCTGTTCGGCTTGCGATGTCACCGTCGCCGCCCAGGTCGAGGCCGCGGTCAGGGACTGCGTGGCCCGGTTCGGCGCTATCGATGTCGCGGACGCTAATGCAGGTTACCTTGGCCCGTGGGTGAAGATCGCAGAGTCCGACCCCGAGAGCTGGTGGCGAAACTGGGACGTCAACGTCAGGGGCGCCTACCACGTGATCCGTTTCACGCTGCCCCACCTCATTGCCTCTGCCAGGCATCGCGGGGAGGAGGGCAAGAGCGGCGGCCATCTCATTTTGCTGTCATCGATCGGCGCCCAGGTCCTGATGCCGGGGGCCTCCGACTACCAGACCTCGAAACACGCCATCAACCGCCTTTGCGAATTCGTTCAGTCCGATCACGACGAAGACGGAATCAAATGCTTCGCCATGCATCCCGGTGGCGTTGCGACCGAGCTTGGGCGGAACATGCCGGAAGATATGCACGAGTATCTCCTCGACACACCGGACCTTGCCGCCAGTTTCACCGTCTGGCTGTGCTCTGGCCAGGCGGACTGGGCCAAGGGCCGCTATCTTAGCGCCAATTGGGATGTTGCAGAGCTCATGGCGTTCCGCGAAGAGATCCTGCGCGACGACCTGTTGGTGAACCGCCTGCGCGCCAAGATGTGACACTCTTTGGCGGATAGCTGTGCATGCCGGGCTACCCGGTTTGAAGGGGATGTTTGGCGTAGTTATACTTGTCGAACGACCGCATATCCTCCACCCGCGGGCCGATTTGGACACCGTGAAGATCAACCGACGACTGGCTGATTGTGATTAGGTCCGGTTGCTTGTTCCTTTCACGGTGTCCGCAAGTATCGGTCAGTTCAGGTCGTCGACGCGGACGGTCGTTCCGGATTGGGCAGACCGCGTCGCGGCCTCTGCCATGGCAAGGGCAGCAACGCCATCTTCCAGCGTGACCGGCATGGCCGAACCGGTCTCTGTGGCCTCGACGAAGGCCGACCACTCTGCCTGGTAGGCCGGCATATAGCGCTCCAGGAAGAAAAATGTCGGCTTGGCGCCGGTAACGCCGGCGGTGGTCGACTTGACCACCGTGTTTTCCAGCATGTTCTGCGCCTGAAGCA
This sequence comes from Paracoccaceae bacterium, assembly GCA_024226455.1. GTDB lineage: Bacteria > Pseudomonadota > Alphaproteobacteria > Rhodobacterales > Rhodobacteraceae > JAAELR01. Next base: position 5,628 of record JAAELR010000325.1, read on the forward strand.
GGCCCTCGGACCCCAGCAGTTCCACCCGCTGGTCATAGCCATAGACCGCACGGCGCGAGTTCTTGATGACAGCGATTCGCCCGTCTGCATAGGTCATGGTCACCACGGCTGTATCGACGTCGCCGGCGGCACCGATCTCTGGATCGACAATCGAACTGCCCGTCGCGGTCAGCGTTACCGGAGCTTCTCTCATGAGGAAATTCGCCATGTCGAAGTCGTGGATCATCATGTCGCGGAACAGCCCGCCCGAAACCTTGATATAGCTGACCGGCGGCGGGGCCGGGTCGAACGAGGTGATCGACAGCAGTTCCGGCGTTCCTATCTCTCCTGCCTCAAGCGCCTTTTTCAGCGCGATGAAACTCGGGTCGAAGCGGCGATTGAACCCGATCATTACCGGCTTTCCGGTGGTTGCCACCGCCCGCTGACAGGCCTGCGCGCGTTCCAGCGACAGATCGACGGGCTTTTCGCAAAACACCATCTTGCCGGCAGCCGCGGCCGCCTCGATCAGACCGGAATGGGTGTCGGTGGAGGTGGCGATCAGGACGGCGTCAATGCACGGGTCCGCGATGATCTCTTCCGAGCTGCGCACCTCGGCCTCGAATTGCGCCCCGAGTTTCACGGCGTTTTCCTCGAAAACATCCGAAACCGCGACCAACTGGCTGCCGGCATGTGACGTTATTGCCCTGGCATGCACGGCGGCAATTCGACCGGCGCCAAGAAGTCCTGTTTTCAGCACGGTTGTTCCTCCCCCGAATCCTCACTTCATTCCCAGATAGTGCAATGCTGCTCTCGCGTGCAAGAACCTCTGGCGCGGTGTCTTCCGTGCCGCTACGCAAGGAGACAATCCTGACCCGATGGCGGGAAGAAATGGCACCAAAGCCGGGCTTGGCCTCTGTCGACAGCCATGATCCGCGAGCGAGCCTGTCTGCATCGCCCTGATGCAGGGTTTCGTCGAGGAAAAACCAGAGCTTTGGGCCGAGGATACTGCCGAACAGGCGGTCGGGATATCCGGGTTGTTTGGCAACCAACGAAACTCAAGACCCGGCGACAGCGCGCCATCCCATTGCCCGGATCAGCAGGGTCAATGACCTCTTGGCATAGCCACTAGGGCGCCCGGTCAGGCGCGGCTCTCATCCGTGCCGGGCGTCCGCCAAAGAGCGCCGAACAGCCAGATCGCGGCACACCAGTCTGTGGCGGCAATGCCGAAAAACAGCATTGAGACCAAACCGAACCCGGTCAGGCCAAAGCCCAGGGCGACAGAGCCGCCGAACGCTGCGGCGAGGAACGCAAGTGCCGCCAGCCAGCGGCTGCCTTGCCGCAGGCCAAAGGCAAGCGCGACCCAGAAGGCGGCCGCGGGCGGCATCGAAGCGGCATAGGCGCCCGGCGAGGTGGCCAGAACCCCGATGTGAAGCCCGGCAGAGATCAGCAGCGCCAGGGACGCGATACCGAACGGCGCCTTGAGATTGATCATGGTACTTCCTTTCCCGGTCTCAGACGAAACCCACATGCCGACTGAACGGCATCTCGCGAATGCGCTGGCCCGTAGCGGCGAAGATGGCGTTGGCAAGCGCCGGGGCCGCCGGTGGAACCGGGGGCTCTCCGATGCCGCGTATCTTCGGGCCGTTTTCCAACCCCTTGACAAAGATCTCGGGGCATTGCGGCATCCGCATGGCCTCGGCGTCGAAATAGTTGACCTGTTCAGCCATGCCATCGGAATAGGTGATCTCGCAGTTCATGGCGTGGCCAAGCCCGAACACCGCGCCGCCCTGCACCAGATTTTCGAAATTCACCGGGTCGACGATCTGACCCACGTCGCAGGCGACCCAGACCCGGTCGATGCGGATGCCGTGTTCGGTATCGGTGACCTCGACCACCTCTGCGGTGGGCACGCCGAAGCTCTCCACAAAGGCCACGCCGCGGCCCTGGTTCGGGGCCAGTTCACCGCCCCATGACGACATTTCGGCCACTGCCTCCAGCACCTTGCGCGACACGTCGTGGCGCATCAGCCTGATGCGTTCGGCCATCGGGTCGGCGCCGGCGGCGTGGATCAACTCATCGAGAAAGCTGTCAAAAAAGAACCCCGCCCCCGGCGCCCCAACCGAGCGCCACGACGACACTGGGGCCAGGGGCGGCGCGCGGTAGGCGCGCATGCGGAAGTTCGGCACCGCGTAGGGGTTGTTCCACGATCCCGCCGCGATCTGGGGGTCCGGCCCCGGCGGGCTCAAACCCGCGCGGCCCATCTGAGATTGCACGACCGACGGCGCGGCGATCTGCAGGTCGATTGCCTCGACCCGACCGCCTGCGACCGTCCCCGTGGCTCGCCCCATCGAGATATGGCGCGGAAAGTCATGCGCGAAATCCTCTTCTCGCGAATAGGTCATCTTGACCGGCACGCCCTTCATCTGAACCGCCACTTGCGCCGCCTGTACAAGATACTCCGCCTCCAGCCGGTGCCCGAAACTGCCGCCGATAAAAGCGTTGTGAAACCTCACCTGCGAGGGCTTGTGACCGGTGACCCCGGCGACGGCGCGTTGCAGCACGGTAGGCATCTGATGACCGGTCCAGACCTCGACCATCGCATCAGTCACCCGGACAATGGCGTTCAGCGGCTCCATCGGGGCATGGGCGACATAAGGAGAACGGTACTCGGCAGAGATCGCCTCACCCCGGCCCAGCGCCGCCTCGACATCGCCGTCATCGCGCCAGTTGCTGTCCAGATGCTTGTCGCTGAAGGACGCCGAAAGCGTTTCCCAGTGCTGGTCCTGCCCGGCCGGATAGGGTGCCGGGCCCCAGTCGAACCCGATCGCCTCGGCGGCCTGAAACGCGTACCAGGTGTTGCTGGCGACGACGGCGACGCCATTGCTGATCGGCACGATCTTCAAAACGCCGGGCATCGCCTTGGCGGCTTCGGCATCATAGCCGTTCAGCATGCCGCCCTGCCGGGGGTTCGTCTTTACCGTGGCGTGGACCATGCCCTCGACACGGGCGTCGATGCCATATGCCTGCGTGCCCATGGATTTGGCCAGGATATCCAGACGCTGCATCGGCTTGCCGATCATCCGCCACTCAGACGGCGCGCGCAGGTCGACCCGCAGAACCGGGTCGGCCCCTGAGGCCGCTTGCGCCAGTTCGGTATAGTTCAGCGTGCGGCCATCGGGCAGATGCACCGCACCGCCCGAGGTTGTCAACTGGCCGACCGATACGCCGGTCATCTCGGACGCCGCGCGTTTCAGGGTTTCGCGGGCCATGGCGCCGGCCTGGCGCAGCTTGACATAGCTGTCGGGAACCGCGGTCGAGCCGCCGGTGCCCTGCATGCCCAATAGCTTGACCAAGCTGGCGATCACGGTGCGCGCGGCCTCTGCCGTCCGGCCCTGATCGGTCGCCATGAAGGGTGCGGCCTCATCCGCCATGGCGGTGTTCCAGTAGGCCGGGCTTGGGTCGCCAAAACTGGTTTCGAACTGACCGAATTCAATATCCAGCTCTTCGGCGATCAGCGCCGCCTGCATCGACATGACCCCCTGGCCCTTGTCGGCATGCGGCGTGATCAGAGTAACCTTGTTGCCGTCAATCAGCACCCACGGGTTGAATGTCACTTCTCCGTCGGCCAGGTTTTCGGCAAGCGGGTTCGGGTAAGGTGTGTTCACCTTGAAGACCCCGAATGCCACGCCCCCGGCGATGCTGGCCGAGCCGACAAGAAAGGCCCTGCGGCTGAAGGTTCGCACCCGCCCCATTTCAGGCACGCCTCATACTGGCCGACGCGGTCTTTACGGCGGTACGGATGCGCGGATAGGTGCCGCACCGGCACAGGTTGCCTGACATCGCCTCGTCGATTTCGGCGTCTGACGGGTCGGGGTTCTCTTGCAGCAGCGCCGCGGCCTGCATGATCTGGCCCGACTGGCAGTATCCGCATTGCGCCACCTGCTGTTCCACCCAGGCCTGCTGCACCACATGCAGCGCTTCCGGCGTACCGAGCCCCTCTATGGTAATCACCTCACCCTCCAGATCGCCCACCGGCATCTGGCACGACAGCACCGCCTCGCCGTCCACATGCACCATGCAAGCGCCGCACTGGGCCACGCCACAGCCGTATTTCGGCCCGGTGACGTTCAATTCGTCCCGCAGCACCCACAAAAGCGGCATATCGGGCGACACGTCCAATTCGTGTCGGTTCCCGTTCACGGTGATCTTCATGGATTGCGCCTTTCGGTCCGTAGCATCTCGATTCGAGGGGCAATTTAACATTGTCAGGAAATTTGTAAAGATGCGGAATTGACATTCTGCCCCAATATGTCAAAACGGAAAAATGAATGAGAAGCAAAAACAGATTCTGAAGACCGCAACGGAAACCTTCATGCGCTACGGCGTCCGCCGCACCACGATGAGCGAGATCGCAGTGGCGGCGAAGGTGTCTCGCCCGACGCTTTACGGCCATTTCGCCAGCAAGGAGGAACTGCTTGGCGGTGTGATTGAGTGCCACAACGACCAGATGATCGAGACGATTTCCAGGGAACTGGAGACACGCGAAAGTCTGGCCGCCAAGCTGGACGCGGTGTTCGATCACGCGGTTCTGCGGGTCTTCGACCTGATGCAGTCCTGGCCGGATGCAAGCGATATTGTCACCGAAGACAATCAAAACGCCATGGACGCCTATCTCAGGGGATTGAAAAGGCTGGAAGCCGTCATCGAGCGCATTCTGCTGCCCCACGCAAGCGCCATCGAGGCCAGCGGCCAGACGGTTCGGCAGTATTCGGAATTCGTGGTGTTCACTGCCACCAGGCTGAAAAAGAACCTTCGGTCCCGCGATCAGCTGCGGGCGCTATTGACGTCTCTGAAAGCGTCGGTGCTCTGCGTGGCCGGAGTACAGCAGCAAACCATGGTGCCAGACACTTAGCGGCGGTATCCCTTTGCGCGGGATCTCACGGCTTCGGGCAAGACGAAATCGTCGTGCGCAGTGATGTGCCCGCCCGATCCGGCCCCTCAGGTATTCGATGTGCGCAGCGTCTCTATCACCGCATCGGTCACCTGCCGCGTCGTCGCGGTGCCGCCGACATCCGGCGTCATGACGCCCGCCGCGCAGACCTCCTCGATCGCCTTCATCAGCCGGTTCGAGGCATCCGCCTCGCCAAGATGTTCCAGCATCTGGCAGGCGGTCCAGAAGGTCGCAACCGGGTTGGCGATGCCCTTGCCGGTGATGTCGAAGGCCGAACCGTGGATCGGCTCGAACATCGACGGAAACCGCCGCTCTGGGTCGATATTGGCGGTCGGGGCGACTCCCAGGCTGCCGGCCAGCGCTCCGGCCAGGTCAGACAGGATATCGGCATGCAGGTTGGTGGCCACGATGGTATCGAGGCTTTCCGGTTGCAGCGTCATCCGCACCGTCATGGCGTCGACCAGCATCTTGTCCCAGGTGACCTCTGGAAACTCCTGCGCCACCTCTGCCGCGATCTCGTCCCACATCACCATGCCGTACCGCTGGGCGTTCGACTTGGTGACCACGGTCAGCAGCCTGCGCGGTCGCGACCTGGCCAGCGCGAAGGCATGGCGCATGATGCGCGTCACGCCGACCCGGGTGAAGATGGCAACCTCGGTCGCCACCTCTTCGGGCATGCCACGATGCGCCCGGCCACCATGCCCGGCATATTCGCCCTCTGAATTCTCGCGCACGATCACCCAGTCGAGGTCTCCGGGCCCCTTGCCGCGCAAGGGCGTCAAGATCCCCGGCAGAATCCGTGTCGGGCGGACATTGGCATATTGGTCGAAGCCCTGGCAGATCGGCAGCCGTAGACCCCAAAGTGTGATGTGATCGGGAACGTCCGGCGCGCCCACGGCGCCGAAAAAGATCGCGTCATGGGGTTTGAGCTGCTCCAGCCCGTCCCCGGGCATCATGACCCCATGTTTACGGTAGTAGTCCGACCCCCAACCGAAATGGCTGACGTCGAATTGAATGTCCCCGGCCCGCGCCGCAAGCGCCTGCAGCACCTCCAGCCCCGCGCCGATGACCTCGGGGCCGATCCCGTCCGCCGGAATGGCTGCGATCTTGTACCTGCGCATGTGGTCTCCTTGGCCTGCGAGCGAGCGTCTCCGGGGGTCAGGGCTCGATAATTCGGCGCCGCCGCAATCGGCCCGGCAGGCCGCCCTCGGTCAAAGCCGCAGGACAAGCACCGAGACCGGCGCATGCCGAGAGACACGGGCGGCGTTCGGGCCGATGATCCGGTCGGCGAGGTCGGGTTTGTGCGCCCCGACAACCGCCAGATCAGCGCCGCATTCACTGATCGCCTCGATGACCTTTTCATAGACCGTGCCGATTTCGACGATGCACTGAACCTGTTCATGGTCGGACAGGACCTCGTCGACCATCCGGCGCAGCGTCTCCATGGCGGCAGTGGCGGCCTCTTTCATGGTGCCCTGGCGAAAGAACGAGCCGACCCAGGAAGAGCCGTAGTCGGGCAGAACGCAGACCACGCTCAGCGTCGCGCCGTCCCGTTTCGCTATCCGCCCCGCCTCGGCCAGAATGGCCCGCGCGTCTTGGTCATGGGTCAGATCGATGGCGCAAAGGATATGTTTGCTCATGCCACGGCCTCGCTTTCGGTTTTGCGCTTGCGACCCATCTGCAGCAGGTAGATGCCACCCACCAGCAGCAGCGCCGGGAAATAGAAGAGCTCTTTGGGCATCCGGTCGGCTGCGACCTCCAGTTCGACCAGTTCCCAGTCGAAATCGATGCCCAGTTGTTCCGACGGCCCGCCGAAATTGAGGTTGTCGACAAATAGCTTGCCGTCCTCGTCGCGGAACTCGATACCGGCGCCTTCGTAAAGGCGGGTCGATCCGTCGGCGCCCTTGTCGCCCAGCGGCAACAGGTATCGCGCGTCGACCATGTCACCGTTCAGGTTCTCGCCGATAAGCCGCACGCGAAGCGAGCTGTCGGCGGCGCCCGTCTCGGCCATCGTGAACAGCTCTGATCCGGGCCTGGTCTCGAACTCTGGCGAGATCTTGTTCAGCAGATATCCCGGCTGGAACAGAACGAATGCCGAGACAAGCAGCACCGTACTTTCCCACAAGCGCGACTTGACCATGAAATAGTTCATCGTCCCGGCGGCAAACAGCAGCATGGCTATCAGCGCGATGATGAAGACGAAGACCGCCTGATAGGGCCCCACATCGATCAGCAGAAGATCGGTGTTGAAGATGAACAGGAACGGCAACAGCGCGGTGCGGATCGAATAGAAGAACGCCTGAAAGCCGGTCTTCAGCGGATCACCCTTAGAGATTGCCGCAGCCGCAAAACTGGCCAGCCCCACCGGTGGGGTCACGTCGGCCATGATGCCGAAATAGAAGACGAACATGTGCACCGCCACCAGCGGCACGATCAGCCCGTTCTGCGCCCCAAGCTCGACCACAACACCGGCCATCAGCGAGCTGACAACGATATAGTTCGCCGTGGTCGGCAGGCCCATGCCCAGGATGATAGAGATCACCGCCACGAAGAACAGCATCGCCAGCAGATTGCCGCCCGACAGGAACTCTACGAACTCGGCCATCACCTGGCCGATCCCGGTCAGCGTCACAGCGCCGACGATGATGCCGGCGACACCCATGGCCGCGGCCAGACCGATCATGTTGCGCGCGCCCGCGATCAGACCCTCGGCGATGTCTGCGATGCCCTCGGCGATATGGCGCACCACCTCGCCCTCGCCGCGAAAGAACGCCTTTAGCGGGTTCTGCGTCAGCAGGATGAACAGCATCGCGATGGTCGACCAGAAGGCCGAAAGCCCGGGCGACTTGCGTTCGATCATCAGCAGATACATCAGCAGCAGGATCGGCAGGAGATAATGTATGCCGGTCTTGAATATCTCCTTGGTCGGCGGCAGGTGCTGCATCGACTCCAGGCTCATGTCGAGATCGGGACCCTGCGCGGCAAAGCGCACCGCGGCGATATATGCCACAAGCATCAGCGCCAGGGTCACCCAAAGCGCCGCGCCGCCAAATGTCGAACCGATGGCGTCGACGATCACGCCGGTCAGAAACAGCGTTCCGCCCGCGATCACGATCGAGATCGCGATGATGAAGATGGCGCCCAGAATGAACTTGACCGGGTGCATCCGGCTGGTGCCGGTCATGCCCATCTTCAGGGCTTCGAGATGCACGATATAGATCAGCGCCACATAGGAAATGGCGGCGGGGATGATCGCGGTCTTGACGACCTCGACGTATGAGATGCCGACATATTCCGTCATCAGGAAGGCCACCGCGCCCATCACCGGCGGCGTCAGCACGCCGTTGATCGACGACGAAACCTCGACCGCGCCGGCCTTGGTGGCCGGAAAGCCGACCTTTTTCATCAGCGGGATGGTGAAGGTGCCGGTGGTCACGACGTTGGCGATGGAAGAGCCGGAAATCAGCCCGGTGGCCGCCGACGCGATGACCGCGGCCTTGGCGGGTCCGCCGCGCAGATGGCCAAGTGCCGCGAAGGCGAGTTTCAGGAAATAGTTGCCGGCTCCCGCCTGGTTCAGCAGCGCGCCGAACAGCACGAAGAGAAAGACAAAGCCCGACGACACACCCAGTGCCACGCCGAACACACCTTCAGAGGTCAGCCACATGTGGCTCATGGCTTTCTGGAAAGAGGCGCCTTTCCACTGCACCACCTCCGGAAGGCCCGACCAACTGCCGAAAAAGACATAAGCCAGGAAAAACAGCGCCACACCCATCAGTGGCAGACCAAGCGAGCGGCGCGCGGCCTCCATCAGCAGCACGATACCGACACCTGCCATCACCAGGTCGATCGTGTTGGGGTTGCCGGTGCGGTCGGCGACGCCGCGATAGTCCCACCACAGGTAGGACGCGGCGATGGCGGCGATGATGGCTATTGCCCAGGTCAGCGCCGGAATGCGGTCGCGCGGGGCGCCCTTGTAGCCGGGAAAGGCGATGAAGGCGAGAAGCACGGCAAAGCCGAGGTGGATCGAACGGGTCTGGGTGTCGTTCCAGACGAAGCCCACCACAAAGGGTAGAGGCGACGCGATCCAGAGCTGATAGACAGCCCAGACCAGCGGGATATACCAAAGCGCGTTGCGACCGAATGCGTCCCTGGGGGCACGACCGCCGGTATCGGCGTCGGCAATGATATCCTCTAGCGTCGGATCCGGGCCGGGCTGTTCGCGTTTCAGTGCCATGGTCGTCCCTGTTGGTTTTTTTTCTTGGGTCGCTGGCGGCGCGTTGCCGCCAGCGGCCGTTGTTTCAGACGGGATCAACCCGCCCGGCGGGGCTTACATCCAGCCACGCTCTGCATAGTACTTCACAGCACCCGGATGCAGCGGGGCGGAAAGACCGTCCTTGATCATCCGCTCTTCGGTCAGGCTACCGAAAGCGGGGTGCAGCTTCTTGAAGGCGTCGAAGTTTTCAAAGATCGCCTTGACCAGAACATAGACGACCTCATCGGGTGTGTTGGCATCGGTCACGAAGGTGGCCTTGGGCCCCCAGGACGCGATGTCGTCGTCGTTGCCCGGATACATTCCGCCGGGGATGGTGGCGGCGGCATAGGCTGCGTTGGCCGACAAAACACCATCGGTGTTCGACGTGGTCAGATCGAGGATCTTGATGTCGCAGGTAGAGGTCGCTTCCATCGATGAGCCGTTCGGCAGGCCAGCGGCCCACACTGCGGCGTCGATCTTGCCGTCGCAAAGTGCTGCGGACTGTTCGGACGATTTCAGCTCTGCTGCAAGCCCCAGATCGTCAGGGGTGATGTTGTTGGCCGCCATCAGCGCGTCGGCCAGCACCCGGGTGCCGGAACCGGGGTTGCCGATGTTGACGCTCTTGCCGGCCATATCGGCGACAGAGTTGATGCCGGAATCGGCGCGTACCATCACATGCAGCGGCTCGGGATGGACCGAGAACACCGCGCGCAGACCGGCATAGGGCTCGTCGCCGTCAAAGGCGCGCACGCCCTCGATAGCCGCCGATTGCACATCCGACTGCACGACGCCGAAATCCAGTTCGCCTTCGCGGATGGTGCGGGTGTTGTAGACCGAGCCGCCGGTCGACTCGACCGAGCAGCGGATGCCGTGCTCTTTGCGGCCCTTGTTCACCAGACGGCAGATCGCGCCACCGGTGGGATAGTACACACCCGTAACACCGCCGGTGCCGATGGTGATAAAGGTCTGCTCGGCCGAGGCGACGCCCCCGACGAACATGGCAGCCGCCAGCGCGGCCCCGGTAAGCTTCAGTTTGTTGATCATAGGTCTCTCCCTAGTTGCTAAGTCGTATTGGGTGGTTGGCTGGTTGGTTGTCACTCAGACCAGTTCTCGTCCAGTCTGCGCACTTGTTCTTCCGTCTCGCGTATGCGGCTCTCGGCCTCCGGCCCGATCTTGGTCAGCAGGATACTCAGCATCGCCTCGACTATGACCAGCGTGGCGGCATAGGACGAAAAGAAGCTTGGGGTCTCGGTCGGGACGACGAAGGAATGGTCGGCAAACTGCAGCGCCGGCGAGGTATGGCTGTCGGTCAGCACGATCGTCGTCAGCGACATGTCCGCAGCCTGCTGCAGCGCCTTGATCGACTGGCGCGCATAGGGCGACTTGGTCAGCACCAGAACCACGTCACCGGCCCGCATCTGCGCCAGGGCCGATGCTGCGGAAACACCGTGTCTTCCCGTTACTATCCAGTCGCGTGCGAACCACTGGGCCTGATAGCCCAGATAGTCGACAATGCCAGCCGAACCCTTGGCCCCCACCAGCCAGACCTTCTTGGCGCGGTACAGCGCGTCCGCCGCCCGTTCCAGCCTGTCGCCCGAGATGTTTTGATCCAGATAGCGGATATTCGTTATACAGGTCTCTGCCTGCTGGTGCAGGAACCCGGCTGCCGTCAGGCGGTTGCCGCTTTGGCGCAGGGTCTGGGCGCGTTCCGAGAACGGCACCAGCTTGTTGCCCACCGCAACCCGTCCGGCCTCGCGCATTTCCTCATAGTCGTCAAAGCCCAACACCCGCGCCAACCTCGAAAACGTCGCTGGCGACACGCCGGAGGTACCGGCGACCGAACGCAGCGAGCGGGTGGCCAGATCTACCGGATTCTCTGCCACATAATCCGCCGCCGTGCGGAGCTTGGTGCTCAGCCCGGAATAATGCTCGCTGATGCGATCTTCGATCAACGTGGCGGCTGGCAACAGAATCCTCCCAAATTCTGAAACTGAATGTTTCAAACGTATTTTGTGTTGTCAACACCTGAAACAGATGTTTCATATCGTGTATTCTGGAGGGTGCTATGGTCGATTCTTCACTTCCCGCGCATGCATCCGTCGTCGTTATCGGCGGCGGCATCATGGGGTGCTCGACGCTCTTTCACCTGGCCGGGATGGGCGTCACCGACGCGGTCCTGATCGAACGTAACAAGCTGACATCGGGCACCACCTGGCACTCGGCGGCACAGGTCAGGGCGCTGCGCCACTCGCAGAACCTGACCCGTATGATACAGTACTCGGTCGATCTTTATAGTCGGCTGGAACAGGAAACCGGCCAGTCGGTGGGGTGGATCCAAAAGGGATCATTGTCGATTGCCACCAACCCCGACCGGCTGACCCATATCAAGCGGCAAGAGGCGCTGGCGCAGGCTTATGGAATAGAGGCCCGGTCGGTGTCGCCGCAAGAGGCCGCCGAACGCTGGCCGCTGATGAACGCCGATGACGTGCTTGGCGCGGTCTGGTCGCCCGATGACGGGAGGGTCAGCCCATCCGACGTCTGCGCCGCACTGGTCAAGGCGGCGCGCGGGCTGGGCGCGAAGATGTTCGAGGACACCGGCGTTACCGGCATCCTCACCGAAAACGGAAAGGTACGCGGGGTGCAAACCACTCGCGGCACCATCATGTGCGACGCGATTGCGCTTTGTGCCGGTCTCTGGTCGCGTGAGGTCGGGGCCATGGCCGGGGCGGCGGTGCCGCTGCTGGCCTGCGAGCATTTCTATCTGCTGACCAAACCGGTCGAGGGCATCACCGGCAACATGCCGACGCTGTCGGACCACGACAGCCACCTGTACATCCGCGACGATTCCCGCGGTCTGCTGGTGGGCTGTTTCGAGCCCATGGGCAAACCCGTCGCCCCGGGCGTGCTGGATGAGAACTTTGCCTTTCAGCTGTTGCCCGAAGACTGGGATCATTTCGAGCCGATGATGCTGAACGCCCTGCACCGCCTGCCCCCGCTGGAAACCGCAGAGGTAAAGATGCTGCTCAACGGACCTGAAAGCTTCACTCCCGACGGCAGCTTCATGCTGGGCGAAACCGTGGAAACCCGCGGGCTGTTCCTGGGCTGCGGCATGAACTCTGTCGGCATCGCGTCCGGCGGCGGCGCGGGCATGAACCTTGCGCATGCAATCGTGCACGGCCACACCGCCTATGACCTGGGCGAGGCCGATGCCAAACGCTTTGCCCCGGTCTTCAACTCGCTTGACCACCTGATGGCCCGGGCGCCCGAGATCCTGGGCACCCATTATGAAATCGCCTATCCGGGCAAACAGCTGAAAACCGCCCGCGACCTTCGCCGCCTGCCGCTCGACGCCGAATACCGCGCCGCGGGCGCGCATTTCGGCCAGTTCCACGGCTGGGAGCGTCCGCTCTATTTCAGCAAGACCGCCGAACCCACCCTGCGCTTCGACCGCCCGGACTGGTTCGAAAACGTGGCCGCAGAGGTCATGGCGGCACACGAACGCGCCGCGATCTTCGACGCCTCGCCCTTCGGCAAGATCGAGGTAACCGGCCCCGACGCCGAGGCATTCCTGCTGCATACATGCGCCGGCCACATGGCCCGGGCGCCCGGTTCGGTGATCTACTCCGCTGTCCTGAACGACCGCGGCACGTTCGAGTCCGATATCACCGCGCAAAGGATCACCGCCGACCACTACCGGCTTTTCGTCGGCACCACCGCGATCGGGCACGATCTTGCCTGGTTCCGCCGCTATGCCGAGGGCTTCGACGTGGCGCTGTCCGACAGCACCGAAGATTACGCTGTGCTTGGCCTGATGGGTCCCGACGCGGCGCGCATCGTCGCGCAATGCGGCGCGCCGGAACTGAACCAGCTGGGGTATTTCAAGGTCGGCCCGGCCCATATTGCCGACAAACACGTGCGCGCCGCGCGCATGTCCTATGTCGGCGAGGCCGGGTGGGAGATCACCTGCAAGGCCGGGAACGCCGCAGCCATCTACAGCGCCCTTGCCGCGGCGGGGGCCGTGCCTGCGGGGCTTTACGCCCAAACCTCGATGCGCATCGAAAAGGGCTTTTGCGCCATGGGCCACGAGCTTGACAGCGATATCACGCCGGTCGAGGCCGGGCTGGCCTTCGCGACACGGAAATCGGGCGGTTTCATCGGCCACCGGGCGATGCAGGACCGGCTTGCGGCGGGGGCGGAACCCGGGTTGATCTCTCTGGTGCTTGACGACGAGACCGCGATGGCGCTGGGCCACGAACCGGTCCGGCTGGACGGGCAGATCATCGGTCAGACCAGCACTTGCGCCTTCGGCTACCGCGTCGGCAAGCCGGTCGCATTGGCTCACGTGAACACAAGGCTGCCGGACGGCGCCCGGGTGACGGTGGATATAGCCGGGCAGCAATTCGCCGCCAGCGTCAAGACCGGCGCGCTCTTTGACCCCGACGGCGCCCGGATGCGGGGCTAGGCGATGACCCGCCCGCTGATCATGACTGCCCCCACCGGCGCTCAATTGCCGACCGACTGGCAGGCAAGCGACCTCATCCGCGACGACCTGCCCCACGCAATTCTGGTGCTGGGCCGCTACACCACCGGGATGCGATCGAACCTCGACGATCTGGCGCCTTTTGTCGCGCCCCTGCCGCCGGATGCCAGCTGGATGCTCTGCGCTTTCGCCGCCGCCGAGCATAGCTGCCTGCGCCAGACCGTCCGCAGGGGCGGCAACTGCCGGGTCGGGTTCGCAAACAGCTTTGTCGACCGCGACGCAATCCCCTGGCCCGACAACGCCGCCTCTGTCGCCACCCTCACCGCCGCCCTAGCAATGGATCGCTCCGATGTCTCACGTCTTTCCGCGCCATACCAGAAAGCCGCCTCCTAAAGCCGTTCGCGGCGAAGGCTGCTATCTCTACGACGAGACCGGCAAAGCCTATCTCGACGGGTCCGGCGGGGCCGCAGTGTCGTGCCTGGGGCATGGCGACAGCGACATCATCGCCGCTGTGCAACGGCAGGTATCCGACCTGGCATTCGCTCATACCGGCTTCTTCACCTCCGCGCCCGCCGAGGAACTCGCCGAATTGCTGATCCAGCATGCCCCCGGCGACCTGGACCGCGCCTATCTGGTATCGGGCGGGTCCGAGGCGACCGAGGCGGCGATCAAGCTGGCAAGGCAGTATTTCGTCGAAACCGGCCAGCCCCGGCGCCGCCACCTGATTGCCCGGCAACAGAGCTATCACGGTAACACGCTGGGCGCGCTGGCCGCCGGTGGCAACCAGTGGCGGCGCCAGCAATTCGCCCCGCTGCTGATAGAGGTCAGCCATATCGCGCCATGCTACGAATACATGCTGCGGCAAGAGGACGAGACCGCCGCCGCTTACGGCCAGCGCGCCGCGCAGGAACTGGAAGACGAGATCCTGCGCCTCGGTGCCGACAGCGTGATGGCGTTCATGGCCGAACCCGTGGTCGGTGCCACGCTTGGCGCGGTACCAGCGGTCGAGGGCTATTTCGCTCGTATCCGTGAGATATGCGACCGCTACGGCGTGCTGCTGATCCTTGATGAGGTGATGTGCGGCATGGGCCGGACAGGGCATCTCTTTGCTTGCGAGGCCGACGGCATCTCACCGGATATCCTGTGTATTGCCAAGGGGTTGGGGGCAGGTTACCAGCCCATCGCCGCGATGCTGTGCACCAATGAGATCTATGCGGCTGTGCAGTCGGGCAGCGGGTTCTTCCAGCACGGCCACACCTATCTGGGCCACCCCGTCGCCGCCGCCGCCGGGCGTGCCGTGGTTACCAAGCTGTTGGAACACAACCTCGTCGCTCGCGCCGCCCGGCAAGGAGAGACCCTGCGCGCTGCACTGACAGACCGGTTCGGACAGCACGCCCATGTGGGCGACATCCGCGGCCGCGGCTTGTTCATGGGGGTCGAGATCGTCGAGGATCGCAACACCAAGACGCCCTTCGCACCGCAACGCGCCGTGGCGGCCCGTATCAAGGCCGCCGCTTTCGAGGCCGGGCTGATCTGCTACCCGATGTCCGGCACTCGCGACGGCAAACACGGTGACCATGTGCTTGTGGCCCCGCCCTTCATCATTGAGGACGCCCAGATCGCCGAATTGACCGACAAGCTGGCGCTGGCTATCGAGGCCTCGATTTCCGCTGGAGTGTGACCCGAGCAAATGCGCCCGAACTTGCCAGCCCCTTAATAAAGCCAACTCCAATATGCGGATTCTGAAATACCTGGAGCGTGTCGTGTTGAATTGAATTCAACACCCACTACGACGACCTGCCGCTGAGAATCTTCACCTCGCCGACTGGCTTGAGGTGACCCAGCCGGGGGGGGAGACGAATAGGTAGCGTATTCGGCGAGCGATCAGATTAACCTTCGTGACCCAAACGGAAATGAAGCTGGACTGGAAGATGAGTATCCAGTCGATCCAGCGTAAGCGATGCGCACGCCCCATGGTATCGGGCATATTTCAAATATGAGATTCTGGCCTCCAACTGAAATGGAGGTTTACATGCTTGATGACGGAAGTGGTTTTGGGCGGCGCAAGTCTGTAAGGCGTACTGCGCCAGAGCG
>JAAELR010000326.1 GCA_024226455.1 Paracoccaceae bacterium
GCGGGATGGACTCGGCGCGGCGAAAGAAGGCATGGTCTGGCGTCGCGATCCCAATCCTGGGAACGCGATGCGGGGGCAGGGTCTGTCAGAGGAAGACGGGCGCAGGCGGTGGCAACCGCGGCACGGGGAACTGCGGTGGCGCCTGGACCGGGGCGGGCTACCAGGCGACCGACTGATCGGCGTCGAACTGAGGTTCGGGATCGACGTTGGCAACGCGGTTGGCGGGTCAAGTCCGGCCGGCAACCGCGTTGGTCGGGTCGGCGCCGGGATCGAAGTCCCAAGGGTCGGCGCGCTGCTCGGGAGGGTCGCGCGCCGGGGACAGGAGCGGTGGTTCGGGGCAGGTTCACCGAGATGGGTCAGGATGCGGCGGATCGAGCTGGACGCAGCCCGGTCGTGCGCGACCCCGGTCGGTGTCGGTGACAAAGGCGATGATCTGCATTTGCTGGCCGCAGACCGGGCAGGTCAACGGGAGGAGCGCGAGGATGCGCGCCAGCAGCAAGGCCCAGAGTGAGGCCTGGGGGCCGGCGCGCCGGCCCTTGCCTTTTTCGTCCTGGGGTTCAGGATCGGCGGCGGAAAACAGGGGACAGATCACGTTTTTCTGAGGAGTTTGCTATTTTTTCTGTCAATGACATTTTGTAACTCATTGAAACTCAAAGGAAACACTCCGCACGTCTATGATCAA
>JAAELR010000327.1 GCA_024226455.1 Paracoccaceae bacterium
ACAACAACAACAACAACAACAACAACAACAACAACAACAACAACAACAACAACAACAACAACAACAACAACAACAACAACAACAACCAACAACAACAACAACAACAACAACAACAACAACAACAACAACAACAACAACAAGAACAACAAGAACAACAAGAACAACAAGAACAACAAGAACAACAACAAAAACAACAACAACAACAACAACAACAACAACAATAAGAACAACAACAACAACAACAACAACAACAACAACAACAACAGGCGTTTCGGCCCGAGACGAGTGGGGGCATTCGCACGGGCAGCGCCTAGCGTGGTGCCACCGATACGGTGTGCGCCCGCGTCACGCCTGAACCTGCGTGGCATCGCAGGCGGAGGAGAGAAAGGGGTTCGGCACGCGTGCTGCTGCGGCTAGCTGCTGCGGCGGACCTGGTTCACAGCCATCGCAGCTCGGAAGCGGGCTCACCTATGGGCTCGCAGCGCCGCTCTCCGACGAGGCATGGCAGGTCGCCGAAGCATGCTCGCTCTTACGCTGTGTGTGGCCGCTGTGCTGGCTGGAGGTTCCATGATCGGATCAGCGGCCCCAGCTGTAAGTGTGGGGCCCCCTGGCCCAAGGCCGACCTGGATTGGGCCAAGCGGCTCGTGCCCGACGGAGGCGCAGGCGGTGCTCGAAGGGGCCCTAACAGCGGCGCAGCCAGCCAGGCCGCTCCCTCCCAGCCTCCTGCCGAAGAGGCCACCCTCATGCTCCGTCGCCTCAAGGAGTTTGTCGACGGCGGTGCGGTCCAGATCCAGGGGTTGCAGGGGTTGGCGACGGCGGCCGCTGCCTCGAAGACGCCCCCTGTGGTCGTGGATCCCGAACAGCCCTGCCGCGAGGCACAGCGGGCCTTCAAGATGGCGTTCGCTGCGCTCCAGGCCACCAGGCAACAGGAAATCAGGCTGGCGGGCGAGCTCGCCCAGATGCAGCAGCGTCTCCAAGCGAAGAAGGACGCTGGCCACGGATTTCGAACAGTACACCATCGAGCTTGATCGGCAGAAGAATCGCGCCGAGGAGCCGCACGGAGCCCAGAGGCCTGCCGGGGACCTTCCCGCGACGGACGGTGCGGAGACCGCTGGTACCGAGAGCGCCCCCGAGGCCGCCCAGTCTGACGACTTGCTGCGGGAGGAGAGCCAGGCTTGGGAGAGCTTTCAGCAAGTCGCGACAAGGCTCGTGCAGGCCTCCGCGGGCAGCGAGGACGTCGCCATGGGGAACGATGAGCTCAAACGCGCCCTGGACCAGACCCTCTTGGTTGTCAAAAGGCGCAGGGCGTCGGCGCGCAGGCACCCCTACGAGGCCAGGGTTCCCGATGGGGCGGCCGTGTCCCCGCCTGCCCCTGGTGCCGAGTAGGCCCAGGCAGAGGCGGCCCGAGCCCGCGACCTCCTGGACGAGGAGGAGCGCGTGCGTGAGACCCAGCTCCAGAGGGTGCAGCATCAGCATGGGTAGCAGGTGCAGTCATCGCACTCGCAGGGGTGTCAGTTCTGGGGTTCGTCGGCAACAGGTTCGGGGTCGTGTGCTCGACATCGTTTTTGGCAACGTCACGTCGTGGAGCGACAAGGCGTCCCAGTTTTTGCTGAATGATGCTGCGACCTGCTTTTTAGCGGTGGAGACCCACCTCGCGGAGGAATGCGTGGGGCGCGTTCTACGCCAGGCGCGGCAATGGGGCTGGGCCGCTTCAGCGGCTCCGGCGGTGCGCTCGCTGCAGAGCGACCGTGGTACGTACGGCGGCGTCCTCGCAGCGGTCCGTGCCTCTGCCGCCAACGCCCCGCTGGAGGACGACAGCTTCGAGGGCGTTGGGTGGGTGTCCGCGCACAGCCAGTTAGCGGGCCGGCAGGTGGCCCTGCAGGGGGCTGATCTGTTGGTCCTTGCCGCCTACTGCCGCCATGGGATCGACTTTGATGTCCTCGGTGCCGTGTCTTCGCTGACGAAGAACGGCGCCTTGCCGTTCATCCTGGTGGCCGACTTCAACGCGCCGCCGTCTGAGCTTTCGGCCACCGCTTGGCCAGATGCTGTTGGCGCGTCGGTGGTGGTCCCCGACGCCGAGGCGACCTGCCTCGCCGCAGCCCGTGGGTCGATGCTGGACTACGTGGTGGTGTCCGACACGGTGCGCCCATACCTCACCTGGGCGCGCGCGGACTGGGCGGTGCCGTGGGCGCCGCACTCCGCCGTCCGACTCCGCCTTCGTCGACAGGCTAAGTCGGTGAAAGTCTGGCGTCCCGTGCGCCCCTGCCGCCTGCCGCGACCGCTCGATGACATCGATGCCAGTACGGGTGGTCTCGAGGAGCTCTCGCGACGAGCCTGGAACGGCTCGATGGATACCCCCTTTGAGGCGGAGCTCTCCCGCGGGTCCATCGCCCGCTCCGCCCGTGGTGTGGCTGCCCAGCTCGGCACAATGCAGGCGGCGCAGGAGAACGGCGTGCATCTACTCCGATGGGCGCGGGCGGCGGAGTCCTTCGCCCTCTACCGTGCGGGGCGGGACCCTGCGGATGGCGGTTCGCGAAGGTTTCTCGGACGCTGTACCCCACTGCGCTTCAAGCGAGTCCAGCTCATGCCCGTTCGGAGGGGCACGGCTGCGGGATGCATTGTCCCGATGACCCTCAACAAGACTGCCAGGTCACTCGCCACGATCACCGCGGCAGCGACGCGCCTGGTGCGGGCGGCAGCGCAAGCAGAGCCTCAGGGCCGCAGGATGGCGGCAGCTGCCGATGCGCTGGTCGCGACGGTGGCGCATGACTCGTTCATGTCAGGCGAGATGGCTTCCGTGCTGGGCTGGACGGAGGTGGTGCGGCTCGCGTTGGACACGGCATGGGCCGTGCTAGCGCTTGAGCCCCGCCTCAAAGCCGGTGCTCTGCTGTGGCGCTCCCGTAGGCTTGAGGAGCTGGCCGCCGCGCAGGTTCGTGCCGCGAGAAGCGGCGGATGGGCGTCCTGGGTGCACGAAGCCTTACGCGGCGGTGCTTCCGCGGCACACCGCTTCACGAATGCCGAGAACAAGAAGGCCTGCCCCATCGCCCCGCTCGGATCGGCTTTGTCCATCCAAACGGTGGCAGAGGATGAGGCCGCGTCATGGCGCGAGCGCTGGATGGCTGGCGATGGCGTGGCCGTAGCGGCCGCCCTTGCCTGCGCCAAGAGACTTCGGGAGGCGGCGCTCGAGACTGGCTTCGATGCGGGTTACTGGGCCGCTCGCTTTGGCGTTACGCAGATACGCGAGGCGTGCGCGCGCTTCCCGCGGCGGACGGCAATCGGCCCTGGCTTCCTGACTTTTCGCGAGCTGGCAGCTCTGCCCGACGCAGCTCTGCGGGAATTGGGCCGTATCATGGAGCGCGTGGTCAGCAGCCTGGCGCTACCAATCCAAGAGTTGGCCGCCCTCATTGTCCTCCTCGGCAAGAAGGGGGGCGGGCGGCGCGCCATCGCTTTGTGTCCTACCTTCTACAGGCTCCTGCTGGCCATTCTTGGGCATGATCTGCGCGTGTGGGACCGCCAGTACGCTCATGAGTTCGACACGTCGGCCCCCGGCTGTCATGCTGAACTCCAGGTGGCCAAGCGCGCCTTGTTGCTCGAGGTGGCGCGCACGAACGCGGCGGTCACCGCGCAGGTGCTCTGGGACGTCCACGCGTTCTTCGACTCTGTGCGGATGGAGCCGTTGGCGCGGGAGGTCGAGCGCCTGAGGCTGCCTGCGCCGGTGGTGGCCCTTGCGCTGCAGCTCCATCGTGCCCTGCGGGTGCTGAGCGTGGGCTCGACTTTCGCCTCCCACATCTCCGCGACGGCGTGCAGCATTGTCGCGGGTGGCTCGTCCTCGACGACGTTGGCCCGCGCGCTCCTCTGGGAGGTCACGGGCAGGGTGTCTCGGGTCCCCGGCGTTGAGACCCACCAGCACGTGGATGACCTATCGCAGACGGCCGCTGGCGCGAGCTGCTGGCTGCTGGCCAGGACCTCGTGGACGGGCTGCGGGACTTGCGCCTGGAGATTTCTACGAAATCTGTGGTGGTTGCCTCCGATTGGCGTCTTGCCAAGGAAATCGCAGGCGCCTTCACGCGGCGCGGCGTTCCTCTGAAGCCTGTGAGGACGGCCGACGACCTGGGGTTCGGAACCTCAGGCTCCTGCCGTAGATCCGTTGCCACGCAGGCCAAGCGTATGAAAAAGGGCCTCGTGCGTGCTCGGAGGATCCGCACGCTCACCAGGGTGGACCGCGCCGCGGCCAAGCTGTACAAGACGGGCGTAAGGCCACAGCAGGCCTTCGGCGCAGGGGTCCAGGGGGCCTCACCCCCACTTCGCCAGATGGCCCGGCGCGCGGCGCTCCTCTCCGTAGGCTCGGCGGGAGTGCAGCCGTGCCCCACCACACTGCTGGCTTCGCGCATCGGGTCGGAGCACGACCCTCTGGTTAGATCGCAGGTCGACCAGCTGGCACTGTGGATGCGGTTGTGGGCCGCTGCGGAGCCCGCGAGCAGGAGTTCGATTCGCTCCGCCTGGACGCAGGCTGCGCTGTCGCTCACTGGCCCTTCTAAGAGGCGGTGGGCTGCTGCGGCGGGCCACGATGAACGTGCTCCGTGATGTTGGCTGGGTCCCCTCGCTGCCCGACCAGTGGATGAGGGCTGATGGACAGGTGTTCGCGGTCATCGAGGAGCACGAGCACGCCAATGCTGAAATCCCGGCGGCGATCCAGGAGCAGATCATTCGTGCCGCGTGGTGCGGCGCTTCCGCCCACTATCTCGGCGCGGGTTTGGAGCAGGGCGTGCCCGGCCTGGAGCCCTATAGGCGCTGCCGCGCCAGGTTTAAGCGGCAGGGATGGCACGGCCGCGCTGCCGCGCTTGACGTTATCGTCTGCGGCGGCGTGTGGATCGGAGATCGGGCCGCCGTCACTCCCGAAGGTCGGCAGATGTCCAACGCCTGCGCGCGCTGCGGGGCGGCGACCGAATCCGCCTTTCACAGGTACTACGGCTGCCCTTCGCTGAGAGATCTGCAGGACGAATACGGCGACATCGCTGGCACGGCCTGGCTTGTGCAGCGCGCCCGCGACTCCTGGGACCGTTGGCCCTGCCTGTAGGGGCGGGCCATTCTGCCCGCGTCGCTGTGCGGGCCCGACCCGAGGTACGACCTGGACGAGCTGCCGCCGCCGGCCGTCGTCGGCCCGTTCGCGGAGGTGGCGGGTGCTGCGACTACGGCCTTCTCCGACGGCTCGGGCGGCCCTGGATGGGTTCCGCGGCGGATCAGGCGCGTTGGAGCGGGCGCCGCGGTGGTCGAGTACCAGCAGGGCATGGCCGACGACGACGGCTTCCCGCAGATTGCTGGCGTGGCCATTACGGCCTCCGCCGTGCCTGGAAAGCGGACCGTTCCACGCGCGGAGGTTTGGGCCGTGGCAACGGCTGCGCGCGCGGCGGACGACCCATCCGCTCTTCGGCAGGTCTGTTCGGACGCCAGCTACGTCGTGAACGGCATTTGTGCCACCGAGCAGAAGCGGCGCAGGCTTCGCGCCGCTCAAAACGGCGACGTGTGGAGAGCCCTCTTCGGCGAGGCTCCCACCGGGCCCGACTGCTGCCGCAAGGTGAAAGGTCACCTCACCTACCAGCAGGTCCTCGACGGTGCCGCCACCTACGAGGCCTATGTCGGTAATCACGTCGCTGATGCTGCGGCTGGCGCTGAGGCGGCTGCGGCACAATTCCCCGGCTTCGTGATGGAGGACATCGAGCGCTGGGAGGCGGTCGCCTACTGCGTGGCTCGCAGGCTCTCCGCGGTGGAGTTCGCCCTCTGGAAGGCGCAACCGCAGCAGGTCCCAGCGCCTCCTCCTCCTCCCGAGCCCTCGAAGTTGAGTGTTGACCAGGCGGCGCAGGCCCTTACGAAGGCGGTGGAGGATGGCGGGCATGTGTCCGCAGGCGGCTGGGTGAAGTGCGTGTGCTGCCAGGCTCGCCGCAGGTTCTGCTGCTACAGCTTCTGGGCCTTCACCAGGTGTGGCGAGACCCGTGGGCTCGAGCGGCAGCGTGAGGGCACTCGGAAGCGTCGTTTCGCTGCGCTTGGAGTGCAGCTTCAGCCATCGCCTGGGCGAGGTCGAGGCGCCGGCGCAGCCTATGGTGTCGCGCTCCCGCTGCTCGGCCCTGAAGAAGGCCTACCGCCAGGATGCGAAGGCCGCGGTGGATCAGACCATGGCGGCGGCTGAGTGCGCGTGGCAGCGGATATGCCGTTCGCTCGCCCCCGCTAATGTCGGCGGTGTGGAGCCGCCAGCGGCGCCGCGGGAACGGGTGCGCGGCGGGATCCACGGCTCGCACGCGGTGTTCACCTGTGGCGGTTTCCTGGCCTGCCACCGCTGTGGATGCGTCGTAAGCGAACGCACGGCGAAGCTCTGCAAACCGTGCGTGGGGCGATCTACCAGCTCGGCCCAGGCTAGGGTTCGGTCGCTCAGGGCTGGCAGGCTGCCGAAGCCCTGGAAGAGCTGGCCCGACGGGCGCGGCTCTAACGAGCTGAGGCACTGCGCTACTCTAGCGTAGGTGCCGTGACGGAACACGCGTACCTGGATGCAAAGGCCGTGCGTAACAACAACAACAACAACAACAACAACGACAACAACAACAACAACAACAACAACAACAACAACAACAACCACAACGACAACAACAGCAACAACGACAACAGCAACAGCAACAACAACAACAACAACAACAGCAACAACAGCAACAACAACAACAATAACGACAACAACAGCAACAACAATAACGAGAACAACAACGGCACTAGCAGCAACAACAACAACAACAACCACAACGACAACAACAACAACAACAAAACAACAAAAG
>JAAELR010000328.1 GCA_024226455.1 Paracoccaceae bacterium
CCGAAACAGCGATCCGCCTCCCGGAACAACCGTCATTTGGCGCGGCTTAACGCGATTGGCCGACCTCGACGAAGGATTCCGAGCCGCAAAAACAAGTAACTGGCGACTTGTGGGTAATTGAAAGGTTCACCGGGCGCTTACGTATCAACTCAATAAGTGGTATTTTGGGTCAGTTTCCCCGTCAACAAAATCAAGGACTTACAAGCCGTAAATCCAACGGGTTCAATTGGTACGCCATTGCATGTTTTCCTTAGGCTACGGTCCTGCCCCCTACCGGAATCTACCCCAATTTCAGTTTTCATCGTCCCCGGCCAGCCGGGCCTTCAATCGGGCCAGCCCGGCAAAGGGTCTGACCGCGTCATCGTCCAGCGGTTCGGCGCCGGGCGGGGAAAATGACCGCTCGACCGGTGCGATGCCCTCGGCATGCGGGTAGGCGGGCAGCGCCAGGGCCAGCGCCTCAATCATCACCGCGCCCAGGTCCAGTTCAACCGCCAGTGGTTCGGCGCTGTCATCGTCGGGTATCTCGATCTCGTCACTTTCTGGCAGTTCCGGCAACTCGGCCATGTAAGCCCGCGCCACCGGTTCATCGATGCGGGTGACTACCGGCGCCATGCTGACCACGCAATCCTGCACCGCCGTGGCGCCAAGCCCTGCCTTCAGTTGCCAGTCGGCGCGGCCCACGGGGATCAGATGCCCGTGCAACCGCAATTTGCGCAGCCCGCGGAGCCCGAGAGCCGCGGCGATTGCCTTGCGGGCGGGCTCGTCGGGGTCGAGCCGGAATTCGTGCACCTGCCCGGCGGGCAGGTCGCCCGGGCGCAGGATATGATGAAACGGCAGGGCATTGCGCATCAGGGGCTTCCATTCTTGAACAAGGACCGAACCTTCTGTAAGCCGGATAAAAGTTGAGCCAGTACATGGCAAGAGGGGCGGTAAGAGCATGATGTCGACAGCACCAAGGCTATGTCTGTTCGCGCTGGCGCTGTTTTCCATCGCGGCGTGCAGCAAAATCGACCGCAAGCACGGCTATGTCCCACCGCCAGAGCATCTTGAACAGATCGTTGTCGGGGTCGATACCAAGCAGACCGTGGCCGAGATTGTCGGCCGGCCCTCGGCCGCCGGCATTCTGGCCACCAGCGGCTGGTACTATGTGCAAAGCAAGTTCCGCGCCTACGGCCTGCGCCAGCGCAAAGAGATCGACCGCGAGGTTGTGGCGATCAGTTTCGACGGCGACGAGGTGGTCGAGAACATCGAACATTTCGGGCTTGAGAACGGTCAGGTCGTGGCGATCTCGCGCCGGATCACCGACAGCAATATCAAGGGCGTCAGCTTTTTGCGGCAACTCTTTGGCAACATTGGCAACTTCGCTGCCGAGCAACTGGTCAACAACTGATCGCCCGGCAGCGAGTCGGGCGTACGGTCAGACGCTGTCCGGTTCGAACCGCAGTGCCACACTATTGAGGCAGTAGCGCAGCCCGGTGGGCGCCGGGCCGTCGTCGAAGACATGGCCCAGATGCGCCTCGCAACGGGCGCAGTGCACCTCTGTGCGCCGCATGAACCACGAATTGTCGGCCCTCTCGCCCACCGCCTCGGGGGCGAGCGGTTGAAAGAACGACGGCCAGCCTGTGCCGCTTTCGAACTTGTGGGCCCTGGAGAAGAGCGGCGCTCCACAGCAGATGCAGGCAAATACGCCGGGACCGTCCGGAAAACTGTCGTGGCTGCCGGCTGGTTCGGTGCAGTGTTTGCGGGTGACCTTGAAGGCCAGATCGCTCAGTTGCGCCCGCCATTCGGGCTCGGTCCTGACGATTTTTTTCATCAAACGCGCCTCTTTGCTGTAAATTCCGGGTTGCATTGCCCATGTTAGGCTTCAGGGATGTTATGCAGCCTGCAGCCGAGCTGCCAAGCCGAAAGGGGCAAATACCGGTGTTGAACCTGCGAAGAGGGCGGTTTGCGGCGAGGATAACGTCAGGCCCGGGGGATATCGAGGCGGCGCAGCGGCTGCGCTATCGGGCGTTTCGCGCCACCGATGAAGAGCAGGGCTTTGACGCCGACAGGTTCGACGCGATCTGCAGTCATGTGCTGGTGGAAGAAAGCCGCACGGGGCGGCTGGTGTGCTGCTTTCGGCTGCTGCCACTGGCGGGCGGCGCCGAGATCGGGCGCAGCTATGCGGCGCAGTATTACGAGTTGTCGGCGCTGGCGAGCTACCAGGGCCGCATGGTCGAGATGGGCCGGTTCTGCATTGACCCCGAATTTG
This sequence comes from Paracoccaceae bacterium, assembly GCA_024226455.1. GTDB lineage: Bacteria > Pseudomonadota > Alphaproteobacteria > Rhodobacterales > Rhodobacteraceae > JAAELR01. The sequence goes on from JAAELR010000328.1 coordinate 2,252, forward strand.
CCGGCGACCCGGATATCCTGCGCGTGGCCTGGGGGGCGATGACGCGCTTTGTCGACGAGGGCGGGGTCGAGTTGCTGTTCGGCTGTTCGTCTTTCGCCGGGACCGGGACGCAGGCCTATCTGGATGCCTTCGCGATGCTGAAGGAGCGCCATCTTGCACCCAAGCGCTGGCTGCCCAAGGTCAAGGCGCCGGACGTGTTTCGCTTTGCCCGGCGGCTCCGGCGCAAGCCGGATGCGAAACGGGCGATGTCGACCATGCCGCCGCTGCTGCGCACCTATTTGATGATGGGCGGTTGGGTCAGCGACCACGCGGTGGTCGACCGGGATCTGAACACGCTGCATGTCTTCACAGGGCTGGAGATCGCCGCCATCCCCCCGGCCCGGGCCCGCGCGCTGCGCGGGGTGGGTGGGCTGGTCAGAACGAAACGGGTGGTTCCGTGATTCAGACCGTGTGGGATAACCTGACCAAAACCATCAGATGACGGCTCGGAGCCCGTAGTTCCACATGCTGCGGCTTGCATGACCGTCTACTATAATGTGCTAGGTATTAAAACGACATGAGACTGGTAACCTCGAATGTTGAGCGCGTTTTGTCCTTTTGGGCTCGGACGGTACCCAAAACACCGATGCAACGCATCGGAGCGCTTCTAATGGGGGGCACTCCATTCTGTGCACGGCAATCATTCTGATGATGATATCTGACACTTTTTCGGGTGCTTGGTCTGTCGCGGGGGGTTCGACCAGTTCCTTCGGACTCGGTGTTATTTTATCCCGGATAACCCATATGGATAGCGGTTTCACGCGGCCTCATGATGTGATATCAGTTATTCATCAATAGGTTAGCCGGAAGGATGCGAGAATTTGGCACGGGATGCGACGGGTGAAGTGGAAACCGGCCCTCTTCGGCTTGAATTTGACCGCTCCATCAGGTTGGCATTTTGTGGATCTTCGATCAGTTCGGACGGTGGTTTGCTGCTGCATCGGGAACTGGATGATGCCCGTGGCCTGACGGACATGGCGGCGGCGTTGCTCGGCGATCCGCGAACGGGGAAGAATGGCCGTCATCGGATTGCGGGTTTTCTGCGC
>JAAELR010000329.1 GCA_024226455.1 Paracoccaceae bacterium
GATCAGAGATCCGGGAGCGACGGCGTTTTCGACGAATCCGCAAAGCGCATTCGCGCTAGTCGCCTGTGATTTTTATTGGTTTCGGCGTTTTTCGGTGTCCTTAGGCTGTATCGGGGCGGCAACACTTTTCAGACCCTACCCAACTTTGCCGCCCCGCCGCTTGGTCGTCGGGGCGGCCTGTAGTAGAGTGACCGTGGTGGGTTATGTTAGTGGGGGGGGTGGCGCTACGTGTTTTCCGGTGCCGGGATTGCGGCCACAGGATGCGCCTCTCCGGAGGTCGCTGCGGCTATTGCTATCAAGCTAAGTCGCTGATCCAAAAACCCTTCCTATTTGTATTTGCCCTTGTTCTTTTTGCTGCAATGATCCCAGTTCTGGGGTTTTCGGTCATCCTGCCCTGATCCTTTGATGCCCGCTTCGCGCTCGGCGCGCGCGATACGGTTGCACCTAGCCCGCCGCCCTTGCCTTGCGCTCTGCAAAAACCTTTTCGGCTAGCCGGGCTGTGTAACGCGCCAGCGCCTGCAGGGCTTCGTCCGCGGCCTTTCCGTCGTGGGCGCCTATGGCCCTGGTCGTGGCCTCGTGCAGCGCGACAATCTCCTCTCGCGAACGGGCGGTGAAGGTGATCATGTTCATTAGCGGCTGCATCGCTTCGACAGCACCGGCCAGTTGGTAGCTGAGCACCGGGTTGTCGGCGGCGTCGACTAGTGCGCGGTGGAAGGCCACATCGCTGGCGCAGAATTCCTCATCTGAAAGGTCGGGCAGCGATTGGCGCAGGATCTCGGTGTGCATGGTGGCGAGGTGCTCTGGCCGGCGCCGCTTTGCGGCCAGCGGCGCACAGGCACGTTCCAGTGCGAAGCGTGCCTCGCAGGCGGTTTCGAAGCTGACCGCATTCATCGACAGCAGCAGCGTCGAGGTGGTGATCTGCTGTTCGTAGGCGTCCTCGAATGTCAGACGATTGACAAAGGCGCCGCCAGTGGCGCCGCGCTGGGTGCGGATCAGGTTTTGTGCGGCCAGCCGTTTCAGGGCCTCACGCACGGTGGGACGGCTGACGCCGAACTGCTCTGCCAGTTCTGCCTCGGACGGCAGGCGCGCGTCGGAAATCAGGTCGCCCGCGACGATTGCGGCGCGGATCGCCCCGGCGATTTGGGCGGAGTATTCACGGTCGGGGTCCAGGGGGCCGGTTCTCATGGGCGTCCAATTGTCAGACATTAATTGTTTGACATGAAACCAGACCGGGCGGAAAAGGTCGAGGCGGAAAATTGGGGAGGCGATTCTTTTGCTGGCATTGGCGCGAAGAAGCCTGCGCGACTGGCACTGGCTGCTGTTCTACGGCACGGTCCTGGCTGCCTGGACCGGGCTATACATGATGCGCGCGCCAGCCGATCTGCTGCAGAGTGCCGGCTATTTCGGGGCCGAATTCTGGGCCGAATTGTGCCGGGTAGAGCCCGGGATGGCGAGCTACCCTACGGCTTTCGTGATGTGGGCCCTGATGACCGCGGCGATGATGGCGCCCACTTTCGTGCCTGCGCTGGCGGTCTATGACGATCTGGCCGGTGCCGGCGCCGGGTCGCGGCGGGGCTTTGCGGAATTGCTGGGCGGTTACATTTCGATCTGGCTTGGCTTTGCGGTTCTCGCCGCGCTTGCACAAGTTCTTCTGGCCGAGATCGCAATGCTGTCGCCGGTGGGTCAAAGCCTTTCTCCATGGCTGACTGCCGGGCTGCTGCTGACCGCCGGCGGCTATCAGTTTTCCAGTCTGAAAGAAGCCTGTCTCAGCCAATGCATGGCGCCGTTCGCCTTTTTCATGCGCCATTGGAGCGATGCGCCCGGGACCGCCGCGCGCCTCGGGCTGCGCCTCGGCGCGCTGTGCCTGGGCTGCTGCTGGGCGCTGATGCTGCTGGCTTTCGTCGGTGGTACCATGAACCTTGCCTGGATGGGCGCCGCCACCTTGCTGATGGTGCTCGAGAAACTGCCCCAGGTGTCGCGCTTTGTGGTGCGGCCCCTGGGCGCGATATTGATTGTCGCCGGCCTGATCGTTGCCGCCGGCGTGGGACTGTGAGGAGAATCAAAATGGCTGACGGAAAGAAAAAACCATCAGGCGATCGCCTGCGCCTGAAATCCCGGCTCGACCAGCGCATTACGTCGAGCCGCCGGCGCGAGACCCCGACCGAATGGGCGATCAGGGGCGAGCTGTTCCTGAACTGCTCTTGCGAGGTGTTCTGTCCTTGCGTGGTTTCGCTGGGCAGGCACAAGCCGACCGAGGGCCATTGCCATGCCTGGATGGCCATTGTCATCGACGAGGGTCATTTCGAGGGCGAGGACCTGACCGGCGTCAATATCGGACTGATGGTCGAGATCCCGGGCCGCATGGGCGAGGGCGACTGGCGCGTCGCGGCCTATATCGACGAACGCGCGACGCAGAAGGCCTATAACGGCTTGCTGCAGATCCTGTCGGGCAGCGCGGGCGGCACCACGGGCCTGTTTTCCAAGCTGGTCAGTACCATCATCAGCGCCGAGCGCCAGCCGGTCGAGATTATCCGGGACGGCAACCGCCGGGTGCTGAACGTGGGCCGCAAGATCAACGGCGAGATCGAGATGGTACAGGGCGCCAACCGCGACGAGCCGGTGATGGTCAAGAACACGAAATACTGGATGGGTCCGGACGTGATCGTCGCCCGCGGCAACCGCTCGCGCCTGCGCGATCATGGAAGGGTCTGGGATTTCGACGGCAAGTCGGGCGAGATCTGTGCCATCGACTGGTCCGGGCCAGGCAAGTGATTGTACCGGGTTCGGCTGGACCCGGTGTGCGGCAGAATTGTCGAAAGAACAATGTCTTGCCAAGTGAAGTTAACAATTTCGATGAGATCCGGCTTGTGCCGGACATCGATCTGATCATCAAGCCCGGCCCTGTCTGGCGGCTGGGCGCATCGAGGGGAAATTCATGACTTTCAAAGCTTTGCTCGTCGAAAAGGACGAAGAGGGAAAGACCCGCGCCGGTGTGCAGGAGATCGGCGAAGACCTGTTGCCTGAGGGCGGCGTGACAGTAGCGGTCGAGTATTCGACGGTGAACTACAAGGATGGCTTGTGCATCGGACCGGGTGGCGGGCTGGTGCGAAATTACCCGCATGTGCCGGGGATCGATCTTGCCGGCACCGTCGAGACCAGCGACGACGAACGTTACCGGCCCGGCGACAAGGTGGTGCTGACCGGATGGCGCGTCGGCGAGGCGCATTGGGGCGGCTATGCGCAAAAGGCGCGAGTCCGGGCCGACTGGCTGGTGCCGCTGCCAGACGGGCTGGACACGCGGGCTGCGATGGCGGTGGGCACTGCGGGCTTCACCGCGATGCTTGCGGTGATGGCGCTGGAGGATCACGGCATCAAGGACGGACCGGTGCTGGTGACCGGAGCGGCGGGGGGCGTGGGCTCTGTTGCCACGGCGATCCTGACCGCGCTGGGCCACGAAGTCGCGGCCGTGACCGGGAGGCCGGAAACCGAAGACTATCTGCGCGGGCTGGGAGCGAGCCGGATCGTGGCACGCGAGGAACTGGCCGAGACCGTCAAGCGCCCGCTCGAGGCCGAGATCTGGGGCGGCTCGGTCGACGCGGTGGGCGGCGCGATGCTGGCCCGGGTGTTGGGGCAGATGAAATACGGCGCCTCGGTCGCGGCGGTGGGGCTGGCGGGCGGCGCTGGGCTGCCGGCCACGGTGATCCCGTTCCTGTTGCGAGGCGTGAACCTGCTGGGCATCGATAGCGTGATGCAGCCTTTTGACAACCGTGTCCGGGCCTGGCAACGGATTGCGAGCGACTTGCCGATGGACAAGCTGGAGGCGATGATCCGCCCCGCAACGCTGGCCGATCTGCCTGGGCTGGGCCGCGATATCCTGAAGGGTCAGGTGCAGGGGCGTGTCGTTGTGGATGTGAACGCCTGAGGCAACCCCGTTACCGAATTGTCGCGCCCTTTGGGCGCGGCTTGATATGTCGAGCCCACCTTCGGCGGGTCCCTCCGGTTTGGCGCTTTGACGCTGGCCGGGACGCTCTGTCGCGGGGTGGGTGTTTAGGGCGGGTGGCGCTTGACCCTTTCGCGATTCAGCGGCAGACCGGCTGCAATTGGGAGATTGGCGATGCAGCTTGATATCGAATGGGTGCGAGCGCAGTTTCCGGCGTTTTCCGTGCCGGCACTGGCGGACAGGTCGTTTTTTGAAAACGCTGGCGGGTCCTATACCTGCGGCCCGGTGATCGACCGGCTGAAGCGGTTCTACCGCAAGCGCAAGGTTCAGCCCTATGGGCCTTACCGGGCCAGCCGGCTGGGTGGCGAAGAGATGGACGAAGCGCGCACCAGGCTGGCGGCGATGCTGGGGGTGGCGACGGATGAGTTGAGTTTCGGCCCCTCGACCTCGCAGAACACCTATGTGCTGGCACAGGCCTTTCGTCAGGCGATGCGGCCCGGCGAGGCGATCATCGTCACCGACCAGGATCACGAGGCCAATTTCGGCCCCTGGCGGCGGCTGGAAGCGGAAGGGGCCGAGATCCGCGAGTGGAAGATCGACCCTGAGACCGGGCATCTCGACCCTGCGGCGCTGGACGCGCTGCTCGACGACAAGGTGCGGCTGGTCTGTTTCCCGCATTGCTCCAACGTGGTGGGCGAGGTCAATGACGTTGCCGCAATCTGCGCCAGGGTGCACGATGCCGGTGCGCTGGCCTGTGTTGACGGGGTTTCCTATGCGCCGCACGGGTTGCCGGATGTGGGGGCTTTGGGCGCCGATATCTATCTGTTTTCCGCCTACAAGACCTTTGGCCCGCATCAGGGATGCATGGTGATCCGCCGCGAGCTGGGCATGAGCCTGCCGAATCAGGGGCACTATTTCAACGCCGACACGCTCTACCAGCGTTTTACCCCGGCCGGACCTGACCATGCCCAGGTCGCCGCGTGTGCGGGCATGGCGGACTATCTCGACGCTTTGCACGCCTTCCATTTCCGCCCCGAGCCCGACCCTCGCAAGCGTGCCATCCGGGTTCATGACCTGGCCCGCGCCCATGAAACCGCGCTGCTGCAGCCGCTGCTGGATTTTCTGAGCGCCAGGAACAACCTGCGTCTGCTCGGTCCCAATCAAGCTGCGGGGCGGGCGCCGACTGTGGCCATAGAGTGCGATCGGTCGGGTGCATCGCTGGCCGCCGAACTGGCGCCGCATGGCATCATGGCGGGCGGCGGCGATTTCTATGCGGGGCGCCCGCTCAGGGCGATGGGGATCGATCCGGACAAGGGTGTGTTGCGGCTGTCTTTCGTGCATTACACCAGCCAGCACGACATTGACCATCTGATTCGGGCGCTGGATCACGTGCTGTGACGGTCTGGCGCTTCCCGGCTATCGGACCGAAAGGCATTCGCTAACCGCCCCGACCTGCGCAAGACCCTTGAGAATGCGCGGGATTTTGATAGCGTGGTCTCGAGGGGATTGGACAAACATGCAGGTGTTAAACTCGACCCAAGGGCAAACCGGGCTGCCACGATACTTCACCAGGGTTTTTGCGGCAGCGTGCGGCATGGGGCATGGGCGGCTTGATTTCGTGCTGCCGGACGGGCGGCGGTTTCGGGCCGAGGCGCAAGCTTCGGGGCCTGTGGCCGAACTGCGTATCGTTAACCCGGATATCTTTTCGCGGTTGATTCGGGAGGGTGACCTGGGGTTCTGCGAGGCCTATCTGGACGGCTGGTGGACTACGCCGGATCTTCAGGCCTTCATGGATCTATTGCATGCCGACAATGACGAGATCTATGATGGCTTTCCCGGCATGGGGCTGGTGCGGGCTTTTGAACGGCTGCGGTTCTGGCTGCAGTCGAATTCCCGGCGTCAGGCGCGGCGCAACATTTCGCATCACTATGACCTCGGCAATGCGTTCTATGGGCTTTGGCTGGACGGCACGATGACCTACAGCTCGGCCCGATTCGAGACCGGGCAAGAGAGCCTGGAGACCGCGCAAACCGCCAAATACGCCTCCATGATCGACGAGATGGGCGTGCGCGCCGGTGACCATGTTCTTGAGATTGGCTGCGGTTGGGGCGGGTTTGCCGAATATGCGGCTCGGGAGCGGGGGCTGCGGGTCACCGGATTGACCATTTCGCAGGAACAGTTCGCCTTTGCGCAGGATCGTATCGCCGCCGCGGGGTTGAGTAACCGGGTCGAGATCAGGCTGCAGGACTACCGCGACGAGCGCGGGCGCTATGATGGCATCGCCAGCATCGAGATGTTCGAGGCGGTGGGAGAAAAGTACTGGCCTACCTATTTCGAAGCGCTACGCCAGAGGCTGAACCCCGGCGCCAATGCGACGCTGCAGATCATAACCGTGCAAGACAAGCGCTGGGAGGTTTACCGCAAGGGCGTAGATTTCATCCAGAAATTCATATTTCCCGGCGGCATGCTGCCGTCGCGCGGAGCTCTGTTGTCAGAGATCGAAAGCGCCGGCCTGCGCATGTTGCGCTCGGTCGAATTCGGTGAATGCTACAGCCAGACGCTGCGGCGCTGGCATGACACGTTCAATGGGCGCTGGGACGAGGTCTCGGCATTGGGATTCGATGACCGGTTCCGCAAGATGTGGAATTTCTACCTCACCTCTTGCGCGGCGACCTTTCACAGCGGAAACTGCGACGTGACACAGATCACTGTAACCAGAACGGTCTGATACCATGACCACGATTGCTGCCTGACCCCATGCCCAAGACCGAGGCCTGACCCCCATGCCCACCATGCCCAAACTGATCGCTGCCATTCTCGTTGCGGCTTTGGGATATGTCGCGGCCGACCGCGTGGCCGGGCATCTGCCGCCGGAAACCCCGTCCGGGATCCTGCGCGAACTGGTTGCGTTCTTTGGTCTGATGGTGGGGTGGCGGTTTCTGGGCAGGCGTGTCGGGGACGGATTGAGCCAGGGCTTGGGCGTGGGGCTGTCGGCGGTGGCCTTGCTGGTGCTGATATCGCTGATCTGGTTCTCAGGCTACGAAATGATACGCCGAGCCATGCGCATGGCCTATGGCGGCAATCCGTTTGCCGCGCTGCAGGACATGATGCAGATCGCGATCAAACAGAGCGTCTATCTGGCGCATGCGGATGTGATCGGGGTGCTGGTTCTGGGCGGCATTGTCGTGGGGGTGCTGGTCGAACTGGCAGCCCGACGCTGGAGCTGACGACCGGTGCCGCAAGTCTTCCTGTTCGCGGTGCTCTGTCACCCGATGTTGGCGCGGGCGGTTTTAGGAGCCGTTCCGCAGGGCACGCCCGCGCGGCTTGCAGGACACCTGCTTTGCGGCGGTGGCTGGGCTGGGCCGGGGCTTGAACCTAGCCCCGGTGGCGAGGTAACCGGCAGCGCGATTGAGCCAGACCCCGAGGCTCTGGCGCGACTGGAATTCTTTACCGCAGCATTGGGCGGTGGTCTGGAGGAAGTCGAATTTGCGACCGGTCACGGCGTGGTCCGTGGGCTTACGCCGGTCTGGAATGCCACCGGGCCTGGCATCTGGGATCCCGAACGCTGGCAGGCGCAATGGGCAGAGGCAGCAGTGTGTATGGCGGCCGAGATCGTCGGCTATCGTGATGAAATGCCCGCCTGTCAGGTGCAAGCGGCGCTGCAGATGATGCTTGTGCGCTGGACGTCCCTGGCGCGCGCCCGGGCGGAAGAGACGCCGATGCAGGTGCGCCAGGGCTTCACCGACGCAGATGTCGACGCAAGCGCGCCGCGCCGGCCTTACCGGCGGTTCTTCGCCATGGAAGAGCACGACCTGCGCTTTCGCACCTTTGGCGGAGGCATGAGCCCGCAGGTCGAGCGCGCGGGCTTTGTTTCGGGCGACGCCTCGACGGTACTGCCCTATGACCCCGTACGCGACAGGGTGCTGGTGATCGAGCAATTCCGCTATGGTCCGCTGCTGCGCGGCGATCGGCGACCTTGGAGCCTGGAAGCCATCGCCGGACGTGTCGACCCCGGTGAGACGCCCGAAGATTGCGCAATGCGTGAGGCGCTGGAAGAGACCGGGATCGATTTGCAGCGGCTGGTGTCGGTAGGCAACTACTATCCGTCGCCGGGTGCTGTCAGCGAGTACCTGTTCTCTTATGTCGGGCTGGCGGACTTGCCTGACGGTGCCGCCAGCATCGGCGGGGTGCAAAGCGAGGCAGAGGATATCCGCGGCATCCTGCTGGGTTTTGATGAATTGATGCATATGTTGAAGACTGGCGAGGCGCAGAACGGGCCGCTGATCCTTTCGGCGCTCTGGCTGGCGGCAAACCGGGAAATGCTGCGCGGCGGCGCTTGAGTTCCGGAAGGGCCCGTCCTACACAATGATCGAAAGGGCCGCAGCAACTAGGGGTGCAGCGATGCAGGTTTACCGGGATTTGCCTGATGCAGTGGGCAAGACCCCACTGATCCGCCTGCGGGCGGCGTCAGAGGCCACGGGCAGCGAGATTTACGGCAAGGCCGAATTCATGAACCCGGGCCAGTCGGTCAAGGACCGCGCCGCGCTTTTCATCATCAAGGACGCCATTGCGCGCGGCGACCTGAAGCCCGGCGGCACCATCGTCGAGGGTACGGCTGGCAATACCGGTATCGGTCTGGCGCTGGTGGGTGCTGCGATGGGGTTCAAGACGGTGATCGTGATCCCCGAAACCCAGAGCCAGGAAAAGAAGGACATGATCCGGCTTGCCGGCGCCGAACTGGTGCAGGTGCCTGCGGTTCCCTACAAGAACCCCAACAACTATGTGAAATACTCCGGTCGGCTCGCGGCGCGGCTGGCCGAAACTGAACCGGGAGGGGCGATCTGGGCCAACCAGTTCGACAACGTTGCCAACCGGCAGGCCCATGTGGAGACCACAGGCCCCGAGATATGGGAGCAGACCGGTGGCAAGGTTGACGGTTTCATCTGCTCGGTGGGTTCGGGCGGCACCGCTGCGGGGGTCGGCATGGCGCTGCAGCCCCGGGGCGTGACCTGCGGCATCGCCGATCCGCTTGGCTCGGGGATCTTCGCGCTCTACCGGCCCGATGCGGACAAGCTGGAAGGCAATTCGATCACTGAAGGCATCGGCCAGGGGCGCATCACCGCCAATCTCAAGGGTTTCGCACCCGACTATCTGTGCCAGGTCAGCGACGACGAGGCATTGCCCGTAGTTTTCGGCCTATTGGCCGACGAGGGGCTCTGCATGGGGGGATCGACCGGCATCAACGTGGCCGGCGCGGTGCGGTTGGCGCGCGAGCTGGGACCGGGCAAAACCATCATCACCATGCTGTGCGACTACGGCACGCGCTATCAGTCCAAACTCTTCGACCCCGGCTTCCTGCGCGGCAAGAGCCTGCCGGTACCGCAATGGCTTGACCGCGATCCCGCGCTCTTGCCCTCGGTCTTTGAAGACTGATGCCGGGCGTGTCGCTTCGCACCCTTGCGGCAGGTCTGGTCGCGGTATTGCTGGTGCTGGTCGCACCGATTGCCGGGGCGCAGACCGCGGACGAGATTGACTACGACGCCTGGGGCTCGGTGGCCGGACGCGCCGAGGCATCGATCGAGGCGGCACGCGCTTCGAGCCAGGCGTTTGAAAGCCTGCGCTCGGAAATTGTCGTCTGGCGCGAGCGCTTTTTGCGCGTCCAGGACGTCAACTCGGCCCGTATCGAAACGCTGAAGACGCAGATAGAGGCGTTGGGAGAGCCACCCGGTGAAGGCGGAACCGAAGCAGATGAAATAGCCACTCGCCGCTTCGAACTGGGCGAGCAGTTGGTCAAGGCCCAGGCCCCGGTCACCCGTGCCGAAGAGGCGTTTAGCCGGGCTGGCGGGCTGGTCCGTGAGATCGACAAGCTAATCCGCGAACGCCAGACCGATGCGCTGCTACGCCTGGGACCGACGCCGCTGAACCCGGCCCACTGGCCCCCCGCGCTCGTCTATCTGACCGGGTCGCTGCGCGCGATCTTGACCGAATCGCGCGACGCCTGGTCCAGTGAGATCAAGCTCAACACGCTGCGCCACGAATTGCCGCGCACCCTGCTGCTATTGGTGGTTGCGGCCCTGCTGTTGTTGCGAGGCCAGGCGATCATGGGGCGGATATCGGAACGGGTTCTCCGCGCCACTGGCAGCGAGTTGCGCCGAGCAGGGGATTTCCTGCTGTCGCTGGGCCAGGTTGCGATGCCTGTGGCTGGCATCTACCTGCTGGTCATAGCTCTGAACACCTCCGGTCTGCTGGGCTTTCGCGGCAGTCTTGTCGTCGGCTGGCTGCCCTACCTGGGTTTCTGCGTCTATGGAGCCTACTGGCTGGGGCAACGGCTGCTGCCGAAAGGTGGCGGTCGTGGCTCGCTGCTGGTGGTGAACGACGACGAAGCGCTTCGCATGCGAGCCGGGATCGCTTTTCTGGGTTTTCTGGTTGGGCTTTCGGGGCTTCTGGCGGAACTGGCCGAATACGAGGGCTACTCCGAAACCTCGACCGCGGTGCTGCTTTTCCCTGTGGCGCTGCTGGCCGGGCTGGCGCTGTTTCGTCTGGGGCGGCTGCTGACCGCAAAAGCCCGCAAGGCATTGGAGCAAGAGGATCACGCCTACCTGTCGCGCTGGATGGGGTTACTGGGGCGCATAGTGGCGGTGCTGGCGATGCTTGGAGTCGTGCTGGCCGCAGTCGGTTTTCTCAATGCAGGGCTCTATTTGTTGTTCCCGACAGTCAAGACGCTGGCGCTACTTGCGCTGCTTCACCTGCTCAACAGTGTGGTACGGTTCTTTTATGGGCTTGCCACCGGCTCTGCCGAGGAGGAAGTGCAAGCCGCGCTCTTGCCGACGCTTCTGGGCTTTGTACTGGTGCTGGTCTCGCTGCCATTCTTCGCGCTGACCTGGGGCGCGCGCAGGGCTGACCTGACAGAGCTTTGGGCGGAGTTTCGCGAGGGCTTTGCCCTCGGCGAAACCCGAATCTCGCCGGAAAACTTTCTGACTTTCGTCCTCGTCTTCGTCGCGCTCTATCTCGCGACCCGTATCGTGCAGGGGGCGTTGCGCAACAACGTACTGCCCAAGACCCAGATCGACCCCGGCGGTCAGACCGCGATCGTTTCGGGCCTGGGCTATATCGGGATCTTTTTTGCCGCGCTCGTTGCCATTACCGCCGCCGGCATCAACCTAACTTCGCTCGCCCTTGTCGCCGGTGCCCTGTCGGTCGGCATTGGCTTTGGCCTGCAAAACATCGTGCAGAACTTCGTCAGCGGTATCATCTTGCTGATCGAGCGACCGGTGGCCGAGGGCGACTGGATCCAGGTGGGCGGCCATACCGGGATCGTGCGTCGAATCTCGGTGCGTTCGACGCTGATCGAGACCTTCGACCGAAACGACGTGATCGTGCCGAACGGCGATTTCATCGCAGGGGCGGTGTCGAATTGGACCCGTACCAACAATATCGGGCGCATCAAGGTCCAGGTGGGCGTTGCCTACGGCAATGACACGCGGCGGATTGCCGAGATTCTCAAAGAGATCGCCGAAGAACACCCGCTGGTCACCGTCGATCCGGCGCCGGGCATCGATTTTAGGGGCTTCGGGGCCGACAGCCTCGATTTCCAGATCCGCGCCGTGCTGAGCGATGTGAATTTTTCGATGTCGGTCAAGACCGAACTCAACCACCGCATCGCCGAACGCTTTGCCGAAGAAGGCATCGAGATCCCGTTCGCGCAGCGCGACATCTGGCTGCGCAACCCCGAAGCGTTGCGCCAGGCCACCCCCGGCCCGCTTTCACCTGCGAGCAGCGAGCGCGAGTTGCATCTGGGAGAGGCCGACAAGGAACTCGACCCTGACCAGACGGCCCAAGGCGATGAGGCAGACTACTAATGACAGAAGTTTTATTTCGCACTGACCCCTACCTGCGTGAGACGATGGCGAAGGTTGTCGGGCTGACCGAGGGTGGCGGTGTTGTGCTGGACCGGACGATTTTCTACCCGCAGGGTGGCGGTCAGCCGGGCGATACCGGGCTGATTGGCTGGGACGACCGCGAGATGACGGTCACCGGCACGGTCAAGGGCGAGGGCGGCGCTATTGTGCTGCAGATCGAACCCGGAGCCCCGCTGCCGGACACCGGCCAGGAGATCTGGCAGCGTCTCGACTGGGAGCGCCGGTATCGGCACATGCGCGCCCATACTGGCCTGCACCTGCTGTCGGTGGTGATCCCGCGACCGGTGACCGGTGGCGCGGTCACCGCCGTAAAGGGCCGGCTCGATTTCGACATGCCTGAGGCGCCAGAGGACAAGGCCGCACTCGAGGCGCAGCTCAACGGACTGATCGCGCGCGATCTGCCGGTGACGGAAAGCTGGATTACCGATGCCGAGCTTGACGCCAACCCAGGGTTGGTCAAGACCATGTCGGTCAAGCCGCCCAAGGGGGCAGGGCGGGTGCGCCTGATCGCTATCGGTGAAGGCGATGCCCGGATCGACCTGCAACCTTGCGGAGGTACCCATGTGGCGCGCACCGGCGAAATCGGTCTGGTGACGTTGGGCAAGATCGAAAAGAAAGGCGCGCGCAACCGGCGCGTCAATATGCTGCTAGGCTGAGCCCCGGCAATACCAACGCATTCGCGACCGCGCCGGGCGGCAGCATCCGGCGGGCGATCAAAGCGGCGACAGCATGCGTTGCCCCGGTCTGACCGTGTCCGTTACTATGCCCCGCTGCCCATATGCGAGAACCATGTGTCTGCCAGCATCGCCAGCTTGTCGGACAAACCGGCCTGCTATGACGTGGCGTCAGATGCCACCCCTATCACGGCGCAGATTGACCGGGATCAAGCCCGCATCGATGGCTACAAGATACGCTTTGGTGCGAAGCGTGACACCGGCGGCGCGGGGCCGCCAGATCGGAGCGCGTGCAACAGGAGGCCTATGATGAGAATGGCGATGTTCTTTGTGGTGGGTTTGACTTTGACGACATTGGCTAGCGCCGGCGTAATGGCCGATACCGGTGTCATGGGAGGCTGGGCCGCGGATCGGGCCGACTGCAGATATGTCAATACGACCCAGGGTGTGACGCAAAATGTCACCGCGGGCATTCTGACGCCAGAGAATGTCTACTTCTACGGTGGCGAATGCCGGGTGACCGGGCTTTTCCCAGGCCCCGAAGGCATAACATTCAAGGGTGTTTGCGACGAAGGTGATGGCCCCTACTCTGAAACCCTGCAGGCCAGGCAGGTTGAACCGGACAAGATGCGCGCCAAGTGGCCCGATATCGGCTGGACCAGTTTTTATCGGTGCTGGGATCTTCCGGCGCAGTACTAAGGGACCGCCATGAAGACAGCCCTACTCGTGATCGGAGGCGTGCTGATTGGTGGTTTTGCCGCCTCGCAGGTTTCGGATGATCTCGCCGTGCTCGGGGTGATAGGCGGCGGCGCTATTGGCGCTGTTCTGGCTCTCCGGCAAGGTGCAAAGGGCAAGACCGGCGAGGACGGCGGCGTGTGGTATGACGGGAACGAGCAGGATGATGACGACGATGATTGGGGCGGGGACGATGGCGGCGACGGCGGTGACTAGGGTTCTGCGTCCCCTGCTGGTTCTTGCCGCGCTGGCCGGACCGGCGCTGGCTGCGCCCGAAGACTGGGATTGCGACGCAGGGCTCTGCACGGCTCGGACAGAGGCTCTGGTGACCCGGCTGACCGGCACATACGACTATGGCGCTAACCTGCCACGCGACGGCTGGGTTGATCGCCTGGCAGAACTGGAACAACAACGCTGGCGCGAATTTCGCTTTGTCGTCACCGAACGTTCTCGCATTTACGCAAGGGGCTCGGTCGATCAAGACTATGTCCCAGAGGACTGGCCCCCCGAAATCGGGCTGGGCAACGTGTCGGTCGATGTCTCGCGGCATTTCAGCCTCGACGGCGAGAGCTACAAAAAGGTCGAGGATGGGTTCATCCTGCCCGCGGGGGCATATCTGTCGATCGTGGTCGGACAGGATACTTCGGGCGTCGGCGGCGCCCATGCCACCTACTACCCGGCGCGCTGGAGCGTGGATATCGGGACCCGGCTGGTGGTTGAAGAGGTGGCGCGCGACAGCGCTGCTGATCCGGCAGCGGTGGCGATCCTGGCCGATACCGGTGCAGAACCTCTTGGGCGGCCGGGTGACGTCAGCGCCGATCTCGACGTGGTCATCGATGCAGCGCTTGGCTGCGATGGGGTCGAATGCCGCGAGCCGGATGACGAACCCTCCGCGACCTACAGCGATGGCACCGCTGTCGTAGGCCCCGCAATCGATCCCAATGCGGTCGATACTCGCGACGGCGACGACCCGACCCTTGCTATCGATCCAACGGTTGATTGCGGTGTCGATCAGGTGGAATGCAAGCCGATGGGCGATGTCGAGGAACCGGTGGCCTCCGACCCCCGGGGCGACCCGCTGGCCGCTGAATTGCAAGCCGAACTGGTGCGGGTCGGCTGCTACGACGCGGTGATCGACGGTTTTTGGGGCCCGGTCTCACGGCGAGCTATGACTAACTTCAATCTCTGGGCTGGCACGGATGTTGCGGTCGAGACTCCCACGCCCAAGGCCCTGGTCGCGGTGGCTCGTGCCGATGGTCCAGTCTGCGGTGTCGATTGAATTCATCGTGCCGCAGGATGCTGTAGGAAAATGGGTCGGCACCTCTTGCGGCGAGGGCCGTTGAAAGGCTAGAACCGCCTTTACGGAGAGGTGGCCGAGTGGTCGAAGGCGCACGCCTGGAAAGTGTGTAGGCGGGAGACCGTCTCCAGGGTTCGAATCCCTGTCTCTCCGCCACAGGCTAACGGTAACTAGTTGATTGCAAACAACTAATAAGACAATCACCAAGGGCGTTCCCACATTTGTTCCCACACCTAACATTTGTTTGAC
>JAAELR010000330.1 GCA_024226455.1 Paracoccaceae bacterium
CTTCTTGCCCAGGCAATGGGGCTCAATCAACTTCCACTGTTCGTCACTAATCAAAAACCGATCACTCAGCATTCACGCCTCCCTTTTGGAAGCTTGAATCAGAAACCAAACGAAATGGGAATCCTGAATATCAACAGGCCCTAAGCCTGATCGGTCGCCGCCGCCTCGATCTCGGCGGCTTTCGCCTCAACCTGCTCGACAATGTGCTCGATCATCGCCTCGTTCGACAGCTTGTGGCTCTGCCGACCGGCCAGATAGACCATGCCCGATCCCGCCCCGCCACCGGTGAACCCGACATCGGTCATCAGCGCCTCGCCCGGGCCATTCACCACGCAGCCGATGATCGACAAGCTCATTGGCGTGTGGATATGCGCCAGCCGCTGTTCCAGCGCCTCGACGGCTGCGATCACGTCGAACCCCTGGCGGGCGCAGGACGGGCAGGATATGATATTGATGCCACGATGGCGCAGCCCCAGCGACTTCAGTATCTCGAAGCCCACCTTGACCTCTTCCACCGGATCGGCAGAGAGCGACACCCGCAGCGTGTCACCAATGCCCGCCCAAAGCAGGCTGCCAAGGCCGATGGCTGATTTCACCGTGCCCGAAACCAGCCCGCCGGCCTCGGTGATCCCCAGATGGATCGGCGCGTCGGTGGCCTCGGCCAGTTGGCGGTAGGCGGCGGCAGCCATGAACACGTCGGACGCCTTCACGCTGATCTTGAACTCATGGAAATCGTTGTCCTGCAGGATGCGGATATGGTCCAGGCCGCTTTCCACCATAGCGTCCGGACAGGGCTCGCCGTATTTATCGAGCAGGTGCTTTTCCAGGCTGCCCGCATTGACCCCGATGCGGATCGAGCAACCATGGTCGCGCGCCGCGGCGATCACCTCGCGCACCCGCTCCGGGCTGCCGATATTGCCGGGGTTGATGCGCAGGCAGGCGGCGCCTGCCTCGGCGGCCTCGATGGCGCGCCTATAGTGGAAATGGATGTCGGCGACAATCGGCACCGGGCTTTCGGCAACGATCTCGTGCAGCGCCCGCGTGCTGGCCTCGTCCGGGGTCGAAACCCGCACTATATCGGCGCCCGCATCTGCGCAGGCCAGTACCTGCGCCACCGTGGCGGCCACGTCCGATGTATCGGTGTTGGTCATCGTCTGCACCGAGATCGGCGCATCGCCACCCACCGCCACCGGGCCGACATGTATCTGGCGAGATGCACGACGCTGGATGTCGCGCCAGGGGCGGATCGGGTTATGCGTCATCTGCGGGCGGTCCGGGGTTGCTGCACCAGGTTCGCATGTCAGATAGTCCGCGCAACCCGGCACCGCAACCGCACGATTGCCGCGATGCTCTCATCTATCCATGACGCCTCTCTTGGCTGAACGGCAACAGCGCAAAGCGCAGGCGCGGCCACGCCACAAGCAGCGCGGCCCGCAAAGAAGACGTGAGTTTACTGGCTGTCCAACGCCCGCAGTTCGGCCACCACCTTGGCCACCGCCCGGTTGGCATTCAGATCGACCACCGTATACTTGCCCTTCAGCGCTTCCGCCCCAAGCGAGACGTTCTTGATCGGCGATGGGCCGGTGCTGGCGGGTCCGTAGGTGTCTCCGTTTACGCTGAAGAACAGGGCACTGGGATTGCCGGCGCGCAACAGCGGCGGCTCTTCGGTCTTGGGCAGCACATAGCGTTCGCCCGCGTCCAGGATTTTTTCGAAGATCACCGTTCCGTCGGCGGAACTGACCCGCACCCAAGCGGGGCGGGTGGCGAACATGGCCACATCCGGTGCCCCTGCGGCCAGTACCCGCACCGCGGGCGCGGATGCGATCGGTTCGTCGTTCAGAGCCTCGGCCAGCACCAGCGCCACCGGGTTGCTGCGCAGCGGCGTGTCGGTTTCCGCCTCAATCACGGTGGCGACCTTGTTGTGGTCCAGCGTGATGATCGGCGCGTCGCGTGCAGTCAGCACCGGCATGTCCAGCGCCTGCGGCCGGTACAGCCTATCAAGCGCTTCGACCGCGGGTTCGGCCAGTGCGGTATCGTTGGTGACACCGACAGAGAACGTATCGACCGGCGCCAGCGGATCGACCTGGGCGGTCACGCCCGGGGTCTGGTCCACGGGGGCGAACTGCACCCGCTGCACCTCTTGCAGCACCGCCCAGCCGCCATAGCCGATGAAACCGATCAGCGCCGCCAGCACCGCTATCGAGCCCAGCGCCCCTGGTTCGATGCGCGCAAACAGCCCCTCGGCTCGGGGCACGAAGGGCGTGTTGGGCTGTTCCAGCGGGTCCTTGCGCAGACCGGCGGATTTCGCCGCGTCAATCTTGGCGCTCTTGACGCTCGACGCCGCAGGGGCCAGCCCGTGCACCACCACGAAATTGCCCTCTTGGCAGAACTTGTCATAGGCCCATTCCGGATCGAGGTTCAGATAGCGCGCGTAAGAGCGCACGTAACCAGCGATGAACCCGGGGGTCTCGAAAGCGGACGGGTCAGAGTTTTCGATGGCAGCGATATAGTTCGCCTTGATCTTCAACTCTCGCTGCACATCCAACAGTGATTTACCCATGGTAGCACGCTCGCCACGCATGGTGTCGCCAAGGCGAACATCGAAATCGTCAAAGCCTCTCGGCTCTTCCGTTTCTGGTTCTTTCGGAGGTGCGGTACGCCGCCCGATCATGCCCCCTGCCCCTAGTGCTGGCTCTGTCCCTGCAGACCGGCGATTCGCCGACCCTCGTCCGTATTAACAGCAGGTTAGCACAGGCCCAGACCGAATGCACCCGCAGAAAGCTTAACCGGTCAACTCTTGGCGGTTCAGCGCGCAATGCGACCAGAGCACGTCCAGCGCATCGACCAGCGCATCCATTTCGTCGGGTCCGTGAACCGGCGAAGGGGTGAAGCGCAGCCTCTCGGTGCCGCGCGGCACGGTGGGATAGTTGATCGGTTGCACATAGATGCCGTGATCGTCCAGCAGCATGTCGCTGATGTTCTTGGTGTGCACCGGATTGCCCACGATAACCGGCACGATATGGCTGCCATGGTCGATCAGCGGCAGCCCAAGCCCCTTCAGCCGCAACTTCAGCACCCTGGCCTGTTCCTGGTGCATGTCGCGCAGCGTCTGGTCGGTCTTGAGATGCCTGACCGAGGCCGCAGCCCCCGCCGCGACAGCCGGTGCCAGCGACGTGGTAAAGATGAAGCCGGGCGCATAAGACCTTATGGCGTCACACATTTTCTCTGTAGAAGCGATGTATCCGCCCATCACGCCATAGGCCTTGGCCAGGGTTCCGTTGATGATGTCGATGCGGTGCATCAGCCGGTCACGTTCAGCCACACCGGCACCACGGGGGCCATACATGCCAACCGCGTGCACCTCGTCGACATAGGTCAGCGCACCGAACTCGTCGGCCAGATCGCAGATCGCCTCGATCGGTCCGAAATCCCCGTCCATCGAGTAGACCGATTCGAAGGCTATCAGCTTGGGTGCCGCCGGATCGTCGGCCTCCAGCCTGGAGCGCAGATCGTCGAGATCGTTGTGCCTGAAGATCCGCTTGGCCCCGCCGTTGCGGCGTACGCCCTCGATCATCGAGGCATGGTTCAGGGCGTCGGAATAGATGATCAGCCCGGGAAACAGTTTGGGCAGCGTCGAAAGAGTCGCATCGTTGGCGATATAGGCGCTGGTGAACAGCAGCGCCGATTCCTTGCCGTGCAGGTCGGCCAGTTCCGCCTCGAGCCGTTTGTGATAGACCGTGGTACCGCTGATGTTGCGGGTACCGCCAGAGCCCGCGCCGGCCGCGTCCAGCGCCTCGTGCATCGCGGCCAAGACCACCGGATGCTGTCCCATGCCCAGATAGTCGTTGCCGCACCACACAGTCACCGGCTGCTCGCTGCCGTCGGGCTTGCGCCATGTGGCATGCGGGAAGGACCCATTGTGGCGTTCGATGTCGATGAAGGTGCGATAGCGTCCCTCGTCATGCAGACGCTGAATCGCTTGCTCAAGATGCTGAGTATAGTTCACCGATCATCCCCCGGGGCTGCAGATCTTGCCACTGTATCTAGAGAGTTTACGCGATCCAAATACATATTCAAAAGATGATACATTTTGCCGCCCTGATCCAGATCAATCGGCGATGACCACCTGACAATCCGGTGCGCCCCTCCGGGTCGCGTCGGCGTTGCAGGCGGCCAGCGCGGTCTCGGCGGCATTTTCGCCGCGGGCGACGCCGTAAGCAGGGCTGGCAAGGCTGATGGCAAAGGCCTTTGGCGGCTTCGCCTTGCGGTAGCCGGCCAAGGCCGCCGTCGCCGACTGCGACAGCGTCAGGACACGACCGGTCTTCCAGCGCTTCGGCAGAAATCGCGCCGCCACAACGCAGGCGGCGTCACTTCTGCGGCGCGTGCGCTCACAGCCGACCAGCGCCGCCCGGTCTGCGGCCGCGGGGCTGTGATGGTTGCCGGTAAACTTCACCAGCCCCTTGGCGCGCTCTGACGCACCTTCGCTCGGCGCCACCTCGAACACCGAAGGCGAGATCGCCATTGCGCCATAATAGCTCGCCGCGCGCTGAAAGGCCGGATCGCGGGCCAGCAGCTTCACCAGTTTCACCTGCAGCGGTGTCAACCCACTGTCGGTGGCAAGTTGGAAAACGAAAGTCTTGTGCGAAAACAGGGCTCTGCGCGCCGACTTGCCATTCACCGGCTCGGCGCCTGCCGCGCCCGCCAGCATCGCCGCAGCCACCAGTACCACCGTCAATCCTTTGTGCATCCTGTCACCCAACCCTGGTTTCGTCATCAATCTAGCGAAGCCTGCCGGTCTTGACCAGCCGCATCTGGACAAGCCGGATGCGCCTGCTACCGTGCCGGCAACCCGCAGCACCAAGGATCCCGACCTCATGAGCCTCGACGCCGTACTTGCCCGTATCGACAGTGACTTCCCCGCCGCGACAGAGCGGCTGATGGACCTGCTGCGCATCCCCTCGGTCTCGACCGATCCGGCCTATGCAGAACAATGCGATCAGGCCGCCGACTGGCTGGTGGCCGATCTGCAATCGCTGGGGGTCGAGGCCTCCAAGCGCGAGACCCCGGGCCACCCGATGGTGGTAGGCCATGTGGGCGAAACCGGCCCGCATCTGCTGTTTTACGGTCACTACGACGTGCAGCCGGTCGACCCGCTGGACCTGTGGGACCGCGACCCGTTCGACCCCGAACTGCAGGAAACCGGCAATGGCCAGGTAATCCGGGGCCGCGGCGCATCCGACGACAAGGGCCAGTTGATGACATTCGTCGAGGCCTGCCGCGCCTGGAAGGCGGTGCACGGCAGCCTGCCCGGGCGGCTGACTTTCCTGTTCGAGGGCGAAGAGGAAAGCGGCTCGCCCTCGCTGGTTCCGTTCCTTCAACAGAACGCCACCGAGTTGAAGACCGATCTCGCGCTGATTTGCGACACCGGGCTGTTCGATTCGTTCATACCCGCTATCGTCACCAGGCTGCGCGGGCTGGTGGGCGAGGATTTCACCATCACCGGGCCGACCCGCGACCTGCATTCGGGAATGTATGGCGGCATCGCGATGAACCCGATCCGGGTACTGACCCGCATCCTCGCCGATCTGCATGACGAGACCGGTCGCATCACCCTGCCGGGCTTTTACGACGGCGTCGAAGAGCTGACGGACGAGATCCGCAGCCAGTGGCAGGGGCTGAATTTCGACCACGCCCGGTTTCTGGGCGACGTGGGCCTGAAACACCCCGCCGGCGAACAAGACCGTACCCCGCTGGAAATGATCTGGTCCAGACCAACCTGCGATGTCAACGGCATCTGGGGCGGCTATACCGGCGCGGGGTTCAAGACCGTGCTGCCCAGCCAGGCCAGCGCCAAGGTCAGCTTTCGGTTGGTCGGCAAGCAGGACCCAGACGCCATTCAGACCGCGTTCAGGACCTATTTGGAAAGCCGCCTGCCCGAGGGGTTCAGCATCGACTATCACGACAAGG
The DNA here is from genome assembly GCA_024226455.1 of Paracoccaceae bacterium. Classification (GTDB taxonomy): domain Bacteria; phylum Pseudomonadota; class Alphaproteobacteria; order Rhodobacterales; family Rhodobacteraceae; genus JAAELR01. The sequence goes on from JAAELR010000330.1 coordinate 5,968, forward strand.
ACGGCGCCGGCGCCTCGCAGATGCCGACCGACAATCCCGCCTTCGAAAAGGCTCGCCGGGCGCTGACCGAAGAATGGGACCGGCCCGCCGCCTATATCGGCTGCGGCGGCTCGATCCCCATTGCGGGACATTTCCAGGATATTCTCGGCCTCGATTCCATGCTGATCGGCTTTGGCCGCGACGATGACCAGATCCACAGCCCCAACGAGAAATTCCACGTCGAGAGTTTTCACAAGGGCATCCGGTCCTGGGCAAGGATTCTCGCAGCCCTGACCTGACCCCGCAAAGCGCGCAGGGGTTCAGTTCGGAGTGCCTCGCCGCAACCGGCGCCAACCGCTCGGCCCGCCGGGGCCGAGTTAATAGAGCGAACCGCCGCAGGCGGTTCTCATTTTAGCTGGATATGGCCCGAAAAACCCGCGGCGTGGATCAGGATGCGCGGCCCAGCCGACCCAGCTTCAAAGCCAGAACCAGCCAGGGCAGCCCGTGAAACACCAGGTCGAACATGTCGACCGGACGCGCAAGTTCGCCACCCGCCAGCATCTTCAGCTTTTCCCACACATGAGGTTCCGGAACGAAAGGCGCCAGCCCAAGCGTTGCGCAGACCATGACCAGCATACCAAGAGGAAACCTGTCGATCAGCGCGAACATGAAAGGGGGCCCTTGGATCCGGGAGAGGATGGCGCGGTTGACGGGACTCGAACCCGCGACCCCCGGCGTGACAGGCCGGTACTCTAACCAACTGAGCTACAACCGCGTAGGCCGGGGAGATAGGCCAAGCCGCTGGCGGCGTCAAGCGCGATCAGGTGCGAATCTCAAGGAATTTCACCCCGCGGCAATCCCTGCTCCAGCGGGCGCAGATCGTGCCACCGGACCGCCAGCTTGACAATCGGCTCACCGAACAGTTCTGCGGCAATCTCTGGCCCTTCGACACCGCCGAGCCGGCGGTAGAAGTCCCGGCTGCCACGGTTCTCGCGGATCACCGTCAGCCAGGCCCCGGACAGGCCCCGCGCCGTCATCCGCACCGCCGTGCGGGCCATCAGCACCCGGCCCAGCCCGCGCCCCTGAAATCTTGGCGCCACGTGCAGGTTGTCGACAAATGCGCCGTCCTCGCCGTGCCCGCCGCAATCGGCGGCGACAAACCCGGCCAGCCCCGCCTGCGCCCAGGCGGTTTCGACGATCCAGTCGTCACCCGGCATCGCGGCCCAGTGCTGCGCCAGAACCCGCTCCACCCCACCGCTCAGGAAATCCTCCGACAGCATGCCGCGATAGGCATGGCGCCAGCTTTCCACCTGCAGATCCCGGATCGCGGCGACATCGCCACCCGCCGCGGCGCGATAGATAAACTCGGGCATCGGCGACTACCTCCGCACCGGGCGATTGCCCCGGACCGCCATGTTGCGCGCACGCTCGCGCAAGAATACATAGACACCCGACCCCATGATCATCGCAATGCCAATCCAGGTGCCGACCCCCGGCAGCCCGCCAAAGACCAGCCAGCCCCACAGAACCGCCATCGGCATCGCGGTATACTCATATGACGCGATCGTACCCGCGTCGCCCAGCCTGTAGGCTTGGCTCAGCGCATAGCCGATGATCCCCGACATCGCACCCAGCAGCAGGAACAACCAGCCATCTCCCGGCGCCGGCCAGGTCCAGGCGCGCAGCAGGAAGATCAGGCTTTCATTCTCTACCCCTTCGGCAAAACGCCCGTCGCCGGCCGCCAGATAGAACCCCGCGCCCACCGCCAGAAACATCGCCTGCATGTAGACTGCCATCGCCGAGGCTTTCGAGGTCATGCGCAGCTTGCGGGTCAGGATCTGCATCGCCGCATAGCCAAGTGCCGCCAGCACCGGCAGTGCCAGCACCCAGCCCGTGGCCAGCCCGCCCCCACCGGGCCGCACGATGACCAGCACGCCAAGAAACCCGAACACCACCGCCCCGCCCCGCCGGATGCCGATCTTTTCGCCCAGAAACGGCACCGACAACAGCGTGATGAACAAGGGTGCCACAAAAAACAGCGCAGTGGCATCGGCAAGCGGCATCACCGCGACGGCAGTGAAATAGGTCATGTTGGCGAACACGATGGTCAGCCCGCGCAGAACATGCAACCCCGGTCGCCGGGTCCGCAGGATCGCCCAGCCGCCCTCCAGTTGCACCAGCGCCAGCGAGATCACGATGCCAATCGCCGACCGGATGAACACCATCTGGTGCAGCGGGTAGTCCCCCGACAGAAGCTTGATCAGCATGTCGTTGATCGAGATGCAGAACATCGCCAGTAGAATAAAGGCAATCCCCGCCGAGGGTCCACTGAACAGTCTGCGCATTGTCGTCCCGATGCCGATGGGTCCGCCGCGGCAAAACGCGGCACCATCCCCATCATAGCGCAATGCGCTACACCGGCGATAGCTTTTCCAAGACATGCTCCATATCGCAAACCGGCATGGCCGGCGCGGGGTGCTGATGGGGCTGCCGGCAGACTGGTTTGTGAAGGGATTTTTTTTTGATCTCTCTGCCGGGATCGTCGGTTTGTGGTTGTTTCAGCTGATTTCTCCCTGATTTTGTGGAAATGTCCGGATTGCTTACGGACTCCTCCCGGTGATCAGGCGGACAGGATCGGGACCTTGTCGACCCCGAGCCGGGTCAGGCGTTTTAGAGCGAAACCAATCTGATCGGATTCGAGCATTCGCCCATCACCCCGAGGCAGAGTTTGGTTTTCCAAACGCGTTCGGGGTGATGGGCGAATTCAATTGGATTGGTTTCGCTCCAGGTTATTGCTGATTGCCCGCATTGCCAACTGGAATTGCACCTTGGCCTGCCCACGATAGCGCATCCGGTTTGGGCATTTGGAAAACACGCCCATGAGGCGCGCGCATTTTGCTCAGCCATCCACTGCCCGGCAGTTGATTGCCGGGCAATCAACGAGAGGGATCCTTGTCACGCTTCTTGCCCTTCATGTCGCGCTTTTTGATCGCCGTGCTGTGGCTGCCTTTACGCGCAATCTCGGTCTGGGCGGGTTTGGTACAGTATCCTTTGTCGGTATAGACCGCACCCTGATCGGGACAGATATGGCGCAAGCCTTGTGCATCGGTCACATTCGCAGGCGTGGCACTGAGTTTGTTGATCAGGCCGGACTGCATATCGACGCTGGTATAGTCTTTGTAGCCATACCAGAATTTGTCTTTGCCTTTGGCTCCAAGGCGTGCCTGCGGCTCCGCTGTCACTTGTTTTGCCGTCTCATTGTTGAACTTTTCCAGCCCCCTGGGCGATGGCCTTGTCCCCGTCCTCCCAAGCAGTTAGTCGCCTGTGCTTTTTATTGGTTTCGGCGTTTTTCGGTGTCCTTAAGCGGCGCGGCTTTCTGCGCGGTATCGCGACAGGATGAGGATTTCGAGGAACCGTTCCACAGATTTACGACCAAAACGCCTGAAC
>JAAELR010000331.1 GCA_024226455.1 Paracoccaceae bacterium
CGGATCAGGCGGTAGCGATTGCACGGGCGGTGATGGCGCGCAAGGACTAGCGGGCGCGGGGCTGTCGGCGGTGAACTGACCGGCTGCCGGTGCTATGCCACGGCGCTTTGCCCGCGGGCCTCGTCCATCAGGCGGCGCATTTCGGCGATGGCGGGGGTGAGGCCGCGAAAGATCGCCTCGCCGATCAGGAAATGGCCGATATTCAGCTCCATCACTTCGGGGAATGCCGCCACCGGCTTGACCGTGTCATAGGTCAGGCCATGGCCCGCATGCACCTCCAGCCCCAGCGAGTGGGCCAGGGCGGACATATCGCGCAGTTTGTGCAATTCGGCCTCGGCCTCGTCGAACCGGCCCTCGGCATGGGTGTCGCAATAGGCGCCGGTATGCAGTTCTATCACGTGGGCGCCGATGCGGTGGGCGGCCTCTATCTGGGCCCGGTCGGCGCCGATGAAGATCGACACACGGCAGCCGGCGTCGCGCAGGGGGGCGATGAAATGGGCCAGCGCGTTTTCCTCGCGCGCCACTTCCAGCCCGCCCTCGGTGGTGCGTTCCTCGCGCTTTTCGGGCACGATGCAGACCGCGTGCGGCTTGTGACGCAGGGCGATGGCCTGCATTTCCGGCGTGGCGGCCATTTCGAAATTCAGCGGCACCCCGAGATGCGCCATCAGGCGGTCGATATCCTGGTCAGAGATGTGGCGGCGGTCTTCGCGCAGATGGGCGGTGATGCCGTCGGCGCCGGCCTTTTCGGCCAGCTTGGCGGCGCGGATCGGGTCGGGATAGGCGCTGCCGCGGGCGTTGCGCACGGTGGCCACATGGTCGATGTTGACGCCCAGCCGAAGCTGTGTGGGATTGACGGGGATCATCTGCGCCTCCTTCGCCGAATGCTGTTGCTGGGGCTCAGTCTAGGGGATCGGCGTAGCAGGTCAATGGTTCCAACCCAATACCGGGCCGGTGGGCGGCTCACTGTTTCTCGGCAGGGTCAGGGGCGGTTTTCAGCTTCATCCGGCGGGACGAATAGCGTTCTTTCAGCTTCCTGATCCGGTGCTTTTGATAGGCCGTGACCGCCGACAGCGCCAGTATGTAGGCCACGGTACCGGTGATGATGCCGGGAATGAGGCCGCCGACCAGATAGGGCCAGAACACCCGCCAGAAAAACCCGCGCAACTGGCGCCACTGCGCCACATCGTCGGTGAAGAGCGCGGTTATGTTGCGCCATAGCTCGACCGAGGCACTGGTGAATTCGGCAAAGACCTGCGGCAGGTGCACGTCCCCGGGCGCACCCAGCATCCACTGGCCAAGCTCCAGGCTGACGATGGCGATGACCGGGAAGGTCAGCGGGTTGCCAAAGAAGGTGGCCAGCAGCGCGGCCAGCAGATTGGCCTGTATCAGAAAAACCAGTATTGTGGCGATGACAAGGTGAAAGCCGAAGAACGGGGTGAAGCAGACAAAGACCCCGATGGCGATGCCGCGGGCGATCCGGTGCGGCGGGTCGGGCAGCCGGCGCAGGCGGTGCATGACGTAATAGACCGACCGGCTCCACCCGCCCTTGGGGTAGAAGAAATGGCCGATCGCCTCTGGCCATGTGCGTGGGTCTCTGCGCTTGAAGACCAATTTCCCGTGCTGCCCGCCCTGAAGTTACGTTTAAGGTTTGCGCCCCAGATCACGGTGTCGGCCGATCGAGGCAACATCGCTTTCGGCCTCGAGCGCCAGCATCACCGTGTGAAGGTGTTCTGCATCTCTGAGATCAACATCAACAATGAGGCGAAAAAAGTCCGGTTTCCGGTCGACAAAAAGCAAATCGGAAATATTTGCGTGTTGTTCGCCGATCAATGTGCAGATCCGGCCCAGAACGCCGCTGTCGTTACTGATCGTCAGGTCCAGGCTGACCGTGTGCACCGCCGGGTGCGGCCCCGAATGCCAGTGCAGGTCGACCCAGCGGCTGGATTCCTCCTCTAGCTCTTCCAGCGCTTCGCATTCGATGGCATGCACCAGCACACCCATGCCGCGATACGAGATGCCGACGATACGTTCGCCCGGCACCGGCTGGCAGCACTGCGCACGCTCAAAGCCCTGGCCCTTGGCCAGCCCGACCACGGCGCGGGCGGCATCGATCTCGTCGCCGTTGCTGGTGGCGAGCGACGGATAGAGCAGCCGCACCACCTCTCGGGCGCTGACCTCGGCAGAGCCGAGGCGGGCGAGCAGTTCCTGACCGTCCGGCAGACCGAGCTGCCTGGCGGCGGTGGCAAGCGCCTTGTCGGTGGCCCGCTTGCCGACATGGTCAAAGGCCACGCGGGCCAGTTCCGAGCCCAGCTTGACGTAACGCTCGCGGTCCTCTTCACGCAGGGAACGGCGGATCGAGGCCTTGGCGCGGCCGGTGATCACGATGTCCAGCCAGGTGGCCTGCGGGCGCTGGCCGTCGGCGGTGATGATCTCGATCATCTGGCCGTTCTTGACCCGGGTCCAGAGCGGCACGCGCATATGATCGACCTTGGCGCCGACGCAGCTGTCGCCGATGCGGGTATGGATCGCATAGGCATAGTCCAGCGGCGTCGCCCCGCGCGGCAGTTTCACCACGTCGCCGCGGGGGGTGAAGCAGAACACCTGGTCGGCGTACATTTCCAGCTTCACATGTTCGAGAAACTCGTCATGGCTGTCGGCGGTGACCAGCCGTTCGGTCAGCGTGGTGACCCATTTCGAGGGATCCACCGCGAACGGGTTTTCCGAACGCTCGCCGTCGCGATAGGACCAGTGCGCCGCGACGCCGCTTTCGGCCACGTCATGCATCTGGCGGGTTCGGATCTGGATCTCGACCCGCTTGCCGTCGCGCCCCGACACGGTTGTGTGGATCGAGCGGTAGCCGTTGGTCTTGGGCTGGCTGATATAGTCCTTGAACCGCCCCGGCACGGCGCGCCAGCGCTGGTGCACCGCGCCGAGCACGCGGTAGCAATCCTCCTCGCGGTCGACCAGCACACGAAAGCCGTAGATATCGGACAGCCGGGCAAAGCTGAGCTCTTTTTCCTGCATCTTGCGCCAGATCGAATAGGGCTTCTTGGCGCGCCCCATCGCCTCTGCCCGGATGCCGGCCTTGCGCAGTTCTGCCTTGATGTCGACCATGATCTGTTCGATCGCGTCGCCGGTCTCTTTCTGCAGCGTGATGAAGCGCCGCATGATAGAGTTGCGGCCCTCGGGGTTAAGGACCGAAAAGCCCAGATCCTCCAGCTCGTCGCGCATCCACTGCATGCCCATGCGGCCCGCAAGCGGGGCGTAGATATCCATGGTCTCGCGCGCCTTTTGCACCTGCTTTTCGGCCCGCATCGCCTTGATGGTGCGCATGTTATGCAGCCGGTCGGCGAGCTTCACCAGGATCACCCGCAGATCCTTGGACATGGCCATGAACAGCTTGCGAAAGTTCTCCGCCTGCTTGGCCTCGGAACTGGAAAGCTGCAGGTTGGTCAGCTTGGTAACGCCGTCGACCATTTCGGCGATCTGGTCGCCAAAACGTTCGGAAACCTCGGCATAGGTCGACTTGGTATCCTCGATGGTGTCGTGCAGCAGCGCGGTGACGATGGTCTGATCGTCAAGCCGCATTTCAGCCAGGATCGAGGCGACCGCGACGGGATGGGTGAAATAGGGCTCGCCCGACTGCCGGTACTGGCCCTCATGCATCTGGCCGCCATAGTCATAGGCGGCCCTGATCAGGGGCCCGTCGGTTCTGGGGTTATAGGCGCGGACCTTTTCGACCAGGTCGTCGATACCGATCAGCTGGTCCAGCGCCATGGCAAGTTGCCCTTACTGGGACATCTGCGCTTCCATCAGCGCGCGAAGCAGTTTTTCTTCCGACAAGTCATCCTCGGCGGGTTTGTCGACCTCGGCGCCCATCAGAAGGGCCATGGCGTCTTCTTCGGGCTCGTCCACCTCTATCTGGGTCTGGTGGCTCTCGATCATGCGCTCGCGCAGATCCTCGGCGCCTTGCGTCTCGTCTGCGATTTCGCGCAGGCTGACGACCGGGTTCTTGTCCTTGTCGCGGTCGATGGAGATCGGCGCACCGGCGGCGATTTCGCGGGCACGGTGGCTGGCGAGCATCACCAGTTCAAACCGGTTCGGGACCTTGTCGACGCAATCTTCGACCGTAACTCGGGCCATGGCTGCTCCAATGCTGGAAAGCTGGGAATTCGAGACTGTGCTAATTAGGCGGCAAATCGTGCATTTGCAAGCGGGAAAAGGGAAATATTCCGGTAAACCGCCATCGTGCAATACGCCAGCCAGCGCTGGGTCGGCGTCGATCGGCTGTGCCGCAACCATGCTGATCGCTCGGTGGCGCAATTCGCCGATGGGCAGAAACGGAACTGCGGCATCACTCCTCCGGTCTGGAGCCCGGGCCGGAACGCCCATTTCGGCTGGTGCATGGCCCAGGGCGCAAACGCCACCACGCCGGAGCTGGCCAGGTGCGACGCGTTCCTTGCACTTTCGTGGAAATTGAACCGGGGCTGATGAACCATGGATCGTGCGGCAATTCACCTGCAAACCCGAAGCGGCGATCCGGACAGAACCCGAAATGCCCTGGCGTCAGGCTCCCATGGGGCGGATCTGCGCGGTGTCGCGCGGGTCCAGATTTGCCACCATTTCCGAAACAGTCAAACCCAGGATCGGGTGGCGCCAGTCCGGCGCCACATCCAATAGCGGCACCAGAACGAAGGCGCGGTCCTGCAGGCGGGGATGCGGCAGGATCAGCCGGTCGGGCGCGGCCTGTTGCTGGTCCTCGGGCGCCAGGTCGTGCCAGTGCCGCCATGTGGCGAGGTCGGGCAGCACCAGGTCATCCACCCCGATCAGGTCGAGGTCCAGCGTACGCGAACCCCAGCGGGTTTCACGTTGCCGGTCGAATTCAGCCTCGATCCGGTGCAATAGCCCCAGGATTTCATGCGCGTCCCGTGGTCCGCTCAACACCGCGGCGGCATTGACATAATCGGGGCCAGCGCCGGCGGGAAAACAGGGTGTCGAGAAAAGACGACTTGGAAAAACGGCATTTACCGGCGAATCACCCAGGCGCCGCAATGCGGCTTGCACGGCATTGTAGGGTGAGTCGGCGATACCGGGCATGTTCGAACCCACGGCAACCAGCACTTTAGGCAAGGAAACGGGTGCATTTTTTTTGGTTTTGTGACACACTGTGTCTTGTGGCACCTGTGTTTCCCCCTATTTTGTGGGCCAGCCTCGTCGCTGCCAGGCCACTCAAGCCACCCACTCATGGCAATCGTACCGGCGATGCTGAATTTTGGAAGGAAATTTAATGTTCTACAGAGACGAACGGCTGGCGCTGTTCATCGACGGATCGAATCTCTACGCGGCTGCGAAATCGCTGGGCTTCGACATCGACTACAAACTGCTACGACAAGAGTTCATGCGACGTGGCAAGCTGCTGCGCGCGTTCTACTATACGGCGCTGCTGGAAAACGACGACTATTCGCCGATCCGGCCGCTCGTCGACTGGCTGCACTATAACGGTTTCGCGATGGTGACCAAACCGGCCAAGGAATATATCGACAGTCAGGGCCGCCGCAAGGTCAAGGGCAACATGGATATCGAGCTGTGCGTCGATGCTCTGGATCTGGCGCCGAATGTCGATCACATCGTGCTGTTCTCGGGCGATGGCGATTTCCGTCCCTTGGTGGGCGCGCTGCAGCGCAGGGGCGTGCGGGTATCGGTGGTATCGACGATCCGCAGCCAGCCGCCGATGATCGCCGACGAACTGCGCCGCCAGGCCGACAACTTCATCGAGCTCGAAGAGCTGAAGGATGTCATCGGCCGCCCGCCGCGTGAACCGCGCGAGCCCGACCCGGTGCCCGTCGCCGCGGAAGACTGACCAGAGCCGCCCCGGCGCCGATCCGGCGGCTGGGCCTCTGCTTGTCTCAGTTTCCGCGCTGATCCGGTACGAATTCTCCGGACCACAGACCCTTGGGCGCTGCCGGTCTTTTGCATGCTGACCGCTGTTGATCCTGTCGTGCGTCTCGATGCCGCCGGGAGGCCACGTGTTTGTGACGAATCCCGGCACGGCCTGGATTTCCTCGTCGCCGAGCAACGCGCCGAAGCCGCCCATGCCGCCTTGCTGGCTGCCGCCCGGCAAGCGGGTTTCCTTGCCCGTTTGGCCCGTTGCCGCGCCTTCCAGCGGTGCATGGCCAAGACATCGGGCGGGTCTGGACGGCCCCGGGCCGATGACATAGCTCTGGGGCCCGAAGGAGCCCCGATGAGCAAACCGCCGCTGACCCTCTATCTTGCCGCCCCGCGGGGGTTTTGCGCCGGGGTCGACCGGGCGATAAAGATCGTCGAGATGGCGTTGCGCAAATGGGGCGCGCCGGTCTTTGTGCGCCACGAGATCGTGCATAACAAATTCGTGGTCGACGGGCTGAAACGCCAGGGCGCCGTGTTCGTCGAAGAGCTGCGCGACTGCCCCGACGACCGCCCGGTGATCTTCTCGGCCCACGGGGTGCCGAAATCGGTGCCCGTCGAAGCGACGCGGCGACAGATGGTCTGGGTCGATGCCACCTGTCCGCTGGTCAGCAAGGTGCATATCGAGGCCGAGCGGCATTCCAAGGCCGGGTTGCAGATGGTGATGATCGGCCATGCCGGCCACCCCGAGACGCTGGGCACCATGGGCCAGTTGCCGCAAGGCGAGGTGCTGCTGGTCGAGACCGCCGAGGACGTGGCGGGGCTGCAGGTGCGTGACCCCGAAAAGCTGGCCTACATCACCCAGACGACATTGTCGGTCGATGATACGGCAGGCATCGTCGCGGCGCTGCAGGACCGGTTTTCGGCCATCCAGAGCCCGCGCAAGGAAGACATCTGCTATGCCACCACCAACCGGCAGCAGGCGGTCAAGGCCATCGCGCCGAAGGCCGATGCGATGCTGGTGATCGGGGCGCCGAACTCGTCGAACTCGCGGCGTCTGGTAGAGGTAGGCGCGGCGGCGGGCTGCGGCTATGCGAAACTGGTGCAGCGGGGGGCGGATATCGACTGGCAGGCGCTGGACGGCATCGGATCGGTGGGGATCACGGCGGGCGCCAGTGCGCCGCAGGCGCTGGTTGCCGAAGTGATCGACGCGTTCCGCGACAGGTTCGAGGTTACGGTAGAGCTGGTGGAAACGGCGGTGGAAGACGTCGAGTTCAAGGTGCCGCGGATTCTACGAGCCAGGGGTTGACAGCCGGCTTACATTCCGAGGCGGTATCGGTTCGCGCTCGCAACCGATGCCGTTGCCGTCGCGGTCGAGCTCATACTCATCCGGACCGACGACCTGGACGCGCCAAGACAAGTAGGCCGGACCGTTTCCCTGCCCACTCGCGCAATCAACGTCCGAGACGTTTGCCGGGACACAGACGCCAACGTAGCTGCGATGACAGGACTGTGCCGATGCGGAACTCACCGCGCAAATAAACGCAAGGCCAAGAAAAGCAAAACGAAAGAAAACTCGATCACGCATAGTTAACAAATGGTTAACACCGCGCCTTTTTCAAGTGTCAATATGCCAATCTTTTGGCTGGACGGCCCGGGACCACGCAACTAGCTTCGCGCCTGACCATTCTTCCAGAGGCTCCGCATGATTTCCATGCAATTCCTGTTGACCGCGCTGGTGGTTGTGCTCGCCCCCGGTACCGGCGTGATCTATACCCTGGCGGTCGGGCTGGGGCGCGGGCGCTGGGCGTCGGTCATGGCCGCTCTTGGCTGTACCATCGGCATCGTGCCGCACCTGCTGGCCGCCACTTTCGGGCTGGCGGCGCTGTTGCATACCAGTGCGGTGCTGTTTCAGGCGGTGAAATTCGCCGGGGTCGCCTATCTGCTCTACCTCGCCTGGCAGGCGCTGAAATCGGGCGGCGCGCTGGCGGTCAGCCGCGAGGCGCGGCCAGAGCCGGGATGGCGCGTCGCAAGGCGCGGGGCGCTGATCAACATCCTGAACCCAAAGCTTTCGATCTTCTTTCTGGCGCTGCTGCCGCCGTTCCTTTCGGGCAACCCGGCCACGGCAACGGCAGAGATGGTGGGGCTGGGCGGTATCTTCATGGCGATGACGTTTGGCGTCTTCGTGCTCTACGGCGTCTTTGCCGCGGCGGCGCGCGACCGGCTGTTGACCAGCGAGCGCGCCATGCGCTGGATGAACCGCAGTTTCGCGGCGATCTTCGCAGCCCTTGGCGCCCGGCTGGCGCTGGAGCGGGCATGATCGGCACCATTGGCGTATATGACCGGATGTCGGCAAAGTATGTCGATCTGGCCGCGGCGGAGGCCCCGCGAGAGGTGGCAAATCTGGTTGCGACCCTGCCCCGGGGCGCCATGGTGCTGGATCTCGGTTGCGGTCCCGGTCACCACGCCGCAGAGATGGCGCGCGCCGGGCTAAGGGTGCTGGCCGTCGATGGCAGCGCCGAAATGGTGGCGCTTGCGGATGGCAAGCCGGGGGTCGAGGCGCGGCAAGCGACGTTCGACGATATCGCGACGCTGGGGCCGGTCGATGCGGTCTGGGCCAGCTTTTCGCTGCTGCACGCGCCGCGCGCCGATTTGCCCCGGCATCTTACCGCGCTGCACGGCATCTGCCGCGCGGGCGCGCCGATGTGGCTGGGCATGAAGCTGGGCAGCGGCGAGGCGACCGACCGTCTGGGCCGGTTCTACAGCTACTATAGCGAGGACGAACTGCGCGCGCTGCTGGCCGCGGCCGGGTTCGCGCCCGGCGCAGCGTCGAGCGGGTCCGGCAAGGGGCTGGCCGGCGATGAGGAACCCTTTATCGTGATCACCGCGCGGGCAGCTGCAATCCAGCCGCAACCCTCTGCCGCGCCGGACGCGTCATGAATTCGAACGCCGCGTTTGCAGCCGCAAAGAAATCCACCGACCGGTTTTGATTGGAAGCGCCTGATATGCCTGAACTTTTTGCCTATACCGATGGGGCCTGTTCGGGCAATCCCGGCCCCGGCGGCTGGGGCGTTCTGCTGCTGGCGCGCGACGGTGAGAAGGTGCTGAAGGCCCGCGAACTGAAGGGCGGCGAGGCCGACACCACCAATAACCGTATGGAACTGCAGGCGGCGATTTCGGCGCTGGAGGCGCTGGAGCGGCCCAGTCCGATAACGGTGGTGACGGATTCGGCCTATGTGAAGAACGGCGTCACCGGCTGGATTCACGGATGGAAGCGCAACGGCTGGAAGACCTCTGCCAGAAAACCGGTCAAGAATGTCGACCTGTGGCAGGCGCTGGACGCGGCGCAGGCGCGCCATGATGTGACATGGGAATGGATCAAGGGCCATGCCGGGCATTCGGAAAACGAGCGCGCGGATGAGCTGGCCCGGGCCGGGATGAAGCCGTTCAAGCCCAACAAAAGGCCAGCCGACGGCGGGAACTGACCGGCCCCGGGGGGGCTGGGGTTGCCCGCGCAAGTGATCCCTTTGCGTAGCCCGTGGGCCATGGCCCCTATCGGCCCCGGTCCCATGCCAGCCCCGAAAGCCAGTCCTTCACCACTGAAACCGATGACCTTGCCGACTGGTCCTGGTGCGAAAGCAACCAGACGTCGCGCACCGGAAGCGGTGGCGCCTTGCCCGCCTCGACCGGCTGCAGGCGCCGGTCCGCGCTGGCGACCCATATGGGCAGCACGGTCTTGCCAAGCCCGCTGGCGGCGGCCTCCAGCGCGGTCTCGGCATCTGCCACCCGCAGCGCAATGCGCGGGGAGCCAGCGCGCGCGAGTGCTGTTTCAATCCATCGGGCCTGAGGCAGGGCCGAATGCGCTTCATCATAACCGATCCACCCCATGGCCCCGATCTCATCGGGGCTTGCGGATGCCGGCCCGAAGATACCGAACGCCAGGGCCCCAAGCTTTCGCGTTCTGGTCTGCAACCCCCCGGAGATGGGCCGGGAGAACCTTATGGCCAGGTCGGCCTCTCTTTTGCTCAGGTCGGCGTTTCTGGCGTCGGGTGTCAACTCGATTGTCAGATCGGGATGCTGTTGGCGAAGCCTGGCCAGTTCGGGAACCAGCAGACGGTTGATGATGACAGCGACAGAGCTGATGCGCACAACGCCTGTCACGCGATCGGCGAAATGCCCGGCACTTTCCCCGATAGCGGTGTTCTCCCGCTCGACCGTTTCGGCGTGGCTGATGATTTGACGGCCGCAATCGGTGGCCTGGTACCTGCCGCTGGCGGTCCGGACAAAAAGGCCGATGCCGAGCGACTGTTCGAACGCCCTGATGCGGCGCGCGACGGTGGTTTCACTTACCCCGGCGACCCGGCCTGCCTGGCTCAGCTTTCCGGTTCGGTGCAACACCAGCAGATATTTCAGATCGTTCCAGTCATGACCCTGCATTTCTGCAGTTTAGAGAGGCAAAATGGCTGGATCAACCTTCAATCGTGCTGTGCGAGGATCGGGCAACCGTTGCAGAGGAGATCCGCCAATGAAATTCGCTGTCCTTTTTCAGAATGCCACGGATGCAGACCCGAATATCCGTAAGACCCACATGTCCCGGCATCTAGGCTTTCTGCAAAGCCACGCCGACATGATAGAAGCTGCCGGTCCGCTGACGGACGATGCCAAGGAGGGGCGCGACGGGCTCTGGATCGTCGAAGCGGCACGGCCAGAGGACGTGTTGCAGCTGATACACGAAGATCCTTTTTGGCCAACCGGGCTGCGCAAGTCCTTTGCCATCCTCGAATGGAAACAGGTCTATGCTTGCGGTAAAAGCCTGATCGGCCCCGGATGACCCACATGGATAGCGGTTTCGCGCGACCTCATGATGTGATATCGGCTATTCATCATTGGGTTAGCCGGAAGGATGCGGGAATTTGGCACGGGATGTGACGTGTAGCGCGACAATCAGGATGAGAGGTGCGCGTCAATCAGGATGAGAATCCTTGGTCGCGACGTTTGTGACGATGCCGCCGTTTTCTGCCGCGATCAAGGGTTTTGTGTTTTTGATTGTCGCGGAGCGTCA
>JAAELR010000332.1 GCA_024226455.1 Paracoccaceae bacterium
CGGGTGGGCCGTTTGCCGTTCTTGTTACGTTACCGCCCATCGGATATGCCTCGGCAATCGGTAACAGTGTTCTTGCGCCGAATCGTGAACCCACCCTGTTGCCGACCGTGCGGTCTGCTTATGGTCGGGCGACGAGGGGAGAATGACCAATATGCATGCTTTCATCTGCGATGCGATCCGTACACCGATCGGGCGTTATGGTGGGGGGCTGTCGTCGGTACGCACCGACGATCTGGCCGCGATCCCGATCCGCGCTCTGGTCGAACGTAATCCTCAAGTGGACTGGGCCAGCGTCGATGACGTGATCTATGGCGACGCCAACCAGGCCGGTGAAGACAACCGCAACGTGGCGCGCATGGCAGCCCTGCTGGCGGGTCTGCCGGTAGAGGTTCCGGGCAGCACTGTGAACCGGCTTTGCGCCAGTGGCATGGATGCGGTCGGCATGGCAGCGCGCGCGATCAGAGCTGGTGATTATGACCTCGCAATCGCAGGCGGGGTCGAAAGCATGAGCCGCGCTCCCTTCGTCATGCCCAAAGCCACTGCCGCCTTCACCCGCACCAACGCGGTTTTCGACTCCACCATCGGCTGGCGTTTCGTGAACCGAAAGATGAAGGACACGTACGGAACCGACTCTATGCCCGAAACTGCCGACAACGTGGCCGCCGACTACAATGTCAGCCGCGAGGACCAGGACGCCTTTGCCGCCCGCAGCCAGGCTCGCTGGGCCGCCGCACATGAGGCCGGCGCTTTCGCAGACGAGATCACGCCGGTGATCGTGCCCCGGCGCAAGGGCGAGCCGGTGACGGTCGACACCGACGAGCACCCCCGCCCGGGCACCGATAGCGCCGGTCTGACTAGGTTGCGCGGCATCAACGGCCCAGATCTGAGCGTCACGGCGGGCAACGCGTCGGGCGTCAATGACGGAGCGGCAGCCATCCTGATCGCCAGCGCGGCAGCGGCGGAAAGCAACAGCCTGACACCGATGGCTCGCGTGGTCGCCATGTCGGTCGCCGGGGTCGAACCGCGCGTCATGGGCATCGGCCCGGTACCCGCAACGCGTAAGGTGTTGGCCCGCGCGGGCCTCGGTATCGACCAGATGGACGTGATCGAACTGAACGAGGCCTTCGCCGCGCAAGGCCTCGCCACCCTGCGCGAACTCGGCGTGGCCGACGACGCACCCCATGTGAACCCCAATGGCGGCGCCATCGCGCTTGGCCACCCGCTGGGCATGTCCGGGGCAAGGCTGGTGCTGACGGCGGCCTATCAGTTACGCCGTACCGGCGGGCGCTATGCGCTTTGCACCATGTGCGTCGGCGTTGGCCAGGGTGCGGCGTTGATACTGGAACGGATCTGACCGGAGGACACGCGAACAGGTACGCTCAGATGATCAAGACTGCCCGGTCGGGGTGAAAACCCACGACGAGATGACCGATCAGGAAAACGCGTTCCAAGACAAGATCGACAACGACAACAAGATCGAACTGCGAGACCGGATGCCCGGCAGAACACCACGCTGGTCAGCCAGATCGGCCAGCACGCGCATTCCGAGGTTGTGGCACAGTCGCCTGAGGGCAACTGGATCACCCACGCACCGACCCTGGAGCGCAAGGCGATCCTGCTGACCAAGGTGCAGGACAAGGCGGACCACTGGCTCTATCTCTACAGTGCCACCGAGACTCTAGTCCATCGCTTCGGCTTATACCAATCAGCCCAATTTCTGACTCTTGACCACGGGGTTTCTATGGGGCGAGTTTCGTGATTCCCTTTTGGAATAGTCGACACTCACGGTGGAGGGGATCACGGTTGGCATTGACTTGCGGGATGATTACGGCGCAGACGATCTACGGAGCTTGGCGCGCAAGTCGCGCGACGCGAAACAAGCGCGGCGGCTGATGGCGCTGGGTGGTGTTGCGGATGGTTTGAGCCGGGCAGAGGCCGCCGCAATTGGTCTGATGGATCGTCAGGCGCTCCGAGACCACTGCCCGCCAGGGTATGCGGAGCATGCCCGAGAGGAGGGGTGCACCGGTTCAATGAACGAGGGCCGGACGGTTTGATCGATAGGAAATCCACCGGCCCCAAACCTAAGCTGAGCCAAGATCAACGGACCATGCCCAAGCAAATCGTGACGGCAGGTCCTGATCCGGAGGTTGATGGTGTGGTGCGGTGGCGCTGTGCAGATCTGGTAGCGATAATCAAGGCCCGTTTCGGAGTAGACTACCACGAGAGCTCGGGTGGCAACCTATTGTGTTCATTGGGCTTTTCACATGTCAACGCTCGCCCCCGGCACCCCAAACAGGACCCTGAA
>JAAELR010000333.1 GCA_024226455.1 Paracoccaceae bacterium
AGCGGTCAAATTCAAGTCGAAGAGGGCCGGTTTTCACTTCACCCGTCGCATCCCGTGCCAAATTCCCGCATCCCTCCGGCTAACCTATTGATGAATAACTGATATCACATCATGAGGCCGCGCGAAACCGCTATCCATATGGGTTATCCGGGTTTAGTAGGTGTGGGCAACAACCGGATAGGCAAGGTTCAGATCAGTAGGGGTCGGGCGGAAACGTTTTTGTTCGGGCTAGGATCGGTGGCAAGCGGTACTGAATCCCGGTGACTCGAAAGACTATGTGACGTGCTCCAAGTCAATATCAGCGCGGTTTTTTGCAGCGTTTTCATCGACGTATGTAAGTTCGGCGCTCCCAAAATCGCCGTAGAGAATTTGAAGGAAAGCTTCGGGCTGGTTTGGGCAGGGGATGTTGGGTCCCAGAAAGTTGATTGTTGACGTTGGTAAAATGATATCTACTGGCACGCCATGCCATCCGCTTTCCATTACCGGCATAGCACCTTTAAGAAGTTGTCTCTCAAGTACAGGTTGGCCGTTGTTTTCCGCGTATCTGTAACTCACAAGGTCGAGATGGATTTCACCTCGCATCCGGTTCCGTTCCCATCGGAATGGCCACGTTCGTGGCTTATCGTAAGAAACAGTAATAAATCCGCCTTCTTTAAAGACATCGACATAGTAGCCATCCTTCGCACCACGTCGGGATAGGGAGGAACAAAGCTTTTCCCAGGTCGTATCGTCGTCAAGCAACACTGAAATATCAATGTCATCCTCCCAGGCCAGAAGCCCGCCGTTTTCCCGGACTGCACCTAAAAGCGTGCCGCCATCTATCCAGTGAATGGCGCCTATGTCTTGCAGGCAACCTGCCACGAACCGCCCTAGGTCGGCGATATGTTCGCGGCAACAAGGCGGGGTATTCAAACCGAGGCGGTGCAGGTAATGACTGAGCGGGCACGGCAAGGAGTTTTTGTTACACCCAAGCCAGCTAATATCCCCGTTTTGCGATATCTTCAATTCACTTATCGAGTGCTGTTTTGCAAAACCTGCAACGTTGCCATTTGCTTGCGTTTTCAATACCAACAGGTCGTTTTTTTCAAAAGGATATGATTTCCGCGCGACGCCCCGGTTTCGAAGAAACCAAACCAATTCGATTGCCGCGGCAGTCACCAGCATTCCCAGCAGCTTGGGATTTGGCACCATATAGCCGACGAAAATAGCGGGTGGGATCATGCACAAACCTGTAGTTTCTGCATGCTTTGCAAAGAACTCAACAACCGGTCGGGGCGCAGTCGGCTTAAAAGCAATAGCTGGTGCCGCAATCATACTAAACAAGCATGCAATGAATCCGACAGCCAGTATCAAAGCCAAGAAACTGATTCCTAGAGATGAAAGCGAAATATGAGCCACCGTGGCCAGTGCCAGTCCTGCCGTCACTAGCGACGATGAACGGGTTGGAGAATGCCAATTTCGCCAGTGTCGCAACAAGCGAACGAATGAAAGATAAGTCAAAAGATACAAGCTTGCGGCGATCAACATGCCGATCAATTGGCTAGTGGTAAAACCATCAGTTCCAATCATGATGTCAGAGCCAAACTTGGGTCATCGTTTTCGACGATGCCTTTGAGCAAACCGCCATCTTCAATTGCTTTTGAAACTCGCGGCAGTATCTCGGTGTTCGCACGCTCAATATCCACGGCGAAATCGATTTCCATCCAAGGTATGCCGGTGATGTCTTCGAAAGCGAATGTGCCACGTGGCGATGTTAACAAAACGTCGCGGATTGTGTCTTCATAAGGCTCATTCCGGCGACCCTGACACAGGCTGAGGTCGGTCTGAAGCATGATTTGCTGTGCGATCTCGGCGGAAAATTTGAAAAATCCCACGGACTCACCACAGAAATCAAAATCGGCGCTCAACCATTTACGAAACTCAATGATCTCGCCATCCCGGACACATATTTTGACCGGTTCAGCGCCGGGCACAAAATCTCGATCGATAAGCAGGCAATTGGGATGCCGGGAATCAACCAAACGTTCCAACAGTCTTTCATGATAGAGAACGTCCGCGTCCATGATAAGAACAGGCTCGCCACAGCAGATTTCATCTCGAAGTGTCCACAACGTAACGATGTTACCTTGCTCGTAATCCTTGTTGAGCACGGTTCGCGCAAAATTTTGGGCCCCCAGCGTCTCGATTTCCAGCTGGATTTCATCGTGATGGAAACCGACCCCGAGCACCAGCTCGGTGATCCCTTGCCGCCGAAATATCTCAATATGACGTTCGAGCAACGTTTTCCCGCCAAACCGCAATAAGATTTTTGGTACGGTTTTTGCAGCTGTTTGCCCAAGTCTGGTGCCGATTCCCGCAGCCAACATTACGACCTTCATGAAGATTTCCTTATATTGGCAGAGCGCAATACTATTCACCCGGCACAGCGCTCGCTGCCGGTTTGCCGCGCAGACCTGGCTGTTTATCAAAGCTGTAGAAAACAGTGGATTAGGCGAAAGCTATTTGAATAGCCGCAATGCTGCATAGCCGATTATGCCACTCTTGACCAGCCCCGCCAAAACTCCGTAGATCCGCGTTGAATGCCTTCTGTACCGCGAATGCACATCCAGGCCAGTCGGTCCACAGGCCGGGGCAACCAATTCATACCTTTGTGCCATTCGGGCGCCCCCATTTAAAAGGGGATCCGTTCTGTAAAGAGCATTGTGGCCAGCGTTCATGCGGTGTACCGCGGCAATAACCTAAACGCATGGCAAAAACTGAGTGGTCCATACATGGCGCATAGTTTCATTTGGACGTCCTCAGTGGCGCCGAAATGCTGCGCGATGCCCGAAGGACTTGTGTGGCGAAGCTGCGTCGCGGCGAAGGCAGTGGCCGTCGGCGGCAGGCGGGCTGCTTTATGGCTATGAAGCCTCGCCTCCCCCTTTACGACGCCGAACTGGTGACCCTATCGGCCTGTGAAACGGCGCCTGGAGTCGATGTCGGTGCCGATGGCATCTACAGTCTGGGCCATGCGTTTCTGCGAACGCCTGGCCGCACTGGTTCCGGATGGGCGTGATCCGACGCGCGTCAAGCATGAGGTGGCCAACATGTTCCTGGCGCGCAGCCTGGCGATTTCGGCGGGCTATGAGGATGCCGACGACCTCGATGACCTGCGCCACGACCCCGCCTTCAAGCTGGCGCTAGGCAAGACACCCCCATCAGAGGTGATGCGCCCGCCATCGAAAGCAGCGCTGACTTTCTTGCCTGAGACGGCTGGAAGAGACGGGAAAAGTGAAGCAGTGTCGGCCATGGCAGCAAGGCAGTTTCTGTCCGAAGGAACGCTCGGGTTACACAACCATTTCTTTACGCTAAATCAAAGCATTATGCCGCCGCCGCCAGCCAATTTGCGCGGGCTGGTGAATAATCAGGGCTAGTGTCCAGATTAATCGCCAGGACGATTCAGAGTAGTTGGATTTCACCGGTTTCCTGACTCCCTCCATCCTGCCAACGCTGAAAGCACAGATTCAGAATTCTCACATCAATGCCATGCCTTAGCCGAGTTCAATAAATCGCCCTGTTGCGGCATGTCAAATCGCTCCTGGTGACACCGGTCTATGCTAGAATGTGGTAGCCCCGCGGATCGGGAGAGTTTCCACGCGGGTTCAGCGAGAAGGGGAGGGCGTAGCATGAAACTGGTACTGGTGACGTTCCTGTATCTTGGTCTCGGGCTGGCGGGCGCAGGGCGCGCTGCTGCGGCCGGGGACTTTCGACTGGAGTTCTTTGCCGATATCCGAGGGCTGGCCGAGGCTGGCCAGCACGATGAGGCGGAAAGACGAGTCGAAGAGGCGTTTCTTGCCGCGACCGATGCGGTGCCCGAAGACCGGGTGGCGCTGCTTGATACCCTGGCCGGGCTGCAGTTGGCTTCGGGCAAAGAAGCTGACGCGGGCGACACCTTGTGGAACAAGGCGGCGATCCTGACCCGGCGCGACGGGCCGCAGGCGCCCGACCTGGGCGCGGTCTATGCCGCGGCGGGGCGGGCTTATTACGCAGGTGGGCAGGCGGCGCGTGCCGTGACTGCCTTCGAGGTCGCGCTGCGGATCGACCGGCGTTATCTGCCCTGCGGCGGGGCTGCTCTGGCCGGGCTCTACGGCGATCTGGTCCGGGCCTATGCGGCGACCGGGCAGGACGCTGACGCGCGCGAGGCCCGGCGGTTGGCCGACGACGCCGAAGCACGCTGCGCTTTGACCGACCCGACCCGCAGCGCCGGGAACGCCAGGACCGAGGGCGAGGGAGAGTTTGCGCTGGTCCGGGTGCTATATGCCACCGACCGCGTG
The DNA here is from genome assembly GCA_024226455.1 of Paracoccaceae bacterium. Lineage (GTDB taxonomy): Bacteria > Pseudomonadota > Alphaproteobacteria > Rhodobacterales > Rhodobacteraceae > JAAELR01. The sequence goes on from JAAELR010000333.1 coordinate 4,314, forward strand.
GCCACCGGAGAGGTGCGGCCGAACGAGTTCTTTGGGGCAGGGCGCGGTTCGGTCAGCTATGGCGAAGCGGTGGTCACAATCCCGCGCGAGCACAAGCCCGGCAAGATCGAGGCGCCATCGCTGCTGACCTTCAACTGGACAGAAAACCCGGCGCTGCATGTGGTTTTGATGAGCGTCGATCCGCTGGACCGGGGGGCGTTCTTCGCCGAGGTTGCAAAGTCACTTGGGCCGCAGGGAACCGACGAGATATTCCTGTTCATCCACGGCTACAACACCACTTTCGACGTTGCGGCAAAGCGCACCGCGCAACTGGTCTATGACCTGAATTTCGACGGCACCCCGGTGTTCTATTCGTGGCCCTCGCGGGGGCATGCCGGATCGTACATGGCCGACGCGGCCAGCGTGCAGGTCAGCGCGCGGCACCTGACGGTATTTCTCGAAGACCTGGTAGAGCGTTCGGGCGGCAAGCGGATCCAGATCGTGGCGCATTCCATGGGCAACCGGGCGCTGACCGCGGCGCTGGAGATCTATACGCTGCGCCATCCCAAGGCGGCGGGAGTTTTCGACCAGATCGTCTTTGCCGCTCCGGATGTGGATTCGGACCTGTTCCTTTATCAGACCGGGGTGTTCGCGCGGTTGGCGCGGCGCATGACGCTTTATACCTCGGACGCGGACCTGGCGCTGTCGACCTCGAAACAGCTGCACGGCAATCCGCGCGCCGGGTTGGCAAGCGGTGGGGCGCTGGTGGGCGATGCGTTTGACACCATCGACATGTCCGTGGTCGGCGCCGGGCTGTTGAACCACACCTATTTCGCCTCGGATGCCTCGGGCCTGTCGGATATTCTGTGGTTGTTTTGGCGCAACCCGCCGCCGCCGGGGCGCTGCGGCATGACCGAAGAGATCGGCGAGGGCGGCGCACACTGGATCTACGTGGCAGAGCAGTGCGAAAGCAACATCCTGCTGTCGGCGTTGTCTCTGGCCCGGCTTGGCGGCGAGGCCGCGCTGGCCCGGCTCGACACACGGATTGCAAAGCTGCGGTCGCAGGACAGTTCGGGCAGCATGTCGGAGTTGCTGGAAGAGCTTGATCAGGTACGGCTGGCGCTGCTCGAACTGCTGGCGGGCTGAGTGCCGGGAAGACGGGCTGCGACGCAGGACGTCAGGGCCGGGCGGGGGCCATGGGGGGGCGCGCCGGGTATTGTTTCGATCTGAACCCTGCACGTGCATCCAATGAATGAGGTGGTCCGAGAGACCGGATTTTTCATGACCCGCGGGGCCGAGATGCCTTGCGCCCATGCGTAGGTGCACAGGTCAATCCGCGGTCATGTTTAGAATCACCGCCGATCACGAGATGGGGGCGCATGCGTGCTGAATGGCGCCCGAATGTCCTATTCGAAGGTCGCCAGCAGAGTGAACCCGTTCGTGGAACGGGCGTTGTTGTTGCCATCGGCAACCTGCAGCCGGTAGTTCCCCGGTTTGGTGATCGGGATGGTGGCAAACACCGGGCCGCCGGGGCGGGCCGGGACAAACCATTGCCCGGCATTGCGGTCCTGATCCCAGAGCCGGAACGATACGTCCAGCGCCTCGTCCACATCCTCGACCGTGATACTCAGGGCGCCGGGCCGGTCGAATTCCATCGCCAGCCAGTCGTTGTCGCCGCGCGGCAGGATATAGCCGGTATGCGGCGTGCCCAGTTTCAGCTGCCCAGCCGTCCCGAAGCTGTTGTTCGGTTCGGTGGCATCCGGTGTCGCCACAAAGCCGGTCTGCAGCACCGCCAGGTCGATCGAGCGGGCGTTGTTGTTGCCATCGGTGATCTGCAGGAAATAGGTGCCGGCGGCGGGCAGGTCGGCAGACCCCTCGGTCACGCCGCCCTGCCGGTAGGGCGCCACCCAGTCGCGGATCACCTGATGATCGGCATTCCACACCCGGTAATGAATATCCAGGTTCGCCGGGCTGGGATCGACGATCGCGGTCAGTTCGCCTGCCGTGGGCACGACGATGCGGAACCAGTCATTGTCGCCCTTGGGCAGGATGTTGAAGGCGATCTCGCCGCCAGGCGTCAGCGGCGTGGCGTCGATGAAGTTGCCGTTCGGCTCGAACTTGTCGGCCTGCTGGGTGAAGCTTATCGTCAACGGGAAGGACGCGGCGTGGCTGGCGTTGTTGTTGCCGTCGGCGATCTCGACGAAATAGCGCCCCGGTCCGGGCAGGTCGGCAAAACCGTCGGTATCGCCACCGGGCCGGGGCGGACCGAACCAGTCGCGCTGCACGTCCTTGTTGGCGTTCCAGACCCGCATCCAGACATCGAGGTTTTCGGGCACCTCGGTGACGTTCAGCCAAAGCTCGCCCGGCACATCCACATCCAACGCCACCCAGTCGCGGTCGCCGCGCGGGAAGATCGCGATTGTGTGGCTGCTGGAGCGGTCCTGCAGCGAGGCCTGCCCGAACGACCCGTTCGGTTCCATGGCATCGTCGACGGGTTCGAACAGCAGGCTCAGGTCGAAGGTATCGGTGCTGAAGGCGTTGTTGTTGCCGTCGGCCATTTCCAGATAGTAGCGCCCGGGCATGCCAAGCTCGGCCTCCAGAAACGTGTCGCCGCCCTCGCGGGTGGGTCCGACCCAATCGCGTACCACGTCGTTGTTGAAGTTCCGCACCCGCATGTGAAGATCGATATTAGGCGGCAGGTTCATCGCCTCGGCCGAAAACAGCCCCGGTCGCTCGATCCAGAATTCCAGCCAGTCGCGGTCGCCACGCGGAAAGATCGCCGGTTTCAGCTTGACCGTACTGGGCACGGGCCGGGCCGCGCCGACCGAGTTGTTGGGCTCCAGCGGGTCATCGGCGGGGCGGAAATCGACGTTCATCACAAAGGGCACGGTGCTGGCGCCGTTGTTGTTGCCGTCGGCAAGCTCGATCCAGTAGGTGCCGGGCGCCGGTACCGGGTAGAACTCTTCCAGCGCCCCGCCGGCGCGCTTGGCGCCGCGCCAGTCCGCCGCGACGTCGCGGTTGGCGTTCCAGATGCGGGCGTGGATGTCGATCTCGGGCGCGGTTTCGGCAATCGAAAGATGGACCTCGCCGGCCACCGGAACCTCGATCCTGTACCAGGGCCTCTGGCCGCGCTCGACAATACGGGTCTCGACGCTGGCCGCCAGCGCCAGCGGCCTGGCACCGCTCATGCCATGCCCCGGTGCGATATCGGCGAAGGGTTCTGCCGGCGCTGTGCCATAGCCCGTCGCCGCAGGCACGCTCAGCCCTTCGAACCAGTCCGGCGGCACGATCGGGCGCTCGCCAAAGAACGACCGGGTCAGGGTAGGGCCATCCCCGGCGCCCGAGCCGTTGGTCGACCGCACAGCCGTGGTCTTTTTGGTGCCGGTGCGTGTGGCCTCTGCCACCAGCAGCGGCGTGGCCAGGTCGGGGACCTTGTTGAGATAGACCTCGTCGATCAGCCGCACCAACAGCTCTGGCCGCTGGTCGCCGCCGGTAGTGTCGATCACCCGTCCCGCGACGCGGCGCAGCATCAGCCCGATCTCGACGCCTTGGGCCGAAACTTCTTGCAGCAGCGCCTCGGTATAGGGGCTGTGCAGCCCATCACCGTCTTTCGCGACCTGGCCGGCGGCGGCGGCAAAGGCGACGATGGCGCCCTTGCCGCTAAGGTCCATCAGGCCTAGACCGCGTTCAATGCCGGTAGAGCGTGAATCGCCGCTCATCTGGCTGAAAACGGGTTCGTCGCGGCAGGCGTCGAGGATCAGGATAGAGGCATCCGCCCGAGCCTCCATTTCGCTCAGCAGGTTCTGGGCAAAAAGCGAGCTGTCCTTCAGTGCCCATTCGGTTTCGACCGACACATCGGTGGGCATCAGATAGTTCTTGCCGCCGACCTGCGTGCCGTGCCCGGCGAAAAAGAAGATTGCCACCTCGGCACCGTTCATCGCGTTGGTAAAGGCGCTGATGGCGCGGCGGGTTTCGGAACTGGTGACGTCGGTCACCAGTTGCACATCGAAATCCAGCGCTGTCAGCGCCGCGGCGACGGCGGTGGCGTCGTTGACCGGGTTCTTCAACGGTTTGATGGCGGAATAGTCACCATTGCCGATCACCAGGGCGACACGCTTTTGCGCCGCCTCGGCTGAAATGGCTGCAACGGACAAAGAAAACGCAAGCAGCAAGAAACGAAGCATCGCTCCCCCCTTCGGGCCAGCCCCAATCATTCGCGCGTATGGCGCATTCTAACGCGTATTGCCGTGGTGGCTCAAGGATTCCCTTTCAGGCGGCCTTGGCGGACCCGGCTGCGGGGGGCCGGGTCTGGGGCGTTGCCGGCAGCGGGCGAGGCCGGGAAAGTCAGGTCCGGGTGCCGGAAAACCGCGTCTGCCAGTCCTGGCGCGCCTCGTCGGTGATCTTGCCGAAGAGATTGTCGGGAACAGCAAAGCCGTGTCCGGCGGGCAGCGCCGCGACGGCGGTGGCAATATCGTCGGGCCAGCCGGCCTCTTCGCAGCCGAGTGCAGTCAGCAGCCTGGCACTGGCATCGGGGATGAAAGGTTGCGACAGCACCGCGTAAAGCCGGATCAGGTTCAGCGACAGGCGGATGATCGCGGCGGCCTGGGCGGGGTCCTGTTTGAACACGGCCCAGGGGGCGGCGTCCTGCAGATACTCGTTGCCGGCAGCCCAGATCGCGCGCAGCTCTGCCGCGGCCTTGCGGATCTCTATCGCCTCCATATGCGCCTGATAGGCATCGAGCCGCCGTTGCAATTCGCCGATCAGCACCGTCTCGCGCTTGCCCGTGGTACCGTCCTCGGGCACGGCCTCGCCGAACTTGCTGCGGCAGAACTTGGTAACGCGCGATACGAAATTGCCCAGCACGTCGGCCAGGTCCTTGTTCACCGAGGCTTGGAAATTCTCCCAGGTGAACTCGCTGTCAGAGTTTTCCGGCGCGTGGCTCAGCAGCCACCAGCGCCAGTAATCCGCCGACAGAATCTCCAGCGCCTGATCCATGAACACGCCGCGGCCCTGGCTGGTGCTGAACTGGCCGCCATCGTAATTCAGATAGTTGAACGACTTGATGTAATCGACCAGATGCCAGTTGTCGTCGGCGCCGATGATGGTGGCCGGAAAGCTAAGCGTGTGGAAGGGCACGTTGTCCTTGCCCATGAACTGCACATAGCGCACATCCGCCGCGCCCTTGTCGTTGCGCCACCAGCGCTGCCATGCCTCGTCGCCCAGCGCTTCGGCATCGGCCCATTCCCGGGTGGCGGCGATGTATTCGATGGGGGCGTCGAACCAGACATAGAACACCTTGTCCTCCATGCCCGGCCAGGGTTCCTCACCCCTCTTCACCGGAACGCCCCAATCCAGATCGCGGGTGATGCCGCGGTCCTGCAGCCCGTCGCTGTCATGCAGCCATTTTCTGGCAATGGATGTGGTCAGGATCGGCCAGTCGGTTTTCGACGAAATCCACGCGTCCAGCCGGTCTTTCAGCAGCGACTGGCGCAGGTACAGATGCTTGGTCTCGCGCACCTCAAGATCGGTAGAGCCGGATATGGCGCTGCGCGGCTCGATCAGGTCGGTGGGGTCAAGCTGCTTGGTGCAGTTCTCGCACTGATCGCCGCGGGCCTTGTCATAGCCGCAATTGGGGCAGGTGCCCTCGATATACCGATCCGGCAGAAAGCGGGCGTCGGCGTGGGAATAGACCTGCTTTTCCGTGACTTCCCCGATCAGACCGTTCTCGGCCAGCCGCCCGGCGAAATACTGCGTCAGCGCTCGGTTTTGCGGGCTGGAAGAGCGGCCGAACTTGTCGAATGACAGCCGGAACCCCTTGCCCAGTTCGTCCTGCACCTGCCACATCTCGGCACAATACTCTGCCACCGGCTTGCCGGCCTTGGCGGCGGCCAGTTCGGCGGGGGTGCCGTGCTCATCGGTGGCGCAGATGAACATCACCTCGTGACCCCGCCCGCGCATGTAGCGGGCGTAAAGGTCGGCGGGCAGCTGGCTGCCCACGAGATTGCCCAAATGCTTGATCCCGTTGATATATGGGATCGCCGAGGTGATGAGGATACGTGCCATGTGCCATTCGCCCTGCCGCTTCGTCCCAGCCTTTAGCCCAGCGGCGCGCGCGACGCCAGACAGCGCATGTGCCGGGTGTCGCCAATTTGCCATTCAGTGAACAAAAGGCTTTGGCGTCGCGTTGATTTGTGCTTTATAGGTGAATCTGATATGCGTGTTTACTGGTCAATGAGTCTCAGGACGTTAAAATCCCAAATCCAAGGTTTCCCAGGGAGGAACTCTCATGAAAAAACTACTCACTTCCACGGCGCTGGCGCTGGGGCTTTGCGCGACGCTTCCGACCGCCCCGGCCCAGGCTGGCGACAACCCGTTCCTGGGCGAAATCTCGTGGTTTGCCGGAAATTTCGCGCCGCGCGGCTGGGCTTTCTGCGACGGCCAGATACTGACGAATTCGCAGAACGACGCTCTGTTCTCGCTGCTGGGCACGACCTATGGCGGCGACGGGAGCACCACTTTCGCTCTGCCCGACATGCGCGGTCGTTCGCCCATGCATCCGGGCACAGGACCGGGCCTGACCCCCAGACGCCTGGGTGACAGACTTGGAACCGAGACAAACACGTTCACTACCGCCAATCTCCCGTCGCACAACCACGACGTCAAGCTGCACGGGTCCACGACGCCTGCCGATGCCAGTCTTCCGGCCGACGGTTTCATCGGCTCCTCTGCGATTTACGCGTCCTTTGGCTCGGCGGATACCGAATTCAAATCGGGGACTGTGACGCAGCAGAATGTCGGCGGTGGCCAAGAGGTGAACAACATCCAGCCGTCGCTGAATGTCAGCTGCATCATCGCGCTTTTCGGGATCTACCCGTCGTGCAACTAGGTGCGCCTGTTCCACGACCTGCCGCCCGGTTCATTCCGGGCGGCACGCGTTTCATGGTCACTTTCTTCGCGCCCCGCCCCGCTCTCGCAGGCGCCCCATCAGCCGGCCGATGACAAAAGAGGTGCGTGGCGCGTAGACATAGCTGGTGCGCTCTTCGACCGTCGGTCGGGCTCGCATCCGCACCAAGCCGAACCCGATCAGCCCCAGATGCCCGACCGCGACAAAGGCAAACAAGGCGCCCGGTCCGTAGCCCTCGATCAGCATCGAGGCGACATAGGGGCTGGCGATGGCTCCGAGCGCGTAGCAGAACATCAGCGCCGCGGCCAGTTCGACCCGCTGCTGGCTGGTGGCAAAGTCGTTGGCATGTGCGGCAGAGACCGAAAAGATCGGGAAAGTGGTGAAGCCAAAGATGCAGGCCGCAAACATCACACCTGCGGTGCCGGTGCCGCTCAGCGCGATGGTCAGCGCGCTCGACCCGATCGCCGCCACCGACAGCCAGATCAGCACCCAGCGCCGGTCGTATTTGTCGGCCAGCCAGCCCAGAGGGTACTGCGCCAGAGCGCCGCCCAGAACGAAAGCAGCCAGAAAGAACGCAATCTGGTCGATGGCCAGCCCGACCTCGCGGCCATAGACCGGCCCGACCATGCGGAACGAGGCCGCCGAAAGCGCCGCCACGATCACCCCGATCACCGCCAGCGGCGAGCAGGCCCAGGCCAGCCCCGGCCGCAGGCGCGGCGCGTCGGGGGTCTTGGGCTGGCTGGCCCGCGTCAGCGTCAGCGGCAAAAGCGAGGCGCAGCACAAAAGCGCCAGCAGGTTGTAGCTGAGGTAATGCGCGGGCTCCAGAACCGCGATCAGCAACTGCGCGCCCAGCGACGCGCCCATGTCGACAACCCGGTAGCTGCCCATCGCCCGGCCGCGTGACTGGTTGGTGATCTTGGCGTTCAGCCAGGCCTCGATCACCGTGAAACACCCCGCCACGCAAAGGCCGGAAGCGACCCTCAAAAGGGCCCAGAACCACGGGTGCTGACCCAGCGTATGCGCCAACAGCCCCATGGCACCCGCCGCGGTGAACGCGGCGAATGCCCGGCTGTGGCCCACACTGCCCATCAGCCGCGGCGCCCACCAGCAGCCCAGAAAGAAACCCAGAAAATGTGCCGAGCCCAACAGGCCGATTTCGGCCTTGCTGAACTGCAGCTGCAACCCTCCAAGCGCGTCGAGCGGCCCGACCCCGCCCGACGAGAGCTGCAGCAGGACGACCGAAAGGAAAAGCGCGGCGAAAGAGATCAACAGACGCATGGCGACCCGGGTTTTGGCCCAGTTCACGCTCTGGCGCAACAATCGCGCGCCCAATACCGACCCGGACATGGCGATTTCGTGCCTTTGCCCGCGTGTCCTTGATGTTTCAATGTACCGGGTCCGCCAATCCCTGGCTCAAGCTCCTTCATCCAGTCGGAAATATCCCCGGTGTGTGTGGGGGGTACTGGTGGGGGTTTGGGGGGCACGGCAAGCGTCACTGGTTCGGGCGATCGATGGTCCCCCATTCCGCCCGCACGCAGCCGCAGGCGCGTACTGGCTCAGGAAAGCGTGCCGCAGGCACTCAATCTGGCACCGCCCCCTCTGTCTGCAGCCGGAACTGTCCGCCTTGCGCCGTCACGCGCCAGCTTTGCTGCGGCGCGGTGCGGGCGCGCAACCGGTCAAGCTGCCAGGCCCGGGCCGCGCCCGGCCCATGCCCGGCAGCCATGTGCCAGCGCGTCTCGATGCCCTGCGCGCCGCCCGTGCCCGGGGTCAGCAGCAGCCCCAGCGGCGCGGCGCCGCTTTCGGCCGCGCCGGTCTCGGCGGCCAGGTGCAGCCGACGCACCGGGGTCAGCCCGGGCGGGCCGGGG
>JAAELR010000334.1 GCA_024226455.1 Paracoccaceae bacterium
TCGATCCCAACGGCAGGGCGTGGGAGGAGTTCTACCGCAACCGCTGGCAGCACGACAAAGTGGTGCGCAGCACCCACGGCGTCAACTGCACCGGCGGATGCACCTGGAATATTCACGTCAAAGACGGCATCGTGACCTGGGAGATGCAGGGGCTCGATTACCCTGAGGTCGATCCCAAGATCCCGCCCTACGAGCCTCGCGGCTGCCAGCGCGGAATATCCTACTCCTGGTACCTTTACAGCCCGCTACGGGTGAAGTATCCCTACATCCGCGGCGCCCTGGTGGACCTCTGGCGCGATGCCCGCTCGCGCCACGACGATCCGGTCGCGGCCTGGCAGTCGCTGGTCAACGACGAGAGCGCCCGCGGCCGCTGGCATCGGGCCCGCGGCAAGGGCGGTTTCCGCCGCACCAGCTGGGACGAGGTGCTGGAGCTGATTTCCGCCTCGATGATCCACACCATCAAGACCCACGGCCCTGACCGCATCGCCGGCTTCTCGCCGATTCCCGCGATGTCGATGATCAGCTACGCCGCCGGCGCCCGGATGCTGCAGCTCATGGGCGGCGTCTCCCTCTCCTTCTACGACTGGTACTGTGACCTGCCGTCAGCGTCGCCTGAGACCTGGGGCGAGCAGACCGACGTCAACGAGTCTGCCGACTGGTACAACGCCAAGATGCTGGCGGTGATGGGTTCGAACCTCAACATGACCCGGACCCCGGACTGTCACTTTGCAGCTGAAGCCAGGCATAACGGTTCCAAGATGTGGGTCTTTGCTCCCGACTTCAGTCAGGTCTCCAAATATGCGGATGAATGGGTCACCATCAATGCCGGTCAGGACGGTGCTTGGTGGATGGGAGTCAACCATATCCTGCTCAAGGAATTCCATCACGAGAAACAGACTCCCTACTTCATGGACTACACCAAGCAGTACACCGATGCGCCGCTGCTGGTGGAACTGACCGAAGAAGACGGTGGATACCGCCCGGGTCAGTGTTTGCGCGCCGGGCGGCTCGAA
>JAAELR010000335.1 GCA_024226455.1 Paracoccaceae bacterium
AGGAGCGACAGCCGCGCTCAAGCGCCATAACCGCCCCAACGCATCAGCCCCGCACACCCCGAAACCGAAGCCATCAAACCATTCGCAAGCGCACCAGCCCGCGCAACGAAAACCTATTGCCTGGTAAAACCCAAGCCACCCCCAGCCGGTTGAATCCGCCCAAAAACAGGGGCGTCATGAATAATCCGGGCTAGGAATCAGATAGCTTACTATTTGTCAAAACTGACCCATGCCAAGGTCGTCAGGCTATATGAGCCGTCAGGCTTTGCCATGGGTGCGGGATGACCCGAAGAGATGGTCATCTGGGGTGTCCGGGTCTGAGGAATCGTGAAAAAGACTTCTACTGGCCGCGCGGGGGCGGGCCAGTAGTGTCGGGTCGTATCAGATCGGGCCGGGGTGGTGTCAGGCCAAGCGACCGTGGCAATGCTTGAACTTCTTGCCGGATCCGCAGGGGCAGGGCACGTTCCTGCCCGGGTTGCCCCAAGTCGAGCTGTCGTTCTCGTCGAATCCGGCCGCGACATCGGCACCGGCAAGCGCAGGTTGCTGGGCCAGACCCGCGGCCTGTTGCGCTGCCGCCTGCTGGGCCATCATCTGCTTGACCATCTCTTCGCGTTCTTCCTCGGTCAGCGGGCGAATCTGGGCCAGCTTTTGGGTAACGTCCTCGCGCAGGGCATTCAGCATGGATTCGAAAAGCTGGAAGCCCTCGGTCTTGTATTCGTTCAGCGGGTCGCGCTGGGCGTAGCCGCGGAACCCCACGACAGAGCGCAGGTGTTCCAGCATCAGCAAGTGCTCGCGCCACTTGCCGTCGATCGATTGCAGCAGAATCTGCTTTTCGATGCCACGCATGTTCTCGGGGCCGAACTGCACCGCCTTGGCCGCCATCATCTCGTCGGCACCCTTGCACAGCCGTTCGCGGATATCCTCGTCGGTGACGCCATCTTCGTCGACCCAGCTCATCACGCCGGCATCGATGCCGACCTTCTCCATCACCGCCGCATAAAGCCCCTCTGCGTCCCATTGGTCGGCATAGGTCTTGGGCGGCATGTAGGTATCGATCAGATCGTCGATCACCTGATGGCGCATATCCTCGACCACCTCGTTGAGATCGGCGGCTTCCATTATTTCGCGGCGCTGGCTGAAGATCACCTTGCGCTGGTCATTCATCACATCGTCGAATTTGAGCAGCGTCTTGCGGACGTCGAAGTTGCGCCCCTCGACCTTGGCCTGCGCCTTTTCAAGCGATTTGTTGACCCAGGGGTGAACGATGGCCTCGCCTTCCTTCATGCCCAGCGTCTTGAGCATCTTGTCGAGCCGCTCGCTGCCGAAGATCCGCATCAGGTCGTCTTCGAGCGACAGGAAGAAGGCCGATCTGCCCGGGTCGCCCTGACGGCCGGAACGGCCGCGCAGCTGGTTATCGATGCGGCGGCTTTCGTGGCGTTCGGTTGCCAGCACATAAAGCCCGCCGGCGTTCTTGACCGCCTGTTCGTCAGAGGCATGCTGCGCCTCGATCTCGGACCGGATCTTTTCGGGGTCACCCTCGGGGTTGGCGGCGATGGCCTCCATCACCGTAAACTCGACATTACCGCCCAGTTTGATGTCGGTGCCGCGCCCGGCCATGTTGGTGGCGATGGTAACCGCGCCCAGCTTGCCGGCATCGGCGACAATCTGCGCCTCTTGCTCGTGCTGGCGGGCGTTCAGCACGTTATGCGGCAGTTTGACAGCTTCCAGCATCTGGCTGAGGAATTCTGACTTCTCGATGCTGGTGGTCCCCACCAGAACCGGTTGACCGGCCTGATGCGATTTCTGGATCTCTTCAACGATGGCCGTGTATTTCTCTTGCGCTGTGCGATAGACGGCGTCGTGCTCGTCCTTGCGGTCCACCGGCAAGTTGGTCGGCACCTCGACCACGCCCAGCTTGTAGATATCGGCGAATTCCTCGGCCTCGGTCAGCGCCGTACCGGTCATGCCGGAGAGCTTGTCGTATAGCCGAAAGTAGTTCTGGAAGGTGACGCTGGCCAGCGTCACGTTCTCGGGCTGGATCGCGCAGCCCTCCTTGGCCTCGATGGCCTGGTGCAAGCCATCGGAAAGGCGCCGGCCGGTCATCATGCGCCCGGTGAACTCGTCGATCAGCACCACCTGGTTGTCGCGGACGATGTAATCCTTGTCTCTGGTAAAGAGCTTGTGCGCCCGAAGCCCCTGGTTGATGTGGTGCACGATGGTGGTGGATTCGGGGTCGTATAGCGTGTGCTCTTCGGGCAGGATGCCCGCCACCTTCAGGCGCTGTTCGAGAAACTCGTTGCCTTCGTCGTTAAAGGTGACATTGCGGGTCTTTTCGTCGAGGGTGTAGTGATCGTCCTGCACCTCGGGGATCAGTCCGTCGATGGTGGTATAAAGCTCTGACCGGTCTTGGGCCGGGCCGGAAATGATCAGCGGGGTTCGCGCCTCGTCGATCAGGATGCTGTCCACCTCGTCGACAATGGCGAAATGGTGGTCGCGCTGATGCATGTCGGCCAGTTCGGACTTCATGTTGTCGCGCAGATAGTCAAAGCCCAGCTCGTTGTTGGTGGCATAGGTGATGTCGCACTCATACGCCGCCTTCTTTTCGTCGTCGGGCTGCTGCGGATAGATCACGCCGGTGGTCATGCCCAGCGCGCTGTAGACCTTGCCCATCCAGTCGGCGTCGCGTTTGGCGAGATAGTCGTTGACGGTGACAATATGAACGCCGCGTTTGGTCAGCCCGTTCAGATAGGCCGGGAAGGTGGCGACCAGCGTCTTGCCCTCGCCCGTCTTCATCTCGGAGATGTTGCCCTCGTGCAGAAAGATCCCGCCCATAAGCTGTACGTCGAAGGCACGCAGCCCCAGCGCCCGCTTGGCGGCCTCGCGGCAATTGGCGAAAGCCTCGGGCAGCAGATCGTCCACCATTTCGCCATTCGCCACGCGCTCTGTGAACTCTGCGGTCTTTTCGATCAGCTGCTCGTCGGTCAGCTTTTCAAACTCTGGTTCCAGCGCATTGATCTTTTCAACGATCGGGCGGGTCGCCTTGATCTTGCGATCGTTCGGCGTGCCGAAGACCTTTTTGGCGAGTGTTCCGATACCCAGCATGTTTTCTCCGCCCGGAAGTAATTTGACATCAACGTGTAACGCAGGCGCTTGCCCGTCCCCGCACGGCCCCATAGGAATAGCGCCAAGGCAGCGGGCTCTCACACCTCAAGGCGATGTAAGGGGCCGCTTTCACAGTGTCAACGTCGCGGCTATGACCTGCGGCAATCGGAAGGATATGGAACATGTCGAAACTGAAAACCCTGGCGCTGTCGGCGGCGGCCGTGCTGGCCCTTTGCGCACCGCTTTCGGCCCAGGACGTGACCGGCGATACCGTGGTCGCCACTGTAGGTGGCACCGACATCACCATCGGGCACATGATCGCCATGACCATGACCCTTGGCGAGGAACAACGGCAATTGCCTCTGAACGTGATCTTCGAGGGCGTGCTGGAGCGGCTGATCCAGCAAGAAGCGATCAGCCAGTCGCGGCCCGAACACTCCCGATTGACGGCGCTGCAGCTGGACAACCAGAGCCGCTCGCTTGTTGCCAGCGAGGTCGTCAATGAGCTGGCCGAGGCGGTCGACGTATCCGACGAGGCGATCCAGACCGCCTACGACCAGCGCTTTGCCAATTTCAACCCGGAACGCGAATGGAACGCCTCGCATATTCTGGTCGAGACAGAGGAAGAGGCCCGCGCCATCGTCGAGCAACTGCGCGGCGGCGCCGATTTCGCCGCGATGGCCAAGGAAAAGTCGACCGGTCCGAGCGGCCCCAATGGCGGCAACCTGAACTGGTTCGGACCGCGGCGCATGGTACCGGCCTTCGAGGCCGCCGTGGCCACGATGGAAAAGGGCGAGATCTCTGATCCCGTGCAGACGCAGTTCGGCTGGCATGTGATCACCCTGAACGATTTCCGCGACCCCGGCGTTCCGGCACTGGAAGAGATGCGCGGCGAACTGGAAGGCGAGGTCTGGCAGAACCTGCTGGAGGCCGAGATCATGAAGCTGGTCGACGCGGTAGAGATCGACCGCAAGGACGTCTCCGGGGTTGACGCTTCGGTTCTTGCAGATCCCTCACTGGTAGAGGACTAGGGTCCCGCCATGGGTGCGAAATCGGAAAAGATCAAGAAACTGCGGCGTAAACTCAAGGCGTTGCGGGCGGAACTGGGCAAGGGCGGCGCGCCATCGGTGTCGCCGCTGGCGCCCTCTGGCTTCCCGGCAATCCCGGCCATTGGCGGCGTGCGTTTCGCCGCCGCCGCTGCCGGGGTGAAATATGCCGGCCGGACCGACGTGATGCTGACCGAACTGGCGCCGGGCAGCACCATCGCCGGGGTGTTCACCAAATCCGCCACCCGCGCCGCGCCTGTGCTGGACGCCCAGTCCAAGATCGCAAGCACCAGCGATGGCGGCGCCGCGTTCATCGTCAATTCCGGCAATGCCAACGCCTTTACCGGCCACGATGGCCGCGAGGCTGTAACCGCGATTACCGGCCAGGTAGCCGGCATGCTGAACGTCCCCGAGGCACGGGTGTTCTCGTCCTCGACCGGAGTGATCGGAGAGCCGCTACCGCATGACCGGATCACCGCCAAGCTGATGGAACTGAAGGCCGGGCTCGCCGCGGACCGCATAGAGGACGCCGCCCGCGCCATCATGACCACCGACACCTTCGCCAAGGGTGCCTTTGCCGAACTGGCGCTGGAAGGTGGCCGGGTGCGCATCGCCGGTATCGCCAAGGGATCGGGCATGATCGCGCCCGACATGGCGACGATGCTGGGCTACCTCTTCACCGATGCCAAGATCTCGCAACCCGACCTGCAGGACATGGTCGCGCGCCTCGCCGCCAAGAGCTTCAACTGCATCACCGTCGACAGCGACACCTCGACATCCGACACGGTGCTGCTTGCCGCCACGGGCGCAAGCGGGGTGGTGGCCGGGCCCGGCAGCGCCTTTGAAGAGGCGCTGCGTGGGGTGATGACCGATCTGGCCCATCAGGTGGTACGCGACGGCGAGGGTGCGACAAAGTTCGTCGAGATCGCCATCACCGGCGCCCGTGACGACGCCGACGCGCATCGGGCTGGCATGGCGGTGGCCAACTCACCGCTGGTCAAGACCGCCCTGGCCGGCGAAGACCCGAACTGGGGCCGCATCGTGATGGCGGTGGGCAAATCGGGGGCAGAGGCCGACCGCGACGCGTTGTCGATCTGGTTCGGTGATATCCTGGTGGCCGAAAAGGGCTGGATCTCGCCCGACTATCGTGAAGCGGACGGCGCGGCCTACATGAAGGCCCAGGACCTGAGAATTCGCGTCGATCTGGGCATGAGCACGGGCGAGGCCACCGTCTGGACCTGCGATCTGACCCATGGCTACATCACGATCAACGCCGATTACCGGTCGTAGGATGGGTGATTTCACCCATCTTCCGGGTCGCCCGCACCGATGAAGGTCCTTCTCGTCTCTGCCGTCGCGCTGATCGATCGCGACGGCCGGGTGCTGCTGGCCCAGCGCCCCGAGGGCAAATCGATGGCCGGCTTGTGGGAATTTCCCGGCGGCAAGGTAGAGCCCGGCGAAACCCCCGAACAGGCGCTGACTCGCGAGTTGCACGAAGAGTTGGGCATCGACACCTGGGACAGTTGCCTGGCGCCGCTGAGTTTTGCCAGCCACAGCTATGACGGTTTCCACCTGCTGATGCCGCTCTTCGCCTGCCGAAAATGGCACGGAATCGTACAGCCCCGCGAACATCAGGCCTTGAAATGGGTGGCGCCACAAAAGTTGCGCGACTACCCGATGCCACCTGCCGATGCTCCGCTGATCCCGATCCTGCGTGACTGGCTATAAGAATGTTTTGGCTCCGCAGCACCAGTGTCTTGACGGAAGCCCCCATGATCTTCACTCATTGGAGTGAGGATTCGGTGAGTTTCTGCTCATTTACCGAAAATGTTAGCTAAATATAAGTGGTTTTGGGGTTCACTTCACCTGCAGCGCAAGGGTTTGGGGAAATCACGCCATGCTTCGCACCGTTTTGATCGGCAGCTGTGTCTCTGTCCAGGGCACATTCGTACGGCAGCTTGCCAACGGTCAGATTGCCGTCCAGGTGGGCGACAAGATCTATTCCGGGTTTCCCATCACGGCGAAAGCCGCCTGATCCTGCTGCCCTGCCCGGCCATCTCATGGGCAAGCAGCGCAGGCCGCAGGCCGAGCGACAAGCCGAAGCTCTCCGTGAATTCAGCAATGAACCCGCCCAAAGGCGGGTTCGGATTCAAGCTAGGAAGGCCCGGCAGGGCCTGATGAGCGGCCTTTTTTATCAGGTCAGCGAGCGTTCGACCTCTTCGCGCTCGAAAATCTCGATCACGTCACCGGCGCGGATGTCGTCGTAGTTCTCGAACGCCATGCCGCATTCCTGACCCGACTGAACCTCGGCCACTTCGTCTTTGAAACGCTTCAGCGTCTTCAGCGTGCCCTCGTGGATCACCACGTTGTCGCGCAGCAGGCGCACACCGGCAGAACGTCGCGCCACACCCTCGGTCACCAGGCAGCCGGCGACCTTGCCGACATTCGAGACCTTGAAGACCTCTTTGATCTGGGCGTAGCCGATGAAGTTCTCGCGCACTTCGGCCGATAGCAGGCCAGAGGCCGCCGCTTTGACATCGTCCACAAGGTCGTAGATCACCGAGTAATAGCGGATTTCGACGCCCTTTTGGTTGGCGGCATTGCGCGCCGGGGCGTTGGCCCGGACGTTGAAGCCAAACACCGGAGCCTCGGAAGCCTCGGCAAGGCCGATATCGCTTTCGGTGATGGCGCCGACACCCGAGTGCAACACGCGCACGCGTACCTCGTCATTGCCGATCTTCTCCATCGCCTGCACGATCGCCTCGGCAGAACCCTGCACGTCGGCCTTCACCAGAACCGGCAGTTCCGAGACACTCTCGTCGGCCTTGGCGTTGGCCATCAGCTGTTCCAGCGTGGTGGCGGCGCCGGCGGCGGCGCGTTTGTCCTTGGCGGCCTGCTCGCGGTAATCGGCGATCTCGCGGGCCTGGGCTTCAGCATCGACCACGTTCAGCACATCGCCGGCCTCTGGCGTACCATTCAGGCCCAGCACTTCGACCGGCACCGAGGGCCCGGCCTCTTTCACCCGGTTGCCCTGATCGTCGACCAGCGCCCGGACCTTGCCCCACTGTTCGCCCACGACAAAGATGTCGCCCTGCTTCAGCGTGCCGTTCTGCACCAGTACCGTGGCGACGGGGCCGCGACCCACATCCAGCTGCGCCTCGATCACAGCGCCCTGCGCGGCGCGTTCGGGGTTTGCCGTCAGTTCCAGGATCTCTGCCTGCAGCGCGATGCATTCCAGCAGTTCGTCAAGCCCGGTGCCGTTGATCGCCGAAACCTCGACATCCTGCACTTCACCCGACATCTGCTCGACGACAACCTCGTGCTGCAGCAGGTCGGTGCGCACCCGGGTCGGGTCGGCGTTGGGGCGGTCGATCTTGTTGATCGCCACAATCATCGGGACACCGGCGGCCTTGGCGTGGTTGATCGCCTCGACGGTCTGCGGCATCACCGCGTCATCAGCGGCCACCACCAGCACGACGATATCCGTCACCTGCGCACCGCGGGCGCGCATAGAGGTAAAGGCAGCGTGGCCGGGCGTGTCGAGGAAGGTCAGCAACTGGCCTTTTACATCGACCTGGTAGGCCCCGATATGCTGGGTGATACCGCCGGCCTCGCCCGACACGACTTTGGTCTTGCGAATCGCGTCCAGCAGCGACGTCTTGCCGTGGTCCACATGGCCCATCACCGTGATCACAGGCGGGCGCGGGTACAGGTCTTCGTCCTTGTCCTCGATCGAATGGATCACGTCCTCGACATCGGCATCTGATACGCGCACGACCGTGTGGCCGAACTCTTCGATGATCAGTTCGGCGGTGTCGGCGTCGATAGACTGGTTTTGCGTGACCATCATGCCGTTCTGCATCAGCGCCTTGACCACATCGGCGACACGTTCCGCCATCCGGATGGCCAGTTCCGAAACCACGATGCTCTCTGGCAGCTGCACGTCGCGCATGACCTTTTCGCGCGGCTCGCCGCCGCCCAGCGCTTTCAGCCGGGCGCGTTCCTGCTTGCGTTTCATCGCGGCCATAGAGCGCTGACGCCCGCCTTCGCCACCACGAAGCGCCTGGTTCAGCGTCAGCTTGCCGCTGCGGCGACCGTCGTCGCGGGCCTTGCCCTTGTTGCGGTCGCGGTCGCGGTCGGTCTTCTTGGCGGCCGGCGGCAAGGGCTTGTTGGGCAGAGCGCGCTGCGGTGCCTGTTCCTGTGCCGGGGCACCAGCGGCAGGCGCCGGGGCGGCCTTGGCCTGGGCAGCGGCGGTCTTTGCGGCGGCCGCCTCTTGCTCGCGGCGCTTTTCTTCCTCGGCCTTTGCCTTGGCGCGCTCCTCGCGCTCACGCTCTTCGCGTTCCTTGGCCTCGATCTCGGCCCGGCGGCGGGCCCGCTCTTCTTCGCGGGCCTTTTCCTCGGCTGCGCGTTGCACGGCCTCGTCGGCCTCGCGCGCCTTGGCCGCGGCCAGGGCCTTCATCCGGCGTGCCAGTTCGGCGTCAGAGATACCGGCAGGCCGTTTCGAAGGGTCGCCGCCACCCGGCATCCCGCCAGAGGGCTTACCCCCCCCCGCGGCACCCGGCTTGGGCACGACCACGCGCTTGCGCTTGGTTTCCACAACGACGTTCTTCGTGCGTCCGTGGCTGAAGCTTTGCTTCACGTTCCCCGAGCGGGGGCCGCCACGCAGGCCGAGAGTTTTCTTGCCGTCAGTATCGCTCATGTGGTCTTCATACCCTTTCCGGGGGCGGATCCCCCGATCATTTCGCGCAGGCCCGAGAGCCGCGTGGCTTCCTCTACAACACGTTTGGTGAGTCCGCCAGCCGCAAGCGCGCCATGTATCACATGTTCGCGCCCGAAAGCCAAACCCAATTCATCGGCGGTCAAGATGCCGATATATGTGCCTTTTCCGGGCGGCGACGAAAGTTTCGATTTGCCCCGTCCGGATCCGTCCGATGCCTGGATCAGGATCGCGGCGTCGCCGCGATCAAGCCAGGACTTGACCTTTTCGTAACCCGCAACCGCGCCGCCCGCCTTGCGCGCCAGCGAGATCAGTTCGACCACCCGCGCCGCAAGTTTGCGTTCCACGTCATCGACCAGCGTCGCCGGAACCGAGACCTGCGCCTTGGCACCACGGGCAAAGAGTTTTTTCTTCACCGCCGTCTCCAGCCCCTTTCGGTCGGCCGCGACCCAAATGCCGCGCCCGGGCAGCTTGCCGGCAAGATCCGGTACAATCACGCCCCCGGGATCCGCGACAAAGCGGATCAGGCCGGATTTCGCCCGCACTTCGCCCGTGGCGATGCAGCGCCGTTCCGGCCCCGCCCGTTCGTTGACCCGCCCACCGCGTGTCATCGGCCCAATACGGGGCCTGAGATCAGGCCCCGGCCTCCGCAGTGGTTTCGGTCTCTTCGCCGTCTTCGATTTCTTCTTCCTCGGAAACCAGATCAGCGGGATCGACCCAGCCCAGCTGAATGCGGGCGGTCATCACCATGGTCTGGGCCTCTTCCAGAGCAACTTCGAACTTTTCCAGCACCCCGTCATCCTTGACCCGCTCGCCATCGACCGTGGTCCAGCCGCCGGCAAGTTCCCAGTCCGCACAGGTGGCGAAGTCTTCCAGCGTCTTGACGCCATCCTCGGCCAGCGCCTCGATCATCTGTGGTGTCAGGCCTTCGAACCCGACCAAGCTGTCCTCGACCCCCAGTTCGCGGGCATGCTCCAGCGCCTTTCGGTTCATCTCTTCGATATTGTCACGGGCACGGGCCTGCAGTTCCTGTGCTGTGCTTTCGTCGACACCCTCGATCACGGTCAGTTCGTCAATCTCGACATAGGCGACCTCTTCGAGATTGGTGAAGCCTTCCGAGACCAGCAACTGGGCAAAGAATTCGTCAAGGTCGAGCACGTCCATGAACAGCTTGGTGCGCGATTCGAATTCGGCCTGGCGGCGCTGGCTTTCCTCTTCCTCGGTCATGATGTCGATGTCGAGACCGGTCAGCTGCGACGCCAGCCGCACGTTCTGGCCGCGGCGGCCGATGGCGAGGCTGAGCTGCTCGTCGGGCACCACGACCTCTATGCGTTCTGCCTCTTCGTCCAGAACCACCTTGCTGACTTCGGCAGGTTGCAGCGCGTTGACCAGAAATGTCGGCGCATCCTCGTTCCACGGGATGATGTCGATCTTTTCGCCCTGCAGCTCGTTCACCACGGCCTGAACCCGGCTGCCGCGCATACCGACGCAGGCGCCGACCGGATCAATGCTGCCGTCATACGAGATTACCGCAATCTTGGCGCGGGAACCCGGGTCGCGGGCTACGGCCTTTATCTCGATGATATTGTCGTAGATCTCGGGCACTTCCATCTTGAACAGCTCGGCCATGAATTCCGGCGCGATGCGGCTAAGGAAGATCTGCGGCCCGCGCGGTTCGCGGCGCACGTCCTTGATGTAACAACGGATACGGTCGTTCGGGCGATAGCTTTCACGGCCGATCTTCTCGTTTCGGCGCAGGATCGCTTCGCCACGGCCCACATCGACGATGACGTTACCGTATTCCTCGCGCTTGACGGCGCCGTTGATGATGGTACCGGCGCGGTCCTTGAATTCCTCGTACTGGCGGTCGCGTTCGGCCTCGCGCACCTTCTGCAAGATTACCTGTTTGGCGCTCTGCGCGGCAATGCGGCCCATCTCGACCGGCGGCACTTCCTCGATAAGCTGGTCGCCTATCTCTGGGGTTTCCAGATACTGCCTGGCCTGTTCGACGGTGAACTCTGCTTGATAGTTTTCCAGCAGTTCATCCTCGACCACGGTGCGAACCCGGGTAAAGGTCGCCTTGCCGGTCTTGCGGTCGATCGAGACGCGAATGTCCATCTCTGCGCCGTAGCGGGATTTCGCGGCACGGGCGAGGCTCTCTTCCATCGCCTCGACCACCAGTTCCGGGTCGATCATCTTTTCCCGCGCCACCGCTGCTGCGGTCTGCAAAAGCTCCAGCTGGTTTGCTGATGTGATTGCCATCGTTAGTCCTCCTGAGACGGGTCTTCCGTCTCTATCTCATCGAAATTCTCTTCATTCAGCGTGCCGGCGGCCTTGCGCTGGCGCAGCATTTCCTTGATCAGTTCGTCTGTCAGCACCAGCTTGGCATCGGCCAGCCAGTCGAATTGCAGCCCGATAGTGCCCTCATCGACATTGATCAGCACCTCATGACCTTCGATACCGGCCAGCATGCCCTTGAACCGCTTGCGCCCGTCGATCAGATCCTGCGTTTCCAGCTTGGCCTCGTAACCCTCGAAGGTCTCGAAATCCTTCAGCCGGGTCAGGGGCCGGTCGATGCCGGGGCTCGAAACCTCGAGCGTATAGGCATCCTCCAGCGGGTCCTCGACATCCAGCGCAGCGCTGACCGCGTTGCTGATATCGGCGCATTGATCCACCTCGATTCCGCCCTCGGGGCGCTCGGCCATGATCTGCACGGTCGCGGTCTTGCCGCTCATGAAGCGCACCCGCACCAGTTCGAACCCCATGCCTTCGATGACAGGGGTGATGATCTCTACCAGGCGGCGATCAATCTGGGCTTTGGCGATCAGGTCGGACATTAGTTTCGACTTTGGGTTCAGGCACAAAAAAACGGGCGCGCGGCCCGTCGATCTTTCCCGGTGGAGCCTTGGGGGTGGAAGCCGAGGCGCCGCTGTTGAGGGGGCTATATGGGAACGCGGGTGAGTCCGCAAGGCCACACATTCATTGGGAGGAGGAATTTCTCATTCTGTTGCGACCTGTGACGACCAATGGTATCCGTCGGCATCGACCCGCGGGGGCAATTTCTGTCCGGTGAGTGGATCGTGTGAACAGCTTTTCTCTACACCAAATCAAAGACCTGGACCACTACCGCCACCCTCAAACCCTGACCCGGTGAACAATCCTGGCCAGGTAAACTCTGAACATGTCTGCCCACCATGATACGGACCGGTTTCTTGCAGAAGTGATACGGGCAAAGCGATCCCGGTGCGGAAAAAGGCGCTTCCGGACCTGCACTCGATGCCTCTTGGCGAGAACCTCGTATATCGGCGGCAACCCCGATTTGGCGCCTCTGGACAAATAATCGACACCCTGCTATTGCGCGCGCTCCTGCAAATGAAACTCTAACTTAGAAAGGTGGTGACAACCACATGCAGGTCAGTGTTCGCGACAACAATGTCGATCAGGCGCTTCGTGCCCTAAAAAAGAAGCTGCAGCGTGAGGGCGTGTTCCGTGAGATGAAGCTTCGGCAGCATTTCGAGAAGCCCTCCGAAAAGCGCGCGCGCGAAAAGGCCGAGGCTATCCGCCGCGCCCGCAAGCTCGCACGCAAGAAGGCCCAGCGCGAAGGGATGCTCTAGGCCTCCCCGCGACGGTAGGGTGCGCTATCTGCGCACCTCTTGTCCGGCCAATTCAGACGACCCCCGCGGCCCCGCCCCGGGGGTTTCTCATTTCTGCCCAGGCGGCGTTACCGTTCGATCTTCACCCTGGGCACCGGAACCAAACTGTCGGTAGCGGGCCAACTTTTAAAACTAAGCCCTCGCACCCTTGGCATGGGTCAGTTTTGACAAATAGTAAGCTATCTGATTCCTAGGGCCCCAATATCGGGAGTGTTTTGGATGCGTTTGGACAGGTTTACGCAACAGATACGGGCTGATCTTCTTGGGCGTCTGCCAGGGCAGCGCAAGACGCAACGGGACAAGCTTTCGATTCTGGTCGCAACGATGCTGGATGTGAAGAGTGCCAGCGTCAGGGAGTTAGGTCATGGCCTGC
>JAAELR010000336.1 GCA_024226455.1 Paracoccaceae bacterium
CAGCCCGATTGTCCGGACCACGGTCGATGAAGTCTCCCAGAAAGACGATCTGTCGATCCGGATCTGGGTGGGTCCAACCAAGCGCGTTCCGCCGCCACCCCAGCCCAGCGAGGGCAGCGTCGAGTTTGACGGATTGGCCGTGGGTGTCTGGAATGATGTCAAATGGGTACATGCGGGCATCCTGGATTTGTTCTCGGTACTTGGTTTGGCTCAGCCTCCGCATCGACCTGAACCAATCCGAGGTTCTTGAACGCTAGCTGTGCCAAAATGGTTTGTCATCAGGGGTTTCGGTGAGTGAATGGGATGCGAACCTACCCAAGCAATCCGCCACTTTACGCTGGTATCCCGAGCAACGCGCCTATCGCGTGTTCTGGCTATGTTGCCGTCGATATCATTCGGAACGCGCGTTTGGGTTTTGGCGGGGTTCGCAGGCAGGCCATTGAAAAGTAATGCAAAAAGTGGACCGAACCGCAACGGGCGAGGTTCGCCCAAACTGAGACTGAGGGCTATTCTGAGCCCAGCCTCGGCTAGGCGGCGCGTCTATGAGGTTCGGTCGGTTTCCGCAAACCCCTTTGATAACACGGAAAAATCCATGCCCGCCAGGGCTGTGTCACTGGTTCGCAATGGGGATAATGGCGGGCAATTGGAGATTCGCACCGATGGTTCGGTGCCCGAAGACACCTATGCGCAGCTGTGAGATGTTTCGAAAACATCTGGGAAATCCTGGGCTCGGCAGGCATGTGACCGGGCGATGTGGCGCATGTTTCGGGTTATGTGGCCGATTGCAGACTCCAGGTGAGCACCAGCATCACGGTTCCGGCCACCGCTCCACCGGCGATGCAGTGGATCGAGGCGGCCTCGCCGACATCATCGGTGCGGGCGGGTCCCGTCCTTCGGTTGGTCCGCGTGGCGCGGGTCGGTTCAGGGGTGTTCAGGTCGCGTTTCGCCAAGTCGTCCTTCGGGTCTGCTTCGGCTCGTGGGCGCGGGCCCGGTTGACCCACGCTGTTACTGTGAGCCCGCTGCCGCCGGCCGCACATCACATAGCAACGCCTTGTAGACCGGGAAGCCGGAGATCGGGTCGCAGTTTTCCGGGTCGGTCAGCACATTGACATTGCACGACTGCCAGGCCGCCGGCCCGACGGGATTGCCGCCACCCATATTGGCCTCGACGCAGCCCGGCATGATGTCTTCGGTCAGGAAGGCGTGGAACCGAACAGCCCCGCGCGGCGTGGTGACATCCACTGCCATGCCGTCCTCGATACCGCGCGCAGCCGCGTCCCGGGGATGTAGCCAGACCTGAGGCAGGGGCTGCAGCGCATTGAGGCCGGGGATGTTGTGATGCTGGGTGCGGAAGGCCGACTGTGTACGGGCGCCCGAATTGAAGACCAGTGGGTATTTCGCCGCCGTCCCAGGCGCGGCGATCGGCCCCTCGGTCGGCTCGACATACACCGGCAGAGCGTCATAGCCGTGGCCGCGCAGCCATTCCGAGGTGAACTCGAACTTTCCGGTCGGTGTCGCGAAACCGGGCTTGCCGTCGGCTCGCAGCTCGCCGGTTTCGTACTTGTGATGCCGCATCCTGGGCATCTGCAGCTGGATGCCTTCGGGATTGGCGCGCAAATCCTCCAGCGTGATGCCCAGGCCCTCAATGCCGCGGCGGATGTTCGTCTCTTCGCTGGCTGGCCAGAGATGGCCATAGCCCAGGCGCCGGGCCAGCTCGGCAAAAATCAGATAGTCCGGCCTCGCCTCGCCCAAGGGTTCGACAACCCGTTGTCGCCATTGCGCGTAGCCGTCTTCGACATGATAGGATTCGATCTCGAAGCCGGTGGTCGCCGGCAGAACCAGATCCGCATAAAGGCTGTCGGTGGTGGGAAACCGGTTGACGGCGACCAGCAGGTCCAGGGATTCGAAGGCCCGGCACCACAGCCCCGGATCCGGCCAGGATGTCGTGATCGAAGCGCCGCTGATGATCAGTCCGCGCACTGGATAGGGATCGCCGTCGAGGATCGCGGCGGGCAGCTCGCCGGCATGAGCCTCGTTGCGCAACTCGTGATAAACAGGATACCGCGCCGCGCCGACGGGCAGGGCGCCTGAAGCCGGCGGTTCCGTCGTGGTGCGGTTGTGCATCGGCCGATCCGGCATCTTGAAGACCTTGCCGCCCGGCGCATCGATGAAACCTCCGAGGGCCTGCAGACAAAGCACGGCACGGATCGACTGCACGCCACTGTTGGAATACTCCAGACCCGTATACATCGAGATGGCGCATCCCCTGGCCATCCCGATGGCACGGGCCAGATCGGCGATGTCCTCTGCGGGTACGCCGGTGAGGGCCGCCGCATATCCCGGCGTAAAGGTCTGCACATACTTGCGGTAAGCATCGAAGCCATGGCACCAGCGCTCGACGAATTCCTCGTGGTAGAGCCCCTCGGCGATCATCACATGAGCAATCGCCAGGGCCAGGGCGCCATCGGTACCGGGGCGGATCCCCAGCCATTCGGTTTTCAGACCTCTCGCGGTCTCGCTGTATCGGTGATCGATGCAGACAACGCGGGCGCCCTGTTTCTGGGCCTTCTTGATCTTCCTTATCTTGGCGGGCGGCGAATCCGTCGCCGGATTGGCGCCCCAGATCAGAACAAGATCGGCGTTTTCGAAGTCGTCCGCCAGATGGCGGTAATGCTGGCCGAAGCAGGCTTGCGGCGCGATCATGCCATAGGCCACAAAACACAACGCGCCCACGCCGGTCGTGTTGGGAGATCCGAATGGAAACAGCACGGAACTGGCGGAGCTTTCGCTGGTATCTACGGGCGGAAAGCTCTCCTGTACGCCGAATTCGAAATTGCCGCGCCCGGTGTACATGCAAACCGCCTCGGGACCATGACGAGCTGCGATTTCCGCCATGCCGGAGAGCCAGATATCATAGGCTTCATCCCAGCCGATGCGGGCAAATTCACCGCCCCCGCGCGGTCCGACGCGCTTTTGCGGGTAGAGCAGACGGTCCGGCGAATAAACGATTTCACAGGCGCGAGCCCCGCGCGGACAGACGATACCCAGAGGATGCCCCTTGATCGGCGTTAATCGCTCGATCCTGCCACCGCACATATGCACATGCACGCCACAGCCGGCATCGCAAATCCCGCAAATCGTCGTGATTTTCTCTTCGCCGACCATGGTTTGCGCCACCCACAAGCTTCGGCACCTCATCCGGAACGCTCTGAAGGTTCGGTTTCTGTGCTGCCCCTGAAGACGATAACTTACCGAAGCCCGGGATACAAACTCGTCGATCAGCCCCGCATCTGGCCAGAATCAGACCCAGACCACATTTGGACCGACGACATATTCGCATGCGAGTGCCTGGGTGATTGAGTCGACCTGATCATCATGGCGGCCGCCTGGGAAGGCCAGAATTTCGGCTTTGGGTTCTGACAGCCACGGCGCTGATTTGGGGAACAGGACCCGATGGGACTGGAACCTAGGCGTCTGGACATGGGCTCTGGTTTGCTTTGATTGGGTGGGCTTGATGTCTATCGTATTGAGGCCTTCCATAGCCAAGCGACTGAATACTGATTATATTCTGGCATGACCTACCCTATCTCGTTTCGTCGTCATGTTCTTGCGGTCAGAGAGCGAGAGGGGCTGATATTTTCGCAGGCAGCCCCGTCAGTATAGCCGGCAGATGCGGTCGAGAGGTTTTCCAGCGCGGGCCATAGGTCGAGCCAGTTCGAAAGGCCGCGCATTGGCCCGCATCAGAAAACCCTCATCGCAAAGCCCGCCATATCGCCAGGCCCGACAACATGGTGGCCGTCAGCTCTTGATCCGCCAGCCGGTGCGGAAGATCCACCAGATGACGCCAAGGCAGGCCCCGGTGAAGCCCAGGATCGCCAGCAGGCTCAGCCCCAGCGACACGTCCGCCAGCCCGAAGAACGCCCAGCGGAAGCCAGAGATCAGGTAGACCACTGGGTTGAACAGCGTGATCGTCTGCCAAACCGGCGGCAGCATCGAGCTTGAGTAGAAGGCCCCGCCCAGAAACACCAGCGGCGTGACGATCAGCAGCGGCACCAGTTGCAACTGCTCGAAATTCTTCGCCCAGATGCCGATGATGAAGCCAAACAGGCTGAACGACAGGCAGGTCAGCGCCAGAAACACCAGCATCCAGACCGGGTGCTGGATCTGCATCGGCACGAACAGATAGGCCGTGGCCAGGATGATCAGCCCGATCATCGCCGATTTCGTCGCCGCCGCGCCGACATATCCGATGACGATCTCCAGAAAAGAGATCGGGGCCGACAGCAGTTCATAGATCGTGCCGATGAATTTCGGGAAATAGATGCCGAAACCCGCGTTGGCGATGCTCTGGGTGATCACGCTCAGCATGATCAGCCCCGGCACGATAAAGGCACCATAGGCGACACCCTCGACCTCGCTGATCCGGCTGCCGATAGCGGTGCCGAAGACCACAAAGTACAGCGAGGTAGAGATCACCGGTGACACGATCGATTGCCAGATGGTGCGCCAGGTGCGCGCCATCTCAAACCGGTAGATGGCCAGGATCGCCTGCCAGTTCATACCGCGTTCTCCCGCACCAGATCGACGAATATGTCCTCCAGGCTCGACTGCCGCGTCTGCACGTCGCGCAGCACCAGCCCGGCGGCGGAAATATCCGTCAGCAGAGAGGTGATGCCCGGTCGCTGCCCCGGGACCGAGACATATCGGTAGACCAGCGAGTTCGCGTCAGGCCCGGGGCCAAGGTCGTATTTCGCCAGCGCCTCGGGGATCTCTGACACCGGCTGCTGCAGCTCGATGATCATCTCCTTGCGCCCCATGCGCCGCATCAGCGCCCCGGTCTTTTCGACCAACAGTATCTCTCCCTTGCTGATCACCCCGACCCGGTCGGCGATTGCCTCTGCCTCTTCGATATAATGCGTGGTCAGGATGATCGTCACCCCCGCCGCCTGCAGATCGCGCACGATCTGCCACATGTCCTTGCGCAGTTCCACATCGACCCCCGCCGTGGGTTCGTCGAGAAACAGCACCCGCGGCTCGTGGCTCAGCGCCTTGGCGATCAGCACCCGCCGTTTCATGCCGCCCGACAACGCAAGGATCTGCGCGTCGCGCTTGTCCCAGAGCGACAGTTTGCGCAGCACCTCCTCAATGAAGGCGTCGTTGCGCGGCAGACCAAACAGCCCGCGCGACAGGCGCACGGTGTTTCTCACCCGCTCGAACGGTTCAAGGTTGATCTCCTGCGGCACCACCCCGATCAGCCGCCGCGCCGCGCGGTA
Organism: Paracoccaceae bacterium; assembly: GCA_024226455.1. Classification (GTDB taxonomy): domain Bacteria; phylum Pseudomonadota; class Alphaproteobacteria; order Rhodobacterales; family Rhodobacteraceae; genus JAAELR01. The sequence goes on from JAAELR010000336.1 coordinate 5,274, forward strand.
ATCGTTCACCACATCGTGGCCGCCGACGCTGATCTGGCCGGAGGTCATGGTGGAAATACCGCAAATGATTGAAATAAGGGTAGTTTTTCCCGCCCCGTTGGGGCCCAGCAGCGCCAGGATCTCGCCCTTCTCGATATCCAGCGACACACCCTTCAGCGCGTCCAAACCATCGTCAAAAGTCTTGCGCACGTCTCGCACGGATATCATCGGCGCCATCGTCACCCTCCCCCGTACCCGCCCGGCTCTGGCACGCCCCCTGGGCCGGGGCAGTCCCAAGACGCCCGGTCGGAAGCCGGGCGCCTTTGCGGGTCTCAGGTTTCCGAGTTAGGTTCGCACCGGCCAAAACGCAACCCGTGCCGGTCCCGGAGCGTAATGGCCATGATTGGCGGCGCGGGCTCCGGGCCTGGCCTGGGGCCGCCATCAAGCCGCCCGGCAACCTGGCGCCAAAACGGCCCCCGTTTTTTCTGCCTGCCCGCAGCCTGCTCGCAGGTTCGTGACCTACAGCCCGAGCCAGCGGTTCGGCGCGGCCAGTTCTTCGTGGTGCTGCGATGCCAGCGCCCAGGCCAGCTTGAACTTGCGCCGTGTCAGGGTGGAGCCCAGCTTGGCGCGGGCAGTATCGCGGGTCAGCAGCTGGCCTCCGGAACGCATGGTAAGGATCACCTTGGCCGCATTCACCACCTCGTCGTCACGCGGCGAGTTCGCCACCTCTTCCTCCAGAAAAGTCAGCGACGATCTGTAGTTGTTGACCGGCAACACCAGCGGCAGGCTAAGAAACGGGCCGTAGCGCAGGGTCAGTTCCTCGCGCGTCGCCGCCTCGCCACCTTCCGGCGCCAGCGACGACGACCCCACCGAGCCGATCATCAGGTCGACATGCTCGTTGCTCAACTCTCGCGGGTCGGCCCAGGCCATCAGATCTTTCGAGGCCGAGACCACCGTGCCATCGGCGCCGGTAGCGCCGATCTTGGTGCTTGCGTCGCAGATGTCCCATACCGAGATCGCCAGCAACTCGCGCAGCCCGGCATAGCCCTCGTGCACCTTGCCTGCGGCCTGATAGCCCTGCAGCCGGCGAAACACCTCTGCCGTCACATCCGATACCGGCGCCCAGCCTTCGTCAAAGAACATCTCGCTGCCTCTTTCATCCCCGGCGCCCTTGCCAGCGCCCTGCCAGGCTGTCTAGCGCAGCAATCCGGCGGAATTTTGGCGGTTTGCCCCAAGTCAAGGTATCATTGCAGGCACTGCTGATACGGTCGCCCCATGGCAAGGGACATAACCGAACCCGAGGTCGTCTTTCGCACCGAAGGCGTCACCAAGGTCTATGACACCGGCGAGGTCAAGGTCTATGCCCTGGCCGGCGTCGATCTGGAGCTTCGCGAGAGCGAACTGACCGTGCTGCTGGGCGCCTCGGGCAGTGGCAAGTCGACGCTTCTCAACATCCTCGGAGGGCTCGACCATGCCACATCGGGACGGGTGTGGTTCAAGCAACTGGAACTGACGAAAATGAACGACCGGGCGCTGACCCGGTTCCGCCGCGACTATGTCGGTTTCATCTTCCAGTTCTACAACCTCGTAGCCTCGCTTTCCGCCCGCGAGAACGTGGCCCTGGTCACAGACATTGCCCCCGACCCCATGCCTGCCGAAGAAGCGCTGGAGATTGTCGGGCTCGGTCACCGGATGGACCATTTCCCGGCAGAAATGTCGGGCGGCGAACAGCAGCGCGTCGCCATCGCCCGTGCCATCGCCAAGCGGCCGCAGGTTCTGCTGTGCGACGAACCCACCGGCGCGCTCGACAGCAAGACCGGCGTACAGGTGCTCGAAGCGCTCGACCGGATCAACCGGGAGTTCGGCACCACCACCGCGGTGATCACCCACGCCGCCGAGATCCGCAAGATGGCGCACCGGGTGATCCGTTTCCAGGACGGCAAGATCGCCAGCACCGAATTCAACGAGACCCGCCTGCACCCGCATGAGATCGACTGGTGATGCGGGCGCTGGAAAAGAAGCTGTTTCGCGACTTCCTGCGGCTTTGGGCGCAGGGGCTGGCCATTGCGCTGGTGCTGGCCTGCGGCGTGTCGATTTTCCTGATGTCGTTCGGTATGTTCACCGCGCTCACCGACACCCGCGCGGCCTATTACGAACGCAACCGTTTCGCCGACGTTTTCGCCACCCTGCGCCGGGCGCCAAAAAGCCTCGCGCCCCAGATCGCCGCCATCGAAGGCGTCTTTGCCATCGAAACCCGCGTCACCGGCAGCGCCATCCTCGACCTGCCCGGCAAGCTGCAAGGCGCCGTCGGCCAGTTCATATCGGTGCCGGTCTCGGGCGAGCCGCATCTGAACGTGCCGCTGTTGCGTTCCGGTCGCTACCCCGACCCGCAGGCCAGTGGCGAGGTGATGGTGAACGAGCCCTTCGCGCAGGCCAACGGCTATGTGCCCGGCGACGTGATCCACGCCAACCTGAACGGCTCTTTGCGACCGCTCACCATCACCGGCACCGCGCTCAGCCCTGAGTTCATCTACACTATCGGCCCCGGCGACATGATGCCCGACAACGAGGGCTTCGGCATCCTGTGGATGTCAGAGCCGGCGCTGGCGGCAGCCTTCGACATGGCGGGAGCCTTCAACGATGTCGGCCTGCAACTGACCCGCGGCGCCAATGTGGACCAGGTGCTAGACGCGCTCGACGACCTGCTCGACCCCTACGGCGCGCAAGGTGCCCATGACCGCGCCATGCAGCAATCCAACGCCTTCATCGACGGAGAGCTGAAACAGCTGCAATCCATGGCCTATGTGCTGCCGCCGGTGTTCTTCGGCATCACCGTGTTTCTGGTGAACATGGTGATCGGTCGCATCGTGGCGCTGGAACGATCCGAGATCGGCCTTCTGAAAGCGCTGGGCTATTCCGATATGGAGATCAGCCTGCATTATCTGGCCCTTGCCGGGCTGATCGCGCTGGTCGGCGTCGCTGCCGGTTTTGCCGTGGGCACATGGCTCAGCCGGGCGCTGGCGGTGCTCTATGCGGGGTTCTTCAACTTCCCCTACCTGATCTTCTCGGTCTCGGCGGATGTCTATATCATCTCGGGCGCGCTGGGTCTGGGCACCGCCATGGCCGGTGCGATCCGCAGCGCGCTTTCCGCCGCCCGCCTGCCGCCCGCCGTCGCCATGTCGCCGCCTGCGCCGCCCAATTACAAACACTCTCTGTTCGACCGTTTCCTGACCCTGCTGCGCCTGACCCAGCCCACCATGATGATCTTGCGCAATATTGCCCGCTGGCCGCTGCGCGCCGGTCTGACCGCGCTGGGGATCGCGCTGGCGGTTGCGGTGCTGGTCGCCTCGTCCTTTTTCGAGGACGCGCTGGGCGAGATGATCGAAACCTCGTTCTACAAATCCAACCGACAGGACGCGATGCTGATCCTGACGCGCGAGGTGCCCGAAAGCGCCATCGAGGAAATCCGCCGCCTGCCCGGCGTGCTGCAGGTCGAGGGCGTGCAGTTCCACGGCGCGGTGCTGAAGAACGGTCACCGCGAGAAACGCGTCGCCATCGAGGGACGCCCGGAAATGGCCGATCTGGCCCGCATCGTCGGCGACAAGGGCCAGGTGGTGGCGGCACCGAAAAACGGTATCCTGCTTAGCGAACGCCTTGCCTGGCAGCTCGATGTCGGCCCGGGCGACCTGCTGGAGGTCGAATTCCTGACCGGCCTGCGCGAAACCCATCAGATTCCCGTCGCCGGGGTCATCACCAGTTATATCGGGCTGGCCGCCTATATGGAGATCGGCGCGCTGGATGCCCTGATGCGCCGCTCTGCGCGGCTCGGCATGGCAAACCTGTCGCTCGACGAGGCGCAAAAGGATGAATTCCATGCCGAGGTCAAGAACCTGCCCGGGTTGGCCGGTACCGTGATGCTGGGCGACACGCTGGCCTCTTTCGAAGAGACAATCGAGCAGAACATCACCATCTCTACCATCATCTACATGGCCGTCGCCGTGCTGATCACCGTCGGCGTCACCTATAACAGCGCCCGCATCCAGCTTTCCGAACGCGCCCGCGACCTGGCCAGTCTGCGCATCCTCGGCTTCACCAGGTCCGAGGTCAGCTATATCCTGATCGGCGAAACCGCGCTGCTGGCGCTGCTGGCGCAACCGCTCGGCTGGCTGCTGGGCGCCGGGCTGGCAACGGCGATGGTGGCGGGGTTCGAGAGTGATCTCTATTCCATCCCGCTGGTGCTGAACCGCGGCACATTCGCGTGGTCCAGCGTGGTGGTGTTGATCGCCGCCGCGGTCTCGGCGCTGCTGGTGCGCCGGCGGTTGGACAATCTGAACCTGATCGAAGTCATGAAGACAAGGGAATGAACCGATGAAAGCAAGAACCCTGATCGTCGGAACGCTCGCCCTTGCGGGGCTCGGCGCGCTGGTCGCCTGGGGCTTCCGCCCCGACCCGGTGCCGGTGGATCTGGCCGAAATCACCCAAGGCGAAATGACCCTGACCGTCAACGTCGACGGCAAGACCCGGATCCGCGAGGTCTATGAGGTCGCCGCGCCGATCTCTGGCCGGGCGAGCCGCTCTCCGGTCGAGGTGGGCGACCGGGTGATCGCCGGCAAGACCGTGGTCGCCATGGTGCAGCCGGTGGCGCCGGAACTGCTGGATGTCCGCAGTCGCGCCGGCGCCGAGGCGGCGGTGGCCGAGGCCGAGGCCGCGCTGCAGGTGACGAAAAGCCAGGTGCGACAGGCCGAAGAGGATCTGGCCTATGCGATCAACCAGTTCGACCGGGTCACGGCGCTGGTCGAGCGCCGCGTCGCGACCACCATGCGGCTTGAAGACGTCACCCAGCTGCGCGCCGTCAAGTCCGCCTCGCTCGATGCGGCGCTGTCGGGTCAGGCCATGGCCGAGGGCGCGTTGGCCCGCGCCCGCGCCGCGCTGATAGAGCCCGACCCTGAAACCGCCGCCGGCGGCGCCTGCTGCGTCGATCTGCACGCGCCCGCCGACGGCACGGTGCTGTCCATCGCCAGCGTCTCGGAACGCCCCGTGACCATGGGAACGCCGCTGCTGACCGTGGGCCGACCCGACGACCTGGAGATCGTCGCCGACCTGCTGTCATCCGACGCGGTGCGAGTGGCGCCGGGCTCGCGCGCTGTTGTCGAACGCTGGGGCGGCGGGCAGCCGCTGGAGGCGATCTTGCGCAAGATCGAACCTTCGGCGCGCACCAAGGTCTCGGCGCTGGGCATCGAGGAGCAGCGCGTCGACGTGGTTTTCGATCTGCTCAGCCCGCCCGCCGACCGCCCCGGTCTGGGCGACGGCTTTGCCGTTTACCTGCGGGTGGTGGAATGGCGTGGATCAGACGTGCTGCAGGCGCCGATTTCGGCGCTGTTCCGGTCGAACGGCGGCTGGTTCGTTTTCCGGGTTTCGCCAGAGGGTCTGGCGATGAAGATCCCGGTGACGCTGGGCCGCCGCAACGGCCGAACCGCCGAGGTGCTGAGCGGGCTTTCCCCCGGTGACAAAGTGGTGACCCATCCCAGCGACCGGGTGCAGGACGCGGTGGAGATCGTCGACCGGACGGCACTGGAATGACCGGCCCCCGCGGCGCGGCTCAGCAGGTCCCGGCGTAGACCGAACTGAACGCCATGTTCATGCACATGGAGAAATGCGACAGCTTTGCGCAGTCGGGGTTCGCCTCGGCAAAATCGATGATCGCCCGGGCCGCCTGCTGCGGCGTGGTGAAGGGATCGATACAGTATCCAAGCTGGCCCGAGACCGGGTAGAACTCTTTGTTGATCAGCCCAAAGGCACCAAGCGCACCCTCCAGCATAGCCTCGCAATTATCGCCCCCCTTGCCCGCGCCGCCAACCAACGCACGGCAATCGGCAAGGAACTGTCCGGTCGAGGTCTGAGAGATCGCGGAGGTGGCGATCAGGGCGGCGACGGGTAGTGTCAGCAAGAGTTTTTTCATGGGTATTTCTCCTTCTTCTGCCCAGTCTATCGCGCCGGCGGGGCGGCGCTGGTTGCCTGTCTGCTCTCGATTTCCGCGACGCGCCGCCGCTGCAACAACCGCTCATCGAGCGCTTCGCTGCTCTCCTCGCGGCCGGTCGCCAGACGGCGCGCGCGAGCGGTACGGCTGGCGGCTCGGGGTTCTCTTTTCGATTTCGGTAGCGCTACCATGTTATTTTCCAATGAGTTAGCCCGATGTCCCCATGGGGACATCGAGTGATTCCCAGCTGATCACCACCGATTGCAGCTCGAATATCGGCAGCAGGATCGCCAGCACCACGATCAGCACGAAGACCCCGACGACCATCATCAGCACCGGGTCCAGGATCGAGGCGATGCGCTTGCGGTCGTTGGCCAGCCAGGTCTCGACCAGCACCGCCGCCCGCTCGCTCATCTGCGCCAGCCGGGCGCCTTGCTCACCGACCTTCAGGAGCTGCAGCGCCACCGGCGGCAGCACCGCCAGCCGCCGCACCGCGCCGGACAGGCTCTCTCCCTGTTTCACCGCCGTCACGATCCCGTCGGCCTGATCGCGAAACATCCGCACGGTCAGCACATCCGCCGCCCCGGTCACCGCGTTCACCACCGTCTGCCGGCTGCCCAGAACCACCGCCAGGGTGCGCAGATACTGCCCCGCCATCGACATGCGCCTGAGCCGCCCGAAAAAGGGCAGCCGCAGCAGCACTCGGTCGACCCGGTCGCGCACCCCGGGCAGGCGCAGCAGGGCCCAGCCCGCGACCACCGCCACCACAATACCCAAGCCCAGCGCCTTCCAGTTCGCCAGCACCCAGTCCGACGTGCCCAGCACGACCTGGGTCAATTGCGGCAGGGGCTTGCCCGAAACCTCGAACATCGCCACCACCTCGGGCGCCACATTGGTCACCAGCACCACGCATATCAGCAGCGACACCGCCGCCACGAATGCCGGGTAGACCAGCGCCGTGGCGATTTCGGCCCGGTTCTGGCTTTGCGCCTCAAGAAAATCCGCCAGCCCGACGAAAACCGCCGCCAGATCACCCGACGATTCCCCGGCCCGCAGCGACGAGGTGTAATACGGCGCGAACCCGCCGCGACCGCTTTCCATGGCGTCCGACAGCGGGTAGCCTTCCAGCGTCGCGGCCTTCAGCTCGGCGCCATAGGCCCGCATCGCCCGCGAGCCCTCGCTTTCGATCACCGCATCCAGCGCCGCCTCGACCGGCAGTTCGGCGTCCAGCAGCACCGCCATCTGCCGGGTGAAGATTGCGCGCTCGTCGGCGTCGAGCCTGGCCCCGCTGCGCCCGCCGCCAGCGCCGCGCCGGGCCTTGGCGTTGATCTCGGCGGCCATCAGGCCTTGGGCTTTCAACTCGTCGAAAGCCGCGCGTTCGCTCTCGGCCACCAGCGTGCCCGACTTGCGCTGGCCCTTCTGATCATAGGCGATGTAGGAAAACGGCTGCACCTACTGGTCTCCCAGCACCCGGCGCACTTCTGCGACGGAACTGCGCCCGGCGGCCACCAGCATAAGCCCCTGCGCCATCAGGGTCTTGCCCCTGGGTACCGCCAGGCGTTTGAGGTCCTGTTCCGAGCCGTTCTCGCCGATCGCTTCGGCCAGCGGCTCATCGACCTCGACGATCTCGAATACCCCCTGCCGCCCGGCATAGCCGGTGTCGGCGCAGGCCTCGCAGCCCGCCGCGCGCGGTACCTTCGGCGGTAGTGGCAGGTCGTTGGCGGCAAACAGCGCTGCCGTGGCCTCGCCGGGTGGCTCTGTGGTCTTGCAGTCGTCGCAAAGGCAGCGCAGCAGCCGCTGGGCGAGGATGCCGCGCAGGGTGGCGGCGATCAGGTAGTTGTCGAGCCCCAGGTCGCGCAGCCGCGTCACCGCCGCCACCGATCCGTTGGCGTGCAGCGAGCTGAACACCAGATGCCCGGTAAGCGAAGCCTGGGCGGCGACCTGCGCGGTCTCGTTGTCGCGGATCTCGCCCACTAAAATCACATCCGGGTCCTGCCGCAGGGTGGCGCGCAGCCCGGCGGCAAAGGTCATGCCGATTTCTGAATTGGTCTGGGTCTGGCTGATGCCGGGCAGGTGGTATTCGATCGGGTCCTCGACGGTCACGATATTGCGCCGCCCGTGATCGGCCAACTGCAGCAGCGAATAAAGCGTGGTGGTCTTGCCCGATCCCGTCGGGCCGGTGGCCAGCACAATGCCGTCAGGCCGGTCGGCCAGCCGCCGCAGCACCACTTGCTGATCGGCGCTGAGCCCCAGATCGTCCAAGGGCAGCAGCCCCGAATGCCGGTCGAGCACCCGCAGCACCACACGCTCGCCGAAATGCCCCGGCAGGGTCGACATGCGCACGTCGATATCGCGCCCGCCATAGCGCAGCGAGATACGGCCGTCCTGCGGCAGGCGGGTCTCTGCGGTATCGAGCCCGGCCATCACCTTGAGCCGCGAGATCACCCGGCGCACCGGCACGTCGCCGCGGTCCATTACCGTGCGCAGCATACCGTCGACCCGGACCCGGGCGCGCAGTCCCTCGTCATGCGGTTCCACGTGCAGGTCCGACGCGCCGCCCCGCACCGTGCGCCGCAACAGCTGGTTGACCAGTTCGATCACCGGCGCCTCGGTGGCGTCCTCCAGCAGGTCGCGCAACCCCGGGCCACCGTCGCGGGTCTCCAGATCGAAACTCAGGTCGTCCTCTTCGCCGCCATTGCCGCCACCATCGCGGTAATGCGTGTTCAACACCGTCTCGAAGGCGTCCTCGGCGACCCGCTCGACCCGCAGCGCGAACCCTGCCCGCCGCCGCGCCTCGCGCAGGCCAAAAACCGAGGCGCCGGGTCCGCAGATCAGCGCATCACCCCGCAGCACCATCTTCTGGTCTCGGGCAAAGGTAAATGGCAGGTCGGTTCGGGGCATGGGCGCAATCAAACGGGAAATGCCGGGGCTGCGCAATGGTGTTTAGCGGTCGGGGTGGTTCCTGATGGGGACTGGTGGTGGCGGTTGGTGCGGCGATACCCGCTCCAGGCCAAAACCCACCTCAACGCCGCGCTTTGCACCCAAGCCGAGGTTTGCTCCATGACGCACCAGGTCCGGCGCTATCGCGCGTTGAACTGGATACGCGAGGGAAGCGGCGGATAGGTCTTTGACCGGGCGTATCTGTCGATGAACCCGGCGTCGAATGGCTGATCCAGATTGGCGCCGTCGAACGGGAAGGCCTGGATAGGATATTCCGGATACTGCCCGTCCGTCCCCGGCTGGATAGAGCGGCTGGCGCGCTTGGCGTCGCGCGCGATCTCTCGGGTCAGCTTGGTGGCCTCGGCATCGTTGCGCACGATACGCGGGCGCAATAGCAGCAGCAGCACCCGCTGGTTACGGGTAACCGCCCGGCCCCGGAACAGAGCGCCCAACAGCGGGATCTTCTTCAGCCCCGGAACGCCGGAATTTACGCTGCCAGAGCCGTTTTCCAGCAACCCGCCCAGCATGATCACCTTGCCATTGCCCACCAGCACATGGGTGGACAGGGTGCGTTTGGTGGTGATCTCGCCGCCCGCGGCACTGGCATGATTGGTCAGGCTGCTGGCCTCCTGCTCGATCTCCATGCGTACGGTATTGTCGCCGGTGATCTGCGGCGTCACCCGCAGCATGAGACCCACATCCTGCCTTTCGATGGTCTGGAACGGACGCTCGGGCGTGGCGCTGTCGCCCACGGTGGCAAAACTGCCGGTCACGAACGGCACCGACTGGGCCACCACGATCTCGGCCTCTGTGTTGTTCAGCGTCAGAATCGACGGCGTGGCCAGCAACCGTGTCGAGGTTTGCTTGGTCAGCGCGCTGAGAAAGCCGACGAACCCCGAATCCCCCGCCGCATTCACGTAATACGGCCCCGCGGTTCCACCGTCGCCCGGGCTCAGCACCGTGCCGGAAATGGCCGCACTGATCATGCTGGTCAGCGTCGGGCGGCCACCGACCGAAAACTCGGCCCCGCCAAACAGCGCATTGTTCAAAACCCCGCCGAACTGCGCCGACAGGTCCGAAAGGCTCTGCACCGACAGCTCGAAGATCACCGCCTCTACCAGCACCTGGCTGGGCCGCTGGTCGAGCCGGCGGATGGCGGCGGTGATAGAGGCGATGCGGTCGCTGGGCGCGGTCACCAGGATGGCGTTCGACTGCGGCTCGGCCACGACGGTCACCTCGCCGCCGGCACCGTCGATATTGGCCACCACCGAGCGGGCAATGACACCCTCCAGCTGCACCGCGTCGGCATAGTTCAGCTGAACCACCGCCGTCGACTGGCTGCGCTGCGGCGTGTCAAGCTGGTTGACCACCGTGCGTATACGAGAGCGGAACTCGTCATTGCCCGAAACCACGATGGCGTTCGACCGGGCGTCGGCGCTGACCGAACCGCCCGGCGGCACGATATCCAGCGACTGGATGGTCGACAGCATGTCCTGGGCGTTGGAATAGTTCAGCCGGATCGTCTCTATCGTCTTGCGCCGCGGCCGGTCGAGTTGGTCTATCAGCTTGGCGATGCGGCCGATGTTCTCGCGGCGGTCTGAAAGGATGATCAGGCCCGACTGTTCGACCGTCGACAGCACCGCTTCGGCCGGCAGCAGTGGCCGGATAACCTCTACCGTCTCGCCCAGCGAGATGTTGCGCACCACGAAGACCCGCGTCTCGAACGCGCCGCCCGCGGTTCGCACCCGTTCGCCGGGCGCCAGTTCGCGGGCGATGTCCAGCGGCACGATGCGGTCGACCTGGTTGCCCTCGATGATGGTCAGCCGGTTCAGTTCCAGCACGTTGAGGAAGATCTCGTAGATCGCGGTCTCTGACACGGTTCCCGGCGCGATCACCGTCACCGTGCCCTGCACCCGGTTGTCGAGCGTGAAATTGCGGTCGGTCGCCTCGGCCACGATCTCTACGAAAGAGCGCAGATCGGCGTCGCGCAGGTCAAGCGATATCTGCGCCCGGGCCACCACGGTCATGGCCATGAGGGCGGTCAAGACCGCCAGGAATGCGTGACTAACCCTGATCAAGCGAAACCTTTATCATATGACGGCTGCCATCGCGGAGAACTTCCAGTTGCAGCGCTCTTTGCATCAAATCCGCATCTGGCATATCGGCCAACAAATCCCCCGACTGCAAGGCCTTTCCGTTGACCGACAGAATCGTGTCACCCACCTGCAACCCGATCCGGTCAAAAAGCTCGCCGCTTTGCACCGATACCACGTCCATGCCCGTGGTGCCTTCGCGCCGCGTCGCCGAAAGCTGCCCCGCGGCCTCCAGCGCCCGTTCGATGAACCTGCGGTCTAACTCCTCGAAGGTGATCGAAACCTCCTGCTCCAGCCCGGTCAGGGGCAGCGATTCGACCGGCGGGGTCTCGATAATGGCAAGATGATCGAGGTCGGATTTCTGCACCGGGATCAGCTGGTGTTCGCCCTCATAGTCGACCCAGACCCCCTGGGCATCGATTGCCGTCACCACCTCGCCGCCGATCAGCACGTCGCCCACGCGCACAACCAGCCCGCGGTCGTTCTCTGAAATCATCGCCCAGCCGTCATCGCCGCGACCCACCACCAGACCGGTGAGGAAATAGGTGGTGTTCTCTTCCGGCGGCAGCTCTACCACCTCTGGTTCGGGCTCCGGCTCTGGTTCGGGCTCCGGCTCGGGCGGGATAACGCCAAAGAGCGCGGGCCAGCGGTCCGGCAGATCGCGGCTGGTGTCCTCTTGCGGGGCAATCGCGGCGGCGCGTTCGGGGGCGATAAAGGGCGCCGGTCCGGGCGCGACCCAGACAAGCCCCAGCGCGCCGCAGGCAAAACCGAACCCCGCGACGGCCATGGCCGTTATCAGGCCCGACAGAACTCTCACGCGCTCACCCGTATTCTCGCCTCATCCAAACCGGAAATGACAACGCCTTGTCTTACCACCGATCCCGCAAAACCGAAAGGCAAGGGCGCGCCGGCGCAGCCCATTTGTGCCGACGACCCGGCGGGATTGCCGCCCTCGCGGTATGGCTCGGGGATGGTTGTTTCCCTGACCGGTCCCCGGCCATGGCAGCATCGCCAGAACCTGCAACATCGGCCTGGGCTCGGCCTCGCCTTGCCCCGCGCGCGGGCGGCGCTACACGACGACTTCCGCGACCGGCCCGCTGTATTGCCGCCTTTTCGGCCCGCTTCACCCGATACCGATCTACCGCCCCCACTACCGCCCCCACCGCAGCGGCAGCTTGATCCGCAGGCCGCGGCCCTCTGGCGTGCTCACCGCGTCCAGCGCTCGCCGCGCCTTTGGCGGCAGGGCGCCCGCGTCGGCGATGACCGCTGTCAGCAGCCCCGAAAGTTTGGGCAATTGCCCGTCGATCTGCGCCTCGCCATCCGACAAACCACCCGATAACTGCAGGCCAAGCGACCAGTGCCCATCCTCGCCCAGCTGCCCCGTCACAGGCCCACCGCCCAGAGCCGCGCCATCCAGCGACAAACCACGGGCCCGGGCCGCCAGCGTGCCGCTGATGCGCTGTGCCCCGGTCAGACCGGCAATCTCGCCGTCGATCCCGTCCAGCGCAATCAGACCTTCCAGCACCGATCCCGTGACCGCGGCCAGATCGACCGCCCCGTCGCCACCCCGGATAACCGCCTTTTCCGGCCACCAGGGCAGCAGCAGTTCCGCCGTCAGGTCGATGCCCCGCCCCTTCAGCCGCAGGTCCCACAACATCCCCTCAGCCGTCGGCAGCACGGCCTGCCAGCTCAATTCGGTGGCCGGCAACGCCCGGTGCGCCGCCAGTTTCATCCGCCCGCTCAGAACACCCGCATCATCGGGCAGCGGCGCGGTCCAGCCCGGCAAGCTGTCGGGCACGGCAAGCCGCAGATGGTGCATCTGCCCTTTCCACACAGCCGCCCCGGCAAGGCCGAGACAGAACAGGATCATCAGCAACAGAAAACGAATCATTCCCCGGCTCCCAACACGAAAGAGGCATTGACCAGCCCGGGCGAGGCCGCCTCGATCCGGAACGCCTCCAGTTCATAACCCCAAAGCGGCACCATCGCCTGCAGCCAGTCGCCCAGCCGTTCGAACGGCGCCGCCTCCAGCGTCAGATCGACACCGCCGCCGGACCGGTTGGAAAGCTGCGAGACGAAATCGCGCAGGCCGATCCGCACCAGGCTGTCCTCGATACCGGTCAGCCCGATGGGCTCGCCACCGGCGCCCGGCGGTTCAAGCGCCTGCGCCCCCTCGGCTGGCATGATCCGCACCTGCTGCGACACCCAGCCCAGCACCGCCCGCGCCTCGTCCGCCGCGCGGGCGGCGGCGTCGCGCGTCTGCAAAAGCGGCATCACCGCCAGGAACGCCACAGCCACCGGGATCACCACGGCGCCCAGCAACAGCAGCAACACCCGTTCGCGCCCCGACAACTGCGCCAGCGCATAGACCATTCGCCCGCCGCTCATTGCGCCAGCTCCAGCCGCAGCCGCGCCACCACGCCGCCCTCTTGCTGGGCGCGGGAATCGAGCTGTTCTACAATGAAATCAGCGGCCTGCAAGTCCTCAACCAACCGGTCGAGCGCGGCGAAATCCTGCGCCTCGACGGTGGCGACCAGCCCGGTATCGGCGCGGTAGGACGCCACGGGCAGGCGCAGCGTATCAGCGGTAAGCAGGGGGGCCGCGATCTGCAACCGGGTCAATGCCGGCAGCGCCTCTGCCAGCGGTTCGGCCGGGCCGGACGCCGCCTCCAGCGCCGCCGTGACCTGCGCCCGCACATCCAATATCGGCCCCGCGGGCACGAAATGCGTCCGCACCAGCGCCTCGGCCCGGTCCCCGTCGCGCACCGCATCGGCCTGCAGGCGCCGGGTCTCCAACGCCACCAGCCCCATCCACAAAGCCAGCGCCAGCACCGAGCAGACCACCGCGACCCGCCAACGCAACAGTTTGCCGCGCAACCGGTCATAAAGCGCGCTCGGCGGGTCCTTCAGGTTGATCCCGCCGGTCGCATCAGCCCAGCGCAGCACCGAAAACCCCGCTTTGCGCAGCGCCGCCGGATCGCTCAGCAGTTTCACTTCCAGCCCGGCGAGAAACCCGTCAAGCTGCTCCGAAGCGTCGCCAAGCCTCAGCACCGCCCCGGGTGGCGCCGCCACCGCCAGCATCTCCAGCGCCAGTTCCGGCTCCGCGGTGAACCCGTCGCCGGGCGCCAGCCGCGCCCGCACCATTCCGCCCGACAGTTCGATGGTCCACAGCCCCTCCGCCGCAGGCAGCGCCAGATAATCCGGCAGCACCGAAACGCAGCCCGGCCGCAGCGCCTTGCGCCAGGCCGCCTCCTGCTCGGGATCGGTGATCAGCGCCCGGCTCCACTGTTTCTTGCCCTTGGCGGTATAGGGCCGCATCTCGAACCCGGCGGCGGGCATGGCAAGCTGCTCTACCAGCTGGCGCCCGGCCACACGTTCACGGGCCATGCCGCGCAACCGATCTGGCAGCTCCAGCGGCAGCATCGGCGCCAGCGCGCCCGGCACCAGTGCGGCATGGGCACCACCCGGCGGCGCGCTGTCGCCCAGCCGCCAGAACGCCGGCGCACCCGGTATCACCTTGGCCCTGCTCATCTTTCCTGCCTGTCGCTCACCCGTCGGCCCCATACTGCCGACACCGCACCACTATGGGCAAATCCGCCGCCCCGTTCAATCATAGACCGCCCAGCCCATGACGCGCTGCACCGGCATCTCCGGCGATATGTCGACAAAGAACAGCACCCTTCGCCGCTGCGAAGCGTCCTCCAGCCTGGCAAGAAGATCGGCCTGAAACCAGCGGCTCGCCACCGTTAGCCGCTCGAAGGGCAGATGTTCGATCTCTTCGGTTTGCAGTATCTCGATGGCCCGGTTGCGCAGCTCCGATATCGACCGGATGGGCGTGTCGCGCTGCAATATCTCGGGGATCATTTCCGCCGGAAGCGGCGCAATGGCTGCCTTTTTAACAATCTCCGGCGCGGTGTTCAGGTTCAGCCGCGTATCCACCGCAAGCGCCGCGAGCACCGGTTCCAGCAGTGCGAAATAGCGCGGCGTCATGCCATCGACGGCGCGCAGATCCTGCAGCACCCGGGCCGGGCCACCGCGTGGCAACACCGCCGGGCGTCGCGCCAGATAGCGCCCGGCGCCGGCCGGCCCGGCATGGCTGACGAATTCCTCTATCTCGTGCAGCAGCGACAGAGGCACCCCAAGCTCGTTGAAAACGCTGGCAAAAACATCATCGACATAATCGCCCCCGTGCATCAGCCAGTTGACATTGAGCCGCCCTTGCAAATCGGTGATGTCCAGCGTGACGCCGCCCCGGTCGATGGGAAACCGCATGCCTGCCGTCGCCCAGGCCTGACCGGGATGGGTCAGCCCCGCCTCACGCTCCGGCCCCAGCAAATCCGGCACCAGCCGCTCTGCCGCGTCGAGATAAAGCTCCAGCTGCTCGCCCGACTGCGCGCCTTGCGCCCGGATCCGCGCCGCCTCGGACCGCGCCAGCAATGCTGCCGCCACTGCCGAGATCGCCAGCACGATGACCAGCGCATTGATCAGCACCACGCCGCGGTCCCGGGTCATCGCAGGCTCACCACGGTCTCGACCGCTTCGGCGCGGGCATGGTCCAGCCTGACCCGCAGCCCCAGCGGCAACAGCGCGATCTCTCGGGGATCACTGGCGAAGCCCGGGCGCCAGCCGCCCTGCACCGCATAGCTGGCCAACTCGAAACGGCGCACGTCTTGCAGCACCACCGTCTCGGGCGGCGGTCGCCCGCCCGGGGTCAGCGAGGTCCAGACCTGCCGCAGCACCCGCCCGGTGGACGGCTCGTACCGCCATGTCACGCGTCCGAACCCGGTGGCGCCCGGGTCCAGCCGCGCCAGCCCGCCGACGCTCAGGCTGAACCCCGCACCCTGCCGCACCGTCAGCGCCGGCTGCTCGCCGCCGCCCGGCGGCGTGAAACCGCGCGGCACCGCGGCGTTCAGATCCTGCCGCAACAGCCCCAGCCCCAGCGCCAGCCGACCCGAGGCCTCGCTGATCGCGGTCAGCCGGTCGCTGGTGCGCACCGTGGCCTGGATCACCTGCACGCCGATCAGTGCCACCAGCGCAAAGATCGACAGAACCGCCACCAGTTCTAGCAGCGAAAAGCCCCCCGCACGCCTCATTGCGGCGGCTCCACGGGGGCATAGACCACCACCATGGCGCCGGGCAAACCGTCGGCGAAAACCCGCACATGCGCCTCGACGAAACCGCCCTCGGTCGCCTCGGTCCCGACCGCAACCTGCCAGACGATGCCGCCGGATATCACCTCGCCCGGCAGCGCGCCGCCCGCCGCGGCACCCAGCAATTGCAGCTCTTCGGCCCGGCTCAGCGCCACATTGCGCGCCAGCAGCCGCGGCAGCTCGCCGCCAATGGCGCGCTGCGACTGACCAAGGCTCTGGAACCCCGCGATGACCCCGATCGACAGAACCAGCACCGCCACGACCATCTCGATCAGGCTGATCCCGGCGTCGCGCCGCCTCATCCCGCGCGGCATGTCACCGCCACCCAGCCGCCGCCCTCGCAGACCCGCCCGCCTCCGCCGTCAAAGCGCAGCCGCAACCGCGTCGCCTGCCCGCTCGGCGCAAATTCCAGCGGCGCGCTGCGGTCGAACGGCGCCAGCACCGCCACCGGGCCGCGCCAGCGGCCCCTGTCGCCAACCGTTCGCCAATCGCCCTCTGACCAGCGCAGCCGCTGATATCCGTCCCCATCCACCGCCAGCCCCAGGATCTGCCGCGACAGCACCGCCTGCTCGCGCATCCGCGCGTGCAGCGCCTGAAACCGCACCGCGTCCGATGCCATGGCGGTGCGCGGCCGGTTCACCGACAGGCTGACCGTGGTGGTCAGCAGCGCCAGCACCGCCACCGCGATCATCAGCTCGATCAGCGTGAATCCAGCGTCGATGCCTATCCTTCGGTCCATGTGCCGATATCCGCGTTCACCCCGTCGCCGCCCGACACTCCGTCGGCCCCAAAGGTGAAAATGTCGAAATCGCCGTGCACGCCGGGCGACAGGTACTGATAGGGCATTCCCCAGGGGTCCTGCGGCAGCCGGTCGATATAGCCGCCAGAGGCATAGTTCTGCGGCAGCGGCTCTGTCATCGGCGCGTTGACCAGCGCCTTCAGCCCCTGTTCCGTCGTGGGATAGCGTGAGTTGTCCAACCGATAGAGGTTGGCTGCGTTCTTCAATGTGGCAAGATCGGATTTCACCCGCGCCACGCGGGCCTGGTCGGGCCGGTCGATGATGCGCGGCACGATGACCAGCGCCAGGATCGACATGATCACCACCACGACCATCAACTCCAGCAGCGAAAATCCCTGATCGGCCTCGTCGCGTTGTTTCGCGTCCTTTCCCACCTGCAATCCCTTTTCCCGGTTGCCATGCGGGGCTATTCCCGCAAGGCCCAGCCTAACAAACCCGCCCGCCTGTCTCAACGCCGCCGCTCACCCGCGCCCGATAAAGGGCATCTTGGTCGCCATCACCGTCATGAACTGCACATTCGCCTGCAACGGCAATTCCGCCATATAGCGCACGGCATCGGCGACATGGGACACCTCCATCAAGGCATCCGGCTCGATCCCCTCAGCCCGCTGCCGGTCATGCAGATCCGCCACCATCGGGGTGCGCGCATTGCCGATATCGATCTGGCCGCAGGCAATGTCGAACCCCCGGCCATCCAGGCTCAGCGTCCGGGTCATGCCGGTGATCGCGTGCTTGGTCGTGGTATAACAGACCGAGCCCTCCCGCGGCACATGTGCACTGATCGACCCATTGTTGATGATCCGCCCGCCGCACGGGTCCTGCCGCCGCATGATGCCAAACGCCTGCCGGGCACAAAAGAACATTCCGGTCAGGTTGACATTCACCACCTGCATCCAGGTCTCCACCGGCACCTCGTCGATCGGTGCGGCCACGCCGAATATCCCGGCATTGTTGAACAGCACGTCAAGCCGCCCGGCTGTGCGTGCAAACCGCTGGAACGCCACCTCAACCGCCTCGGGATCGGTCACATCCGCAGGCAACACCACAACGTTGTCATGCTCCAGCGCCAGTTCCGCCAGCTTCTCGGCATTGCGCGCCAGCACCCCGACGGTCCAGCCCTTCTCCAAAAACAGCTCCGCCACCGAGCGCCCGATGCCACTCGACGCGCCTGTGACTATAATGGTCCCGCTCATGATCTCTCTTCCTCCCCGGCCAGTTCCAGCGGCGCCGGGCCACTGCGCAAGTCCTCCACAGTCAAAGCCGCCTTCGGCCGCGCCAACGCATAGCGCGTCACCCAGAAAAGCCGCTCCTGCGCCCGTGTAATGGCAACATATGCCAGCCGTTTCCACAAGGGTAGACCCGCCTCGACCCGCCCCGACTGCGCCGCGGCCCAGATATCGGGGGCAAAAAGCTGCACCGCCGGCCACTGAGAGCCCTGCGCCTTGTGGATCGTCACCGCGCTGCCATGCAAAAACGCCGCCCCCATACGCGCGGCAAACGGGATGAACGGCTCCTCCTGATCTGGAAACTCGATCTTCACGATGGATGCGGCAGAGATCTGCGGCTCCTGCGCCCCAACCACGTGCAGCCGCGAGAACCCCGGGCGGCGGCCCTTGCCCAGATAGATCACCTGCGCACCCTTGATCAGCCCGCGTGCCTCCAGATCGATGCGCTTCTTGCGGTGCTTCAGCGGCAGCTCGATCCCGTCGCAGATCAGCGGCTCGCCCGGCAACAGCGCATCCGGCGGCGCGCCATATGCGCCGCGAAATGCCTGGATCAATCGCACCCGGGTGACATTGCGCCAGACCAGAACCGGGCTGCGCGCCATCATGTCCGCGTCCACCCGCGGGGCCACCACCACACGGTCATCCACACGCGCCGCCGCCTCGATACGCCGCTCGAACTCCTGAAACCCCAGTTCCTCGTCACCCAACGCATGCGCCAGATCCAGGATCGGATTGCCCGCCTCCTGCCGGTGAATGCGGCTCAGTTTCAGCTTGCGCGGCGCGGCCAGCTTGTCGAACACCATCTCGCCCGACTGCCCCACCGGGGCCAGCTGCGCCGGATCGCCGAACAACAGCAGCGTCGGAAAAATCTCCTGCAGATCGTTGAACTGCCGCTCGTCCAGCATCGAGGCTTCGTCGACAAAGCCGATATCCAGCGGGTCATCGCGCCGCTTCCATCCGATGATGAAATCGCTGCCCCGCAAACCGGCCGTAGCCAGCGCCCCGGGTACCGACTTTTGCGCCTGATAGAACGCAAAAGCCCGGTCCAGCGCCTGATCGGTCAGCCCTTCGATCTGTGGCCGCTCACCATTTCCCGCCAGCCACTCGGCCACTTTCTCGTATTCCGGATCATATACAGGCGTGTACAGGATGCGGTGGATCGTCGTCGCCGGCACCGCGTTGCCACGCAACACGCTGGCGGCCTTGTTGGTCGGCGCCAGGATCGCCAGCGTTCGCCGGTCCTTGCGCCTGCGCCCCTCGTAATCGCCCGAGACCACCTCGACCCCGGTCTCTTCCAGCGCGTGGTAGAGATGGCTCAGCAACAGCGTCTTGCCAGACCCGGCACGCCCCAGCACCGACATGACCGCCGCCTTGCCCTCCGCCGCCGGCGTCAGCAACCCCTCGTCGATATCCACGCCGGCGCCGCGCAGCAACTCGGCCACGCGGTCATGGGCTTCGGCCTGATCTTCGGAAAACTGCACCCGGGGCAACGCCATGCCCCGACCCTATTCGCCCTACCCGGCGGGTGAAACCGGAATTCGCCGCGTACGTGCCTCTCCCCGGTGAAAAAAATCGCCCGGGGGGGGGCAGCTCCCCCCGGCACCGCGACCGCCGAAGGCAGCTGCAATACCTGCCGCGCGGTTCAGACCGCCATCGCCACCGGCGCATCGACCGACCCGAACGCCCGGTCGAACCAGTGCCGCGACAACCGGTCCGAAATACCGGCGCGTTGCAGCAGCACCGCGCGCAGGGCCGGGTCATAGTTCCACAGTCCAACGCTCACCGCCGCGCGCCCCTCGCCGGCGGTGCCCAGGATGGTCGGCTCCCAACCCAGCCGACGATAGACCCGCACCATGCGCGCGTCGAACACGCCCACCGCGTCGGTCAGGTAGAACCCCAGCCCCACCTCCATGCCCCCAAGCATCAGCGCCGCCGACACCCGCGCCCCGGCCCCCTCGGCCAGGCAGAACCTTGTGCACTCCCAGATCATCGGATGGCGGATCTCGACGCCGCCGGTCAGGTGGGTGAAATGGTCGTTGACCATGGTCCCGGCCACCGTGGGCAGGAACCGCATCGATCCGCCATGGCTGCCATCGGCATTCTCCCAGATCACGTATAGCGGGTTTTGCGCGTCGTATTCGTCACGCTCCATCCCGTCAGCGTTGACCTGCACCTCCCAGCCCAGGCGCTGGCGGAACTGCGCCGCTCGGTCGCGGAACATGGTGTCGCGAAGCTTTTCAAAACCGTTCAGTTCGTCACCGTAGATATAGCGCAGCATGGCCGTTCATCCCTTCGTCAGTCGTGTTGATCTGGCGAAAAAGCGTGACGGCACGCGGCTAACGGCGCCCTAACGCACCGTTCGCTGTGGTAACAATCAAGGTTGCGGTCAGACCACCAGCAGGCCCAGCGTCAGCCCCTTGGCGACCGCATGCGTGGTGTTCGACGCGCCCAGTTTGAACCGCGCGCTTTCGATATAGACCCGCAATGTGTGCTCCGATATCGACAGGCTTTCGGCCGCCTGCCCGCGGTTGTAACCCATTGCCAGCATTGTCAAAGCATCCACCTCGCGCGGGCTTAGCTTCGCCGTGCCGGTCTCGTCCGAGCCGCGCTCAATCTCCAGCGCCTTCTGGTTGACGAAATGGGCGGCGAGAATCAGGTCGCGCACATGGGTTTCGGTGTACTTCTCCCACGCGTCGCCGTCGCGCCGGTCGCTGACCGTGAACATGGCAAACTGCCCCGAGGGGCCGCGAATCGGTACCGAAAAGCCCTGATGCCCGACGCCCGCATCCAGCGCTTCGCCCAGAAACTCGCGCGTCGGCTTGCCCGACCAGTCCAGCCTGCGCCAGTCGACCGGGTGGAACCGGCAATAGCAGCCCTGCACCACCGGGTCGATCCGGGCATAGTCCTGTTCCAGATAGTGGTCGACCCAGTCGAGCGGATAGGTCAGGGCCGCATATTGCTGGCCGGTGCTGTTGACCGAGTGATAGATCAGGTGCTCCACATCGAAAAGATCACGCAATCGCGTGATATGACCCTGCAGATCATTCAGTGACCGCGCGCTTCGCAGTCCTTCAATAAGCGTATCGAGACGTCCCCGCATGTCTCATCGCCGCATTCGGCGCCTTCCCCTCTACCGACGCAATCTCTGCCGCGGCGATCAGCATGGCATCTTCCAGCTCATCAGCCAGCACGGACAACCCGTTTGTTTTGGCATAGGTCTTGAGGTCCGCAATTACGTCGAGAATCCAGTCATGTGCCATCGGCAACTCTCCACAGGAATGGTTAATGGTTACTTAATTTCTCTCCGCCAGTTTTCATATTATCCACATGGCCTGTGGATTGTTATTCGCTAAAAATGGGGAGGTTCCGGTTAATAAACCCTTGAAATATCAAGGTTAGATAAAAGTCTAACAAATTAGCCCCACGCAATGGCTACCCTTCACGTGGGACTGTCAATTTTTTTGTTCGGCTTTAGCGGTGTTCGCTGGCGTCCAAAGCATCCTCCAGCGTGCGCAAGCCGGTCTTCGGCGCCTGCACCAGAACAGCCATGTTGCCGGGTTTGTGCTCATTGCGGCGCATCTTCACATGCGCGGCCGGGATCTCGGCCCAAGGGAACACCTCTGACATGCAAGGGTCCAGACGCCGCTCTACCATCAGCTTGTTGGCCGCGGCCGCCTGCTTGAGATGGGCGAAATGCGATCCCTGAATGCGCTTTTGATGCATCCAGATGTAACGCGCGTCCATGGTCAGGTTATAGCCCGTGGTGCCGGCACAGATCACAACCATGCCGCCCTTCTTGACCACGAAGGTCGAGACCGGAAAGGTCGACTCGCCGGGGTGTTCGAACACCAGGTCCACGTTGTTGCCCTTGCCGGTGATCTCCCAGATTGCCTTGCCGAACTTGCGCACCTCGCCGAACCAGGCCTTGTATTCGTCGGTGTTGACCGTGGGCAACTGGCCCCAGCACCCGAAATCCTTGCGGTTCAGCACCCCCTTGGCGCCAAGGCTCATGACGAAGTCGCGCTTGTCCTCGTCGCTGATCACCCCGATGGCGTTGGCGCCGGCGGTGTTGATCAACTGGATCGCATAGGATCCCAGACCGCCCGAGGCGCCCCAGACCAGCACGTTCTGACCGGGCTTCAGCTCATGCGGGTGATGGCCGAACAACATCCGGTAGGCGGTGGCCAGCGTCAGCGTGTAACAGGCACTTTCTTCCCAGGTCAGATGCCGCGGGCGCTGCATGACCTGCTGGGCCTGCACGCAAGTGAACTGCGCAAACGACCCGTCCGGCGTCTCGTAGCCCCAGATCCGCTGGCTTGCCGACAGCATCGGATCGCCGCCATTGCATTCCTCGTCGTCGCCATCGTCCTGATTGCAGTGGATCACGACCTCGTCGCCCACCTTCCAGTTCTTGACCTTCCGGCCCACGGCCCAGACGATGCCAGAGGCATCCGACCCGGCGATGTGATACTCGGCCTTGTGCACGTCGAACGGGCTGATCGGAATTCCGAGACCCGCCCAGACGCCGTTATAGTTGACCCCCGCGGCCATCACCAGCACCAGCACCTCATGACTGTCGGGGCGCGGCGTGTCCACCACTTCGCGCAGCATCGCCTTGTCGGGTTCGCCATGCCTCTCGCGCCGGATCGCCCATGCGTACATGGATTTCGGCACATACCCCATGGGCGGCATCTCACCGACCTCGTAGAGATCCTTTTCGGGCGCGTCGTAGCTGGCAATCGCCGGTATTTCGTCGAGGGCCATGAGCCATGCTCCTTCGTCTTGTCGTTCGTTCGTCACTTTGCCGCGCCGCAGAATCGGGGCGCGCTTGAAGATCGGAGTACGAATAGCCACGCAACTATGCAATGAAAAAAGCGTGCGTTTTGTAATTTAATAACCCTCTTTATCGACGTCTTGCGCGCCCCATGCTGCGCTGCCGCGAACCAGCGGCCCGAGGGCGCACGCAATGGGCGAAATGCGAACCAGGCAGGTCTTCGCAAGAAGGATCAGCCATACCGGGTTGACACAACTGGCCCTGCCACCCAACCTGCTTTCGAACAGGGGAAAAACACATGGATTGGACCGAACTTGGCAATTGGAGCGAATACTCGAAAATCCTGGTAGCGGTTTTCGCCTTGGTTTCGCCTCCAATTGTCATCCCGCTTTTTATGGGTGTCGTCGCGGGGCGACCGATGGCCGAAAAACGCAAAGCTGCGATCGCCGGAGCAATCGGTTTCGGTATTACCATGTGGGTGTTCATTTTTTTCGGCGGCGCTCTGTTGGATCTTTTCGGTATCACGCTCGCGGCTTTCCGCATTGCCGGCGGTTTCCTGTTGCTTCTCATCGCACTTGAAATGATGCGCTCCGAATTGCCAGATAATACTGCCGACACCGATCAGACCGCCAAGACCGGCGCGTTTGCCGCTGGTATCGTGCCACTGGCGATCCCTATCCTCGCCGGGCCGGGGGCGATCAGTTCGGTCGTGATTTTCGCCAATATCCACGACAGTTTCGAACATCGTATTCTCGTCGCGGCAGTGATTCTGACCCTGGTTGCCTATCTTATGATCTTGCTGAACATCATCACGTTCACCGAAAAGCTGATCGGACCTAACGCCACCATCATTTTCAACAAGGTAATGGGGTTGGTGATCTGCGCGATAGCCTTTGAGTTCATACTCGACGGCATTGCCGGGCATTTTCCGCAGCTGCAAACGATCCACTAAAGGCATCGGCCTGACGCCTCTTCTCCCAACGGTTTACGGTTTTCGCTGAACTCAATCCAGGCAATGCTATTGCCCGGCGCCGCGCGCCATCAAAACAAATGCGCCACCGAGTTGGCGTAGTAGTCCAGCAGTTCATGGCTGTCGCCGTTCACCCGCACGCCGTCAGGTCCCTCGCTGACGATGCGCCGGGTCAGCAGGCTGGCCAGACCGTCATGTACAACTTCTTCGGGGTCGTCCATCGCCGGGTGCGGCAGGCGCTGCAGATAGGGCGCGACCTGCTTTTCCAGCCCCTCTCGCGTCATCGCCCCGTCGGCACGCTGCAACAGATAGGCCACCATCGGCACCGGCAGCACCGGGATCACATCCTGCACCCGACGGCGCAGTTCGTCGCCCACGCCCGTGATCGCGTCGCCGCGATGGCTGTCGACGAATTCCATCAACGACAGCGGCTCGCCGAACCCGACGCCCGCGTGGCCGAACCGCACCGCCCGGCGCCGCAGGCGCCGCCAGACAAAACGCAAGGCGAACCAGATGCCGGTCGCGACCGAGGCGCGAAACTTGCGCTCGCCCTTTGCCTCCGCCTCGGTCAGCACCCGGTCTTCCAGCACCCGGTCATAGTTCAGCCCCACCGGCACGAACACCACGTCGCGCCCGGCTTCGGGGTCAAAATCCGCCAGAATATAGCTGAGCAACCCCAGCCTTACCGGCCCGACCGCCCCGTCGAGGCTCAACCCGCCTTCGGGAAAAATCGCCTGGGTCACGCCGCCGCGCGTGGCCAGCTGCACATAGCGGGCAAGCACCCGGCGATAGAGCGTGTTGCGCGATTTGCGGCGGATAAAGAACGCCCCCAGCCCCCGGATCAGACGGCTCAGCGGCCAGATCCGCGCCCATTCGCCGACCGCAAAGCTCATGGCCGAGCGATCCGCCACCAGATGCGGCACCAGCAGGTAGTCCATGTTCGAGCGGTGGTTCATGATAAAGACGATCGTCGCATCGCCCTCGATCGCCTTCAGCGCGGCTCCGTTGCTCTCATCCAGGTGTACCGTGTAAAGCTTGCTGCTCAACCAGCGCGTCAGCCGGACGGCAAAGCCGAAATAGGCGCTGGCGCTGAACGCGGGCACGATCTCGCGCGCATAGCGCCGCGCCGCCTCGAAGGCCACATTTTCCGGAACGCCTTCCTTGCGGGCATGCTGGGTCACCGCCTCGGCCACTTTGGGATCATAGATCAGCCGCTGGATCATGTCGTGGCGCCGGGCCAGCTTGAATGGTTCGATGGGCCGGGTCAGCCGCTGGTTCAGCCGGGTCACCACGCGCTCCATCCGTCGGCGAAAGAACCAGCGGACGCTGGGAAACAGGAAATGCGAGGCAAAGGTGACCGCTGCAAAAAGCAGGATCAGAACCAGCAGCCACAGGGGCATTTCGACCGTATTGAACATCACCGACACCTGCCAGCAATGCCGGGCGGGGTAAATCCTGCCTACGGATTGCATCCGGCACCTGTTGCCCCCATCTGACAGCAATGAACGTTACCATCGCCCGGGGTTTCCGCGAAGACCAGCGCGCCGCCGCCGCCAGCCTTTACTGGCAGGCATTCCGGGGCAAGCTGGGCCCCCTGATGCGGCCCGAGGACAAGGCACTGGCGTTTTTTCGCGCGGTCCTTGATCCGGCTTTCGCAATCAACGCTTCGGCACCGGACGGCACATTGCTGGGCCTTGCCGGCTTCAAGACTGCGCAGGGCGCCTTTGTCGGTGGCGGGTTGCGCAATATCGCGGGCACATATGGCTGGCCCGGCGCGCTCTGGCGCGCGCCTTTGTTGTCGCTGCTGGATCGCCGCCTTGAACCGGGCACCCTGCTGATGGACGGCATCTTCGTTGCCGAAGAGGCCCGGGGCCACGGCGTCGGCACCCGGTTGCTGGATGCGATCAAGGCCGAGGCCGCCCAGCGCGGCCTTGCCCGTGTCCGGCTTGACGTGATCGACACCAACCCACGTGCCCGCGCGCTTTATCAGCGTCAGGGTTTTGTGGCGGGCATGACCGAGCATCTGGGCCCGCTACGGTATCTCTTTGGCTTCAGCAGCGCACAAACGATGATCCACACCGCCCAACCCGATGATCCGGACCGGACCGCCCGATAGTAGCCGCCGGGCCCGGCTCATTTTCGGCTGAAACAGCCCCCCGGGCCGGTTCCATGGCACCGGAAATTCTGCGCCGCAGCATGTTGACACAGCCACAAAATTTCACCTATCAACGCTCGAACGAAAGATTATTGCCGTCACTGACTCGCCGAGGCTCACCATGACCGAGACCCACAAACCCCGTCGCCCTGGCTTGACCGATCGCCAGGCCGATCGACCGTGGCTGTTTCGCACCTATGCCGGCCATTCCACCGCCAGTGCCTCGAACCAGCTTTACCGCGGCAATCTCGCCAAGGGGCAGACCGGGCTGTCGGTGGCCTTCGATCTGCCTACGCAAACGGGCTATGATTCAGACCACGAACTGGCCCGGGGTGAGGTCGGCAAGGTCGGTGTCCCGGTGTCGCACTTGGGCGACATGCGCGCCCTTTTCGACCAGATCCCGCTGGACCAGATGAACACCTCGATGACGATCAACGCCACCGCACCGTGGCTGCTGGCGCTCTATATCACGGTGGCAGAGGAACAGGGCGCCGACATCAGCGCGCTGCAGGGCACCGTGCAGAATGACCTGATCAAGGAGTACCTGTCGCGCGGCACCTATATCTGCCCGCCCAGGCCCTCGCTGCGCATGATCACCGACGTCGCCGCCTATACGCGCGAGCACCTGCCCAAATGGAACCCGATGAACGTCTGTTCCTATCACCTGCAAGAGGCCGGGGCCACGCCGGAACAGGAACTGGCCTTTGCGCTGGCCACCGCCGTTGCAGTGCTGGACGACCTTCAGGCCAAGGTCCCGGCAGAGCATTTCCCCGCCATGGTCGGGCGCATCTCTTTTTTCGTCAATGCCGGCATCCGCTTTGTCACCGAGATGTGCAAGATGCGCGCATTCGTAGAACTCTGGGACGAGATCACCGAGACCCGCTATGGCGTCGACAACCCCAAGTTCCGCCGCTTCCGCTATGGCGTGCAGGTCAACTCGCTGGGCCTGACAGAACAGCAGCCCGAAAACAACGTCTACCGCATCCTGCTGGAGATGCTGGCGGTGACGCTGTCGAAAAACGCCCGCGCCCGCGCCGTGCAGCTGCCCGCCTGGAACGAGGCGCTGGGCCTGCCCCGCCCGTGGGATCAGCAATGGTCGCTGAGGATGCAGCAGATCCTGGCCTTTGAAACCGACCTTCTGGAATACGGCGACCTGTTCGACGGCAACCCCGCCGTCAGCGCGCGGGTCGACGCCCTGAAGCAAGGCGCCCGGCACGAGCTGGACCAGATCGACGCCATGGGCGGCGCGGTCGAGGCTATCGGCCATATGAAGCGCCAGCTGGTCGAGGCCAACGCGGAACGTATCGCCCGTATCGAGACTTCTGAGACCACGGTGATCGGCGTCAACAGATACACCGCCGCAGAACCCAGCCCGCTGACCTCGGGGCCCGAGGCGATCATGGTGGCCGATCCGGAGGCCGAGGCCGACCAGATCGAACGTCTGGTTGCCTGGAGAGGGGGGCGCGACGATCGGGCCATTGAGGCCGCTCTCGCCGCGGTGCGCGACGCCGCGCGCACGGGCGCCAACATCATGCCGCCGTCTATTGCCGCCGCAAGGGCGGGGGTCACCACCGGCGAATGGGGCGACGTGGTGCGCGCTGCCTTCGGCCAGTACCGCGCGCCGACCGGCGTGTCGAGACACCCCTCGAACCGCACCGAGGGGCTCGACGAGATCCGCGCCGCGGTGGATGCTGCCAGCGACCGGCTTGGCCGGCGGCTCAGGTTCCTGGTCGGCAAGCCCGGCCTCGACGGCCATTCGAACGGCGCCGAACAAATCGCCGCCCGGGCCCGCGACTGCGGCATGGAGATCGCCTATGACGGCATCCGCCTGACCCCGGCAGAGATCGTCGCCGCGTGTCAGGAGCAGGAACCGCACGTGCTCGGCCTGTCGATCCTGTCAGGATCGCACGTACCGCTGCTCGAAGACCTGATGGGCCGGATGCAGGCCGCGGGCCTGGCCCACATCCCCGTGGTCGCCGGCGGTATCATCCCCGAAGACGACGCGGCCCGCCTGCGCAGCCTCGGCGTCGCCCGGGTATATACGCCCAAGGATTTCGAACTGACCCGCATCATGTTCGACATTGTTGAACTTGCCGATCCGCAGGCCGTAGCGGCAGAGTAGGGTGCGCTACTTGCGCACCAATCCCTGCGGAAGGTGCGCAAGTAGCGCACCCTACGGCAGATCCCGGTGAATCGAACTGAATGGCCAGTCCTGCGCCTGCTCCACCAACCCGTGCTTGACCGGGTTTTCCCGGCAATAGCTGATCGTGGCCTCCAATTCGGCATTGTTGCGGATGTGGTGCTCCCAGAACCGCCGCTGCCAGATCCCCTTTTCGCGCCGCATTTTGTGGCTCGCCCGCAGTCGCCCCGGCGGCAAGCCCCGCGAAAACCGGTGTTTGATGGCACCCCAGCGCGCGGAGTAATCCGCGTCGCCCTCCGGCAGGGTCCAGATGCAATGCTGGTGATCGGGAAGCACCACCCAGGCATCGATCCAGAACGGCCGCGCGCGCATGACCTCGCGCACAGCGGTACGCATACGACCGACCTCATCGACAAGCAGCGTCGATCCGCGCTCGGCCAATTCAACCGTGAAAAACACCGTCGCGCCGGATATCCTCGGTCGGAAATAATTCGCCATACCCCATCCCACCAGAAAACCGGTAAACATCGGGTAAACACCGTTCGACCGCAGTAGGGTGCGCTATCTGCGCACCTTCCCCGGTTCGCTGCCCGCCCAGACCCGGCAGCCCTTGAACATTCTCTCAACACACCGTACGCTCCGTTTAACGGTCGGGGCGGTCTGACGCGGGGCCCGACGCAAGTCCGACGCAAATCCGACACGCGTGCCCATCCCGCCGGACAGGTTCGACTACAAGCAAACAGAGGCACCCTCATGACCATCCACATTGGCGCCAAACCTGGCGAGATCGCCGAAGCCGTGCTGCTTCCCGGAGACCCCTACCGGGCGAAATGGGTAGCGGAAACCTTTCTGGACTCTCCGGAATTGATCAACGAAGTCAGAGGGATGCTTGGCTATACCGGCACATGGAACGGGCATCGGGTGACGATCCACGGCTCTGGCATGGGCATGCCCAGCCTCTCTATCTACGTCAATGAGATGCTGCGGGACTACGGCGTCAAGACCCTGATCCGCATCGGCTCCACCGGCGCCTTGCAACGTTTCGTTAAACTTCGTGAACTTGTCATCGCGATGACCGCAACATCCATCTCCACCCCCTCCTCCAGCCTGCTGAGGGAACTCAATTTCGCCCCCTGCGCCGATTGGGACCTGCTGCGCGCCGCCGTTCAGGCCGCTGAAGACCAGGGCGGGTCCGCGCATGTGGGTGGCGTCTATTCGTCCGACACCTTCTACGGCGAACGCCCCGACCTGAACGAGCAATTGACCCGCCACGGCATCCTCGCGGTCGAGATGGAAACGGCCGAGCTATACACCCTGGCCGCCCGCCACGGCGCCCGTGCGCTCAGCGTGCTGACCGTGTCGGATCACATGCTGACCGGCGAGGAGCTGTCCTCGGAGGATCGAGAGAAATCGTTCCACGACATGGTGCTGATCGCGCTTGGGGCAGCGTTCGCCTGACCCCGCGCCGCCACGCCGGGCCGATCCGATGGACGGCGGCCCGATCTAAAGCCCGTGGCTGCGGGAGTAGCCGTTTCTCGGCGCCGGCCTCCAGCCCTGCAACGCCCCGGCCGGCGGCGCGAAGACCTCGACCAGCAGCGGGTGGCATTGCGCCTGGTCGCTGGAATGCGTTGTCGAACAATCGCCGCCCGGACAGGCGCTGATGGCACCCAGCAGGTCGATTTCCGCAAAGAATTCAATGTAGTCGCCCGGGCGCACCGGGCTGGCCTTCATGAAATACTGGCCCGTGTCACGGCTAAACCCGGTGCACATGAAGACGTTCAGCACGTCATGCACAAACAGCTCCGCCTCTTGCGGCGCCATGCCCGTTTCTGCCGCCAGCGCCCGGGTCAGGTTGGAATGGCAGCAATGGTGATAGTCGTCATGGTTCAACAGCATGTGCGTATACGGATCGCAGCGGGTGCCTATCACGTCATGCACCGCACCGCCGAATTCGTCGATGCCGTACCAGCCCAGCGTGTCCTCGACCACCGTCGCCATCGGCCGCAGATACGGGATCGACGACCACAGCCGGTCACCCGTCGAGACATGCGTGCCGTGCAAGGCCCTGGTCTTGCCCGAAAAAAACCGCTCGTTCAGATCATCCGCCGCCCAGAGGTTCAGGTCGCCAACCTGCGGCCCCTCGACACTTGTGATGCGAAAGAACTGCGCGGCTTTGACATGGAACGTGGCGGCCTCACGCGGAGCGGCCACCGAGTCTGACAGTTTGTGCGCACCCGCCCGGGCCCGCGCGTACAAAGCCAGATCGGGCGGGTCCAGCGTTTCGGGCGGATAGCAGATAACCGGCGCAACGGCGCGGCGGGCGTCGGCGTCCGGCGGCGTGGTGTCAGGCATGGTTGCATCCTTCGGATTTTCGCCAAAGGATGCGCCGTTAATCCGGGTTTGGCAATCGCAACCGTCAGACCGTCCGGTCCACCAGCATCTTCTTGATATGCGCGATCGCCCTGGCGGGGTTCAGCCCCTTGGGGCAGGTCTTGGCGCAGTTCATGATGGTGTGGCAGCGATAGAGCTTGAACGGGTCTTCCAGATCGTCCAGCCGCTCGCCGGTGGCCTCGTCGCGTGAATCGACGATCCACCGATAAGCATGCAGCAGTGCTGCGGGCCCAAGGTACCGGTCGCCGTTCCACCAGTAGCTGGGGCACGAAGTGCTGCACGACGCGCACATGACGCATTCATATAAGCCGTCAAGCTTTTTGCGGTCCTCGATCGACTGTTTCCACTCTTTGCCGGGGCGGTTGGTCTTGGTCTCGAGCCACGGCATGATGGATGCGTGCTGGGCGTAAAAGTGGTTCAGATCGGGGATCAGATCCTTGATCACCGGCATATGCGGCAGCGGGTAGATCTTTACGTCGCCTTTGACCTCGTCCATGCCATAGATGCAGGCCAGCGTGTTGATGCCGTCGATATTCATCGCACAAGACCCGCAGATGCCCTCGCGGCAGGACCGGCGAAAGGTCAGGGTCGGGTCGATCTCGGTCTTGATCTTGATCAGCGCGTCCAGAATCATCGGGCCGCAGGTATCCATATCGACGAAATAGGTGTCGACCTGCGGGTTCTTGCCGTCATCGGGGTTCCAGCGATAGATCGAAAACATGCGCACGTTTTGACCATCCGGCTTGGGCCAGGTCTTGCCAACGCGGATCTTCGAGTTCTTGGGAAGTGTGAACTGAACCATTTTCAGATCCCTTTCGTTAGAATGACATCGGGTTCGCCGACAGACAGGCTGCCGCCCCTGTCAAGAGAAACGTCTGCAGACAGGTTGAACCGCTCGAGGTCACGACTGTATGCAAACACAAAACCGCCAAACAACACTTGAAAACACACATAGGTTTCCAAGCGCATTAGACTATCGAAAAGCAAATCGACCGGTAGGCAACTGGCCGCAGCAGCGATCATCGCCCAGCGTTCGAATCCGCGCGCGCGCTGCCAGATCGCCAGCACGGGGAAGGCCAGAAACGCCAGCCCCGCCAGCAGACCCGGAATGCCAAACCAGATCAGCCATGACAGATATTGCTGGTGAACATGGTCATGGTGGGTATCACCTAGAATGAACTTTTCATACCCCGGCCCCGCACCAAGAAGCGGCGCATTTGTGAAAGCCTCCCACCCGATGCTCCAGAAAATCAGTCGCTGCCCGATCGGGCCCGCGCTCTCGGGCGCCGTGCCTCCAAGCACCTCTGCCAGCTTGCCCAAACGAGACGCACTTGAGCAACCCAGCACCGCGTCCAGCGCCACAGAAGCCAGACAGGCCAGAATGATACTACCCAGCAGCCCGAAAACGCCCAGACGCCATTGCGGCGGTCGAAATCTGGCCAGACAGCCCAAAATCAGAAGCCAGCCCAACAGCAGACCAACCAACGCACCGCGCGCCGAGGTATAGCCGAATGCGATCACCACGCTGGAAAACGCCAAGGCGATTGCGTAAACCCGCTCTCGCTCTGACAACCTCTGCCACAGGGCGAAATAGAAAAACGCGAAGCTTCCAAACAGAATTGCCGGTGTGAAGGGCAGCTTCGTAAGTCCGGTGATCCGGCAGTCATCACCGGCAAAAGCGGATAACTTATCGACCGTCAAACCGACAAAAACCGCCGTCAGCGCGACGGGAAGAACCAGTCGCAAGACCTGAAAAACCTGGCGCATCAGCATCACCCGTGCAAAAAGCACAACGCCAAGCAGACCGAAATCCATCCATGTTTCCGATGAATTCACGCCGCCGCCAATGCTGCCTCGGTCGGAAAATCCGTGGAACCAGACGGCGAAGGAAAAAACCGGGAACATCGCGAAGAATAGCCCGAAAACCGCCAGATCGTCTCGGGATACCATTCCGGGGCGGGCGGAAAATACCAAGGGCAGGGCCGTTGCAAACGCTGCCAGATAAAACACGGTGTTTAAGGGCAGAAAAGCTGCAGACACGACGCACCCAACAAGCATGACATCGAACCAATACAGCAGGTCCCGATCAGCCGCGGTGGCTCCTGACATATCGGATGGTATGTCCGCCGTGTAGTTCACCTGTTAATTCCACCCAAAACGGCCCCCGCCGGGCAAGACCCCCGCTCTGCGCCAACGCGTGGCTGCAAGCGTTCTGATGCCCAGCCCGCAGCCACCATCAGAACGTCCGCGCCTTGGGCTCTATTCTCTTCAGGCTGATACCGCCCTCGGCCTCGGTGGTCAGCGGGTCCTGGACGACAGGGCGGTAGTCCAGGGTCACCTTGCTGCCATCGACATGCGCGACCGTGTGAACGCGCCACTTCTTGTCGTCGCGGGTGGTGAAATCCTCGTGCGCATGGGCTCCGCGGCTCTCTTTGCGGGCCTCGGCGCCGACAATGGTTGCCAGCGCGTTGGGCATCAGATTGGTCAGCTCCAGCGTCTCCATCAGGTCGCTGTTCCACACCAGAGAGCGGTCGGTGACTTTCAGGTCGTCCAGCTTGCCGGCGATGGCGGTCATTCTTTCGACCCCCTCGGCCAGCGTTTGCGAGGTGCGGAACACCGCGGCGTCGGCCTGCATGGTCTTTTGCATCTCCAGCCGCAGCTCGGCGGTAGGTACACCGCCATCGGCGTGGCGCAATCCATCGAACCGGTCGAAAGCCTGATCAACCGAACCCTGGTTCATCTCGGCGGCGGGCGCCTCGGCATCGACGACCTGCCCGGCGCGGATCGCGGCGGCGCGGCCAAAGACCACCAGATCGATCAACGAGTTCGACCCCAGCCGGTTGGCGCCATGCACAGAGGCGCATCCCGCCTCGCCCACGGCCATCAGGCCGGGCACGATGGCATGCGGGTCCTTCTTGGTCGGGTTCACCACCTCGCCCCAGTAATTCGTCGGGATGCCGCCCATGTTGTAATGCACCGTCGGTAGCACCGGGATCGGTTCCTTGGTGACATCGACACCGGCAAAGATCCGGGCGCTTTCCGAAATTCCAGGCAGGCGTTCGGCCAGGGCCTCGGCGGGCAGGTGGTTGAGGTTCAGATGGATATGGTCGCCCTCGGCACCCACACCCCTGCCCTCGCGGATCTCCATGGTCATGGACCGCGAAACATAGTCCCTCGGCGCAAGGTCCTTGTACTGGGGCGCATAGCGCTCCATGAACCGCTCGCCTTCGCTGTTGCTCAGGTAACCGCCCTCGCCCCGGGCGCCCTCGGTGATCAGGCAGCCCGAGCCGTAGATGCCGGTGGGGTGGAACTGGACAAACTCCATGTCCTGCATCGCCAGCCCGGCGCGCGCCACCATGCCGCCGCCATCGCCGGTGCAGGTATGCGCACTGGTGGCGCTGAAATAGGCGCGGCCATAGCCGCCCGTGGCCAGCACCACCATCTTGGCGTTGAACACATGGCAAGTGCCGTCGTCGAGCTTCCAGCAGACCACACCCTGGCAAACGCCGTCATCGCTCATCACCAGATCGATGGCGAAGTATTCGATGTAGAATTCAGCGTTGTTCTTGACCGACTGGCCGTAAAGCGTGTGCAGGATGGCGTGGCCGGTGCGGTCGGCGGCGGCGCAGGTGCGCTGCACTGCCGGGCCCTCGCCGAACTCGGTGGTGTGGCCGCCAAACGGACGCTGATAGATCTTGCCCTCTTCGGTGCGGCTGAAGGGAACACCGTAATGCTCCAGCTCGTAGACCGCCTTGGGCGCCTCGCGGGCCAGGTATTCCATCGCGTCGGTGTCGCCCAGCCAGTCCGACCCCTTGACGGTATCGTACATGTGCCACTGCCAGTTGTCCGGCCCCATGTTGGAAAGCGACGCGGCGATGCCGCCCTGTGCCGCCACCGTGTGGCTGCGGGTCGGGAACACCTTGGTCACGCAGGCCGTGCGCAGGCCCTGTTCGGCCATGCCCAACGTCGCCCGCAGCCCGGCGCCGCCGGCACCGACCACCACAACGTCGTAATCATGGATCTCGTAGTCATAAGCCGCCATGTCAGGTCCTCAAAGAGCGATCTTCGCCAGCGCGAAAAGACCGCAGGCCATCAGGAAGTAGGAGAAAGTGATCACGAATATCACCGCTATTTTCCGCGACACCCCTCGGGTGTAGTCCTCGATCATCAGCTGCGCGCCGCGGCGAAAGTGGTTCAGCCCCACCACCAGCACCATGGCGGTCAGGATCGCCGGCAGGGGCCGCGCGAAGGTGGCGTGCACCTCGGCATATCCCTGCCCCAGAGCCTTGCCGAAGATGATCAGGAAGGTCGGCACCATCACCGCCAGGCCCACGGCGCTGACGGTCATGTACCAGTGATGCTCGGTTCCGGTCCCGGAGGCACCGCGCCCGATGGCACGCTTGCGGTCGGTAAGATAACGCATGTCTTGCCCCCTCAGATCAGGACGATGGTGATGGCGGTCAACACGACCGAGCCGATGATGCAGCCCCAGCCGAGCAATTCGGCGGTCTCTACCTCAAGCCCCTTGCCCGCATCGAACCAAAGATGCCGCAGCCCGGCAAGATAGTGGTACCAGACCGCAAGCAGCGACAGGGCAAAGACCAGATCGCCGAACCAGGATGTGGCGACGGCGTTGACATAAGCGAAATAATTCGGCCCCGAGGCGGCGGCAAGCAGCCACCAGACCGCAAGCACCACCCCGACGATCAAGGCGTTGCCGGTGATCCGCGACAGGATAGAGCTGATCGCCGTCATCTGTGGCCGGTAGATCTGCAGATGTGGGGAAAGTGGTCGTTCGACCGGTTGTTTCACGTCCGCCATGGCAGGATCCTTCAACAAGCACGCGCGGTGGGGCGCCTTTGGCCTTGTAGATACCAAGATTTTCCGGCGAGTCACGCCTTGCAAGCCACCAAAGCCACGAAAAATGGTAGTTTTCGCGGGAAATCCGCTGATGTGGTCACAAGAAATCATCGCGTGATCACACTGTTGGCGCTCACATTGTGGAATCCCGATCCGTCAGCGCGGCGCGACATCCTCCAGAAACTCGGCAAACTCGGTGCACATGATGATCTCACGCAGCTTGGGATCGTAAAACGCGTTCACCGTGCCGCAGGGCTCGACCCGCACCAGCAGGCGCTTGGGCAGCGACATGTCGCTGTTCATCGCGGTGACCTCGGCCCGCAGAACATCCGCCGCCAGCTTGCCGGTTTCACCGATCCGGTGGTCCACCAGATAGCGGATGCTGCTGCCG
The DNA here is from genome assembly GCA_024226455.1 of Paracoccaceae bacterium. Taxonomy (GTDB): domain Bacteria; phylum Pseudomonadota; class Alphaproteobacteria; order Rhodobacterales; family Rhodobacteraceae; genus JAAELR01. The sequence continues at coordinate 41,118 of JAAELR010000336.1, forward strand.
GCGCCGTTCTTGACCAGCTTGTCGATCACCGGCCCCCAGCTGTTGTTGGCCAGCTCGAACTCTTCCTGGCAGGTCTCCAGCCGCCCCGGCGGCAGTTTCAGGTCGCGCGCCATGTGCTCGCGTTCGTCGAGGTTGGCGCCTACGAAGAGACAGACAAAGGTGTAGTAGCGTTGCAGATCCGGGCCGTGCACGTCCCAATAGTCAACGTCCTCTCTCTCGGCCGCGTCGATATCGAGGTCGCCGAGAAACCCGAAGGCGGTGGCATAGGCGATCCGCACCGCGTTTTCCTCGTCAAAGAGGTCATGGATCAACACCACGCTCAGAACGTCGGCGGCATCCTCTTCCTGCCCGAAGATCGGCAGTTTCATGATGTCTATCAGCGCATGACCGAACTCGTGGTAATAGATCGCGATCATGTTGGCGCCGATGAAATCGGCGGTCTTGCGGTCCAGCCGGCCCGCCTGGGCCGGGATCGCGAGGCAAAAACAGACCATCAGGGCAATGAAGTTTTTCATGGGGTCAATTCTAAGCCCGCCCCCCCTGCCCCGGTCAACCCTCGTCTTGCCCGACCGTCGGATTCGGGGCGCAGCCGGGGCCGACACAGGATATCTGCGCCGTGGTCTCGCGGATCAGCTTCATCCGGATGCGTTCGGGATAATCGGCGAAACTGTTGGCGGTCGCCACAAAGGCCCCCTCGCCCAGAATCAGGTTCTCCCAGAAATAGGCGGTCAGGTCGGTCCCGCCCTCTTCGATGGCCAGAGCGTTGACGGCAATGCCCGCCGCCTTCAGCGCCGGGCGCAGCTGCAGCGGCTCCACCCCCTCGTTCGAAACGCCGTCGCCCGAGACATCGATCACGTTGCGCCGGCAAATCGGCGCGGCGCCCCATTGCGCCAGCACGAAATCCAGTGCCTCACCAATGGCGGTGGAAAAGTTGCGCCAGGCCCGCGGCGCGGTCTCGATGCGCTGCGCCAGCGCCTCGGCATCGGCAAAGCTTTCGACCCTGGTCCATGGGATGGTCAGTTCCTGGCGCGAAGACCCGGTCCACTGCACCAGCATCACCGCCGCGCCGCCGCGCACCAGCGCCTCGCTGACCACGCTGTCGCGCAGGGCATCGGCCAGCCCCTGCATCTGGATCTCGTATTCCCGCGGATCGACAGAGCCCGAAACATCCACCGCCAGCGCCAGCGCCAGGTCGCAGCCGAAAACCCGGGCCGAAAGGCCCAGCAACAGACCGGTTGCGAATATCAGGCGTCTCATGGACCCTCTATAGCAGGCGCCGGGACCTGTGCCCTTCACAATCTGCTCTACCGGATCAACCAAGGCTCTGCGCCCCGGGGGCGCCCCCGGCTCCTTCATATGGCCGGGAATGTCCGGCTCAGACCGGCATCAGCGCCCAGTAATCGAGGTCCAGCAGCACGTCGGGCAGGTATTTCCCGTCGTCACCCTTCAACGCGAACGCCTCGCCCTTGGTCGCCACCAGCCGCAGCCGGACCGCACCGACCCCCGGCGCGGCTGTCTCGGCCTTGTCCAGAACTTCCGACCAGGCCCGCACCGTGTCGCCCGCGAAACACGGGTTGGCATGCGTCCCGCCGTTCAGCGCCACGATCATCTGCGCGTTGGCCAGCCCGTCGAACGACAGCGCGCGCGCCATGCTGATCACATGCCCGCCATAGATCAGCCGCCGTCCGTCAGGCCGCGAGGTGACGTCGAAATGCACCTTGGCGGTGTTCTGCCACAGACGTGTCGCCAGCATGTGCTCGGCGTCTTCGATGGTCACGCCGTCCACATGGTCGATCCGCTCGCCAACCGCATAGTCGCCCCATCGGTGCGGCTCTCCGGCCAGCCCGAAATCGTATTGCAGAAAGTCCAGCCCCTCGGGCAGCACCAGATCGCCCGCCGCCACGGCGGGCGTCAGATCGGGGATCGCCGTTTCCGGCGCCGGGGCATCCAGGTCGCGTTTGCGCACCATGGCCCAGCGGACATACTCGATCACCGTCTCGTCCCACTGGTTCAACCCGCGGGTGCGCACCCAGACCACGCCCGACTTGCCGTTCGAGTTCTGCTTCAGCCCGATCACCTCGCTGATCGAGCGCAGAGTATCGCCCGGCCAGACCGGCTTTAGCCAGCGCCCCTCGGCGTAGCCCAGATTGGCCAGCGCGTTCAGCGATATATCCGGCACCGTCTTGCCAAAAACCACGTGGAACGCCACCAGATCGTCAACCGGCGAGCGTTCCAGCCCGCAGGTCTCGGCGAACTGGTCCGATGAGTATATCGCGTGCCGCGCCGGGTAGAGCGCGTGATAAAGCGCCCGCTCGCCGCCAGAGACAGAGCGCGGCACGGCGTGCCTTATCATCTGCCCGACAGAGTAATCCTCGAAAAACCGCCCCGCACTGGTCTTGCTCATCTCAAAGATCCCCAAGCTCGATATCGGGCGCATAGTCGCCCTCGACATCCTTCACCACCGCCTGGCCGCAGCGCATGGCTGCGCTGGTGGCGTCATAGGCATAGGACGGGTCACCGTATAGCTGCCAGCCCTGCGCCAGCGCCTCGGTCACCTTGTGGCAGAAGGCCGATGTGTCTTGCTCTGTCAAAAACCGGTAGGCCCGCATGGCTCAGCCGCCAAACGGGTTGTAGCCCAGCCAGATATGGATGCCCGCGATCACCGCGTAAAGCGCCACCGAGATCACCAGCAGCTTGATATCGCCCGCCGCCGTACCGCCCCGGAACCGCTCGGCGCGGGGCTCGGCCCGGTTGATGACCAGCATCGAAACCACGGCCCAAAGACCCAGCAGCCCGAACAGGATGACCGAGTCGCGGTCGCCATTGGCCAGCAGATGCGCCCCGCACCAGACCAGGAACCCGGCCAGCATCGGGTGGCGCAGCCAGCCGCGGGCGCGGCTTTGTGAATTGCCCAGCCCCAGCAGGATCACCGCAAAGACCATCAACAGGTTGTTGGCGTGCGGTCCCCAGGCGGGCGGGTCGTAGACAAATACGAACTCACCGCCGCGATAGCCGATAACCATCAGCACCACGCTGATCAGAATGACCAGCGCGAAAGGCCCGCGCGCCGCCTCGCCCATGCGTTCGGTCATCGCCGCCCGCTGCGTCGGCGCGACGCGCTTAAAGAGATGCGCCGCCCACCACAGCACGATGCCCACGATCATCACGATCAGCCCGGTCATGCTACGTCCTCCAGTTTCGCGATTGCCTCTGCCATGGTCAGCGTCGCCTTGGCGGTGGCCACATGCAGGTTTTCCACGATCTTGCCATCCACCACGGCGACACCCTTGCCCGACGCCTCGGCCGCCTCGAAAGCCTCGATCTGGCGCCACGCCAGATCGACGTCACCGGCACTGGGCCCGAACACATCATTGGTCACCGCCAGCTGCGCGGGGTGAATCAGCGTCTTGCCGTCGAAACCGAGATCGCGCCCCTGTTCGCATTCGGCGCGCAGCCCCTTGTCGTCGCGGAACGCGTTATAGACCCCATCGATGCAGATCACCCCATGCGCCCGCGCCGCCAGCAGGCACAGCTGCAGGCTGGCCAACACCTGCTGCCGGTCGCCCCGGAACCGCGCACCCAGATCGCTGGTCAGGTCGTTGGTGCCCAGCACCATGCCCTTGAGCCGCGGATGCCCCGCGATCTCGTCGGCCTTCATGATCCCCGCCGGGGTCTCCATCATGGCCCACAAATCCGCGTTGGGCACCATAGCGGCCAGAACGTCCAGATCGGCGGCGCAACCGGTCTTGGGCAGCAGTACCGCGTCGGCGCCCAGATGACCCAAAGCCGCCACATCGTCGCGGCCCCACTCGCTATCCAACCCGTTGATCCGCAAAATCCGGGCTCGCCCGCCGTAATCGTCCTGGCTTAGCACCTCGGCCAGCAGCGCCCTCCCCTGAGCCTTGGCATCGGGGGCCACGGCATCCTCGAGGTCGAAGATCAGCGCATCCGCCGCCAGGGTCTTTGCCTTGTCCAGCGCCCGCGCGTTGGAGCCCGGCATATACAGAACCGAGCGGTAGGGCCGTGTGGTCTGCACCATGATTCCTTTCCCCCAATCTTCCGCGCAGCAAAGAATCACGGACCGTGGGCAAAGCGCAAGCCCCGTCTTGCCGCGCCGCAGAAACCGTTGCCGGTCAGCGGCTTACCCGTTGCGCGAACATGGCGAACGGCGGATTAACCGAATTTTTCCAGCCTTGGGGGCAATCTCTATGCGTCGTCGGACGAGGGAGAACCGCTCGGAAGGCCGCCGCAGACATCGGTGCAACAAGGTCCGACACCAGAGAAACAGGGGTGATCCCGCCCGCCGGAATACCGGATGGCCCGGATGGGGATCGCTCTTTCAGTTGAAGGGAAAGACCCTATGAAACGGCAGTTTCTTGCACTCTCTCTGGGTGTCGGCGCCATGCTCCTCGCGACCCAGCACGCCTTTGCCCAGGAAAACCGCAACTGCGCCGACCGCGCGCGCGTGGTCGAACGTCTGGCCTCGGCCTATGGCGAAAGCCGCCAGTCCATCGGCCTGGCGCCCAACAATTCGGTGATCGAGGTTTTCGCCTCGACCGAAACCGGCACCTGGACCATCACAGTGACCTCGCCCAACGGCGTGACCTGCCTTGTGGCCAGCGGTCAGGCGTTCGAGGCCACCAATGGCGACCTGCTGCCCGCCTCGGGTGTGGCGCTGTGATATGCAGTCGGCAAACCCTGGCAAGGGTTTTGCCGGCCCCTCGCCACATCAGGTCAGCGCGTCGAACACCAGCTTGGTGCCCGTGAGGGTCAAAAACACGTAGATCACGGTGAAATAGATCTTCTCTGGCATCCTGCGGTTCAGATGGACCCCCAGCCAGGTTCCGAAAATGGCGACCGGTATCAGCGTCAGCGTCGGCAAGGCCGTCTCCCAGCCCAGCAAACCAAGCCACAGATACAGCACCACCTTCAGCAGATTGTTGATCCAGAAGGTCACGATCGTTGTGGCCTGGTAGGTAGATTTGCCAAGATTCTTCGACAACAGATAGATCGAAGCCACCGGCCCGCCGGAATGCGCGATAAAGCTGGTCACACCGGCGCCCGTGGCAAAGACATAGCCCAGCCAGTCGCTCATCTGGCGCGCCGACGACAACAGCCCGCCATGCCTGGCGCCCTGGATGGCGACAAAGGCAAGGGCGATCACCCCGATCAGCAGGCGGAAGGCATCGGGCGTCACCCAAAATACCAGCCCGGCACCCAGCAATGAGCCAAAGGCCGTGCCGGTCACCATGATCCTCGCCGTCTTCGGGTCCCATTTGCGCCAGTTCGGCCTGAGCGCGGTGAAATCCATCACGATCAGAAGCGGCAGCATGATCGCCACGGCCTGGGCGGGCTCCAGAATCAACACCAGAAAGGCGGTCGCGGCCACAGAGGTCGCCGACCCGAAGCCGGACTTGTCGATACCGGCATACAGCACCACCGGCACCGCCACGGCGAAAAAGGTGAAATCCAGTTCCATACCCGCCAGTTACCCGATTAACTCACGGAAGATAAACGGTCAGATACCTGTTGGAACCCCGGTATCCCGCCGCATACCGCGTTTTGCCGCACCGCAGCACCCTTGCGCGCGGGGTCCCGAACGACTAGTCAGCCGCGCAACCCCAACTGGACCGAGGATCAATCACATGGCCAGACCAAAAATCGCTCTTATCGGGTCGGGACAGATCGGCGGCACCCTTGCCCATCTCGCCGCGATGAAAGAACTGGGCGACGTTGTCATGTTCGACATCGCCGATGGCACCCCCCAGGGCAAGGCGCTCGACATCGCCGAAAGCGGACCCAGCGAGGGCTTCGACGCCGCCCTGTCCGGCACCACCGACTATTCCGGTATCGCCGGCGCCGATGTCTGCATCGTCACAGCCGGTATTCCGCGCAAGCCGGGCATGAGCCGCGACGACCTGCTGGGTATCAACCTCAAGGTGATGAAATCCGTCGGCGAAGGCATCCGCGACAACGCGCCGGATGCGTTCGTGATCTGCATCACCAACCCGCTCGATGCGATGGTCTGGGCGCTGCGCGAATTCAGCGGCCTGCCGCATGAAAAGGTCTGCGGCATGGCCGGTGTGCTGGACAGCGCCCGCTTTCGCCACTTCCTGAGCCTCGAATTCGGCGTCTCGATGAAGGACGTCACCGCCTTCGTTCTGGGCGGTCACGGCGACAGCATGGTGCCGCTGGCGCGCTATTCGACCATTGCCGGCATCCCGCTGCCCGACCTGGTGGCGATGGGCTGGACCAGCCAGGAAAAGCTCGACGCCATCGTGCAGCGTACCCGTGACGGCGGCGCCGAGATCGTCGGCCTGCTGAAGACCGGCAGCGCCTTTTACGCCCCCGCCACGGCAGGCATCGAAATGGCCGAGGCCTATCTCAAGGACCAAAAGCGCGTCCTGCCCTGCGCGGCCTATGTCGAGGGCGCCTATGGCCTGAAGGGCATGTATGTCGGCGTGCCGACCGTGATCGGTGCCGGTGGCATCGAAAAAGTCATCAACATCAAGCTCGACAAGGACGAGCAGGCGATGTTCGACAACTCGGTCAACGCCGTCAAGGGCCTGGTCGACGCCTGCATAGGCATCGACAGCAGCCTCGGCTGATCTGAACCACACCGGCGAAAAGGCGCGCAGGGCCATCCCTGGGCGCCTTTTTCATTGGCACGCCGCGCCCTGCATGGCTAGGCTGCGCCCCATGTTGCGCAAACTGATTACCGCCCTCGTACTCGCCGCAAGCCCCGCTGCGGCGCAGGACCTCGCCATCTCCAACTCCATCGCCGAAAACGGTCTCGCCGCGACAGAGGCCAGCCTCACAGGCGACGCCCCCGAAACCGCGTTTGCCCGCGGCGCCGTGCGCTTCCTCATCGGCATCGAAAAGACGCTGCAGCTGCGCTATCGCCACAATGCGCATCTGGAGCATTTCGACATTCCGGTTCTGCGCCTGCCGTTGCCCGACAACCCCGACGCGCAGCCTTTCTATCCGGGCATGATCACCGAGCTGTTCGGAGGGCTCGAGGCCGATATGAACGCCGCCCGCGCGGCACTTGCCGATCTTGACGGCAGCACCGATTTCGGCCTCGCCATCGACATCACCGGTCTCTGGTTCGATGTGAACGCAAACGCCACCCGCGACGCAGGCGAAGGCGTGTTCGAGGTTGCCGGTGCCACACTCGGCCTGCGGCCCGGCGAGATCGATCCCTCGGCGCTTCCCGACAGCCTGATCGTGCGCTTCGACACCGCCGATGCCGCCTGGCTGCGCGCCTATACCCATCTGATCTCGGGCATCGCAGAGCTGGTCGTGGCCTTCGACCCCACCGATGTCATTACCGAGGTGCTGGGCTCTGTGGCCGCCATGAATGACCTGCGCGGCCAACGCCCGCCCGCCCGCCGCAGCTTTCTGCGCGGCGAGGAACAGATGATCGACATGTTCGCCATGGTCTACGGCGCCCTGAACCGCCGCCCGGACCCCGATCACACCAACGCCGCCCGCAATCACCTGCTGGCCATGATCGCCGAGAACCGCGCCTTCTGGCAGCTTGTCACCCAGGAAACCGACAACGCGCAGGAATGGCTGCCCAACGCCTCGCAGACCTCCGCCTTCGGCTTTGAGCTGCCGCCCGAGACGCGCAAGGTCTGGCTGGCGGTGCTTGCCGATGCCGAGGCGGTGCTGACCGGCGACAAACTGGTCGGCCACTGGCGGATAGAGCCGGGCGCCGGGATCAACGTGGCCAGGCTGTTGCAGGATCCGCCGGTCTTCGACATCGTGACCTGGGTGCATGGCTACGGGCTGCTCGACTACATGGAGCGGGGCCCGCTGGCCGACGAAAGCAACCTGATGCAGTTCGAGCGCATGTTCTCTGGCGACGCGGCGCTGTTCATGGTCTGGCTGAACTGAACTGAACCAGGCAATTCCGATCCGCCCGGGTTCATGGGTTCACTGGCAGATCCGCGACAGCGTTTGTGCCGCTCGGGCACTCCGGGATCGGGGAATGAATACAGTTGGATCGCAAATGCCCAGGCACTAACGGCGAATCACCTTTGATTCACTCATTGGTAATTCGTGATCACACCAGAAAAATCTGTGATCACGAATAACCGATTTCTTGCCCCGTATGCCGCTGCACACCGAAAAACCGTTTATTTTCCCGTGCTGCCTGTGCCAAACCCGGCGGGAAGGCCGCGGGCCGGCCCCCGGGCCGCCCCGGCATCCGCGAAAGGCGAGGACAGCGACAGATGAATATCCACGAATACCAGGCCAAGGGTCTCTTGCGCGGCTACGGAGCCCCGGTCAGCGACGGACGCGTCGTGCTGCGGGCCGAAGAGGCAAAGACGGCAGCCGGCGGGCTCGACGGGCCGCTCTGGGTGGTCAAGGCGCAGATCCACGCAGGCGGGCGCGGCAAGGGCAGCTTCAAAGAGGCCGATGCCGGCGACAAGGGCGGCGTGCGCCTGGCCAAATCGCTGGGCGAGGCAGAGGCAGAGGCCAAGGCGATGCTGGGCCGCACCCTGGTCACGCATCAGACCGGCCCGGTGGGCAAGCGGGTGAACTGCGTCTATATCGAGGACGGCAGCGGCATCGAGCGCGAGCTTTACCTCGCCCTGCTGGTCGACCGCGGCTCATCGCGCATCAGCTTTGTGTGCTCGACAGAGGGCGGCATGGATATAGAGCAGGTTGCCGCCGACACGCCGGAAAAGATCCTGTCATTCTCGGTCGACCCGGCCACCGGCTATCAGGGTTTCCACGGCCGCCGCATCGCCTTCATGCTGGGCCTCAGCGGCAAGCAGGTCAAGCAATGCGTCCGGCTGATGGGCACGCTCTACAAGCTCTTTGTCGACAAGGACATGGAGATGCTGGAGATCAACCCGCTGATCGTATCCGACAGCGGCGATCTGAAATGCCTCGACGCCAAGATGGGTTTCGACAGCAACGCCGTCTACCGCCACCCCGACATCGCCGAGCTGCGCGACGTGACCGAGGAAGACCCCAAGGAACTGGAGGCCTCGAAGTTCGACCTGAACTATATCGCGCTGGACGGCGAGATCGGCTGCATGGTCAACGGCGCCGGGCTGGCGATGGCGACGATGGACATCATCAAGCTATATGGCGCGGAACCGGCCAACTTTCTTGACGTGGGCGGCGGGGCGACCAAGGAAAAGGTCACCGAGGCGTTCAAGATCATCACCTCGGACCCGCAGGTCAAAGGCATCCTGGTGAACATCTTCGGCGGCATCATGCGCTGCGACGTGATCGCCGAGGGTGTGGTCGCCGCGGTGAAAGAGGTCGGCCTGCAGGTGCCGTTGGTGGTGCGTCTGGAGGGCACCAATGTCGAGGAAGGCAAGGCCATCCTGAACAACAGCGATGTCGACGTGATCGCGGCGGACAACCTCAAGGACGGGGCGCAGAAGATCGTGAAAGCGGTGAGGGGGTAACACGTGCGTCTTTCGGAGTACAAATTGCCAGATATTGAATTGCTTGAAACGTCCCATTCGCGGGCGTTGACGGCGACAAACAGGCTTTTTGCATTCTCCGACACTAAGTGGACCGACTTCCTGCTACCGGACGCTCTTCGCCAACTCGATGACGAAATACTCGCCTGCGCCTTGAATCTCAGGCGTGTGCTTGAGCAGAAGAAAGGCAGGGATCTCAGCCCAATTGTGCCTCACTTCAATAAATTTTCCGGACGGCCTTCGACGGACTACGACGCCGATCTTTGGCGTGTACTCGGGAGGATTGTTCATCATGAAGTTCTGGAGCCCACCATCATCAAAGACGCTGAGTTCTTTGGAACACCAGAATCCGGCCTGATTCCGGGATTCCAAATTACAGATATTCTGGTGACATCAGATCGCGGCCAGAGCCGCGTGGACATCGCCGGATTGGCGTTCGCTTCCGCGAACGAACTCGGGAAATCCTACAAACAAATGAAATCAGGAGACGCCAAACATGGCCGTACTCGTAGACGAAAACACTAAGGTGATCTGTCAGGGCTTCACCGGCTCGCAGGGCACCTTTCACTCTGAACAGGCCATCGCCTATGGCACGGCCATGGTCGGCGGCGTGACGCCGGGCAAGGGCGGGCAGACGCATCTGGACCTGCCGGTCTTCAACTCGGTGCACGAGGCCAAACACGCCACCGGCGCCAACGCCTCTGCCATCTACGTGCCGCCGCCCTTCGCCGCCGACGGCATCCTCGAGGCCATCGATGCCGGGATGGAGCTGATCGTCTGCATCACCGAGGGCATCCCGGTGCTGGACATGATGAACGTCAAACGCGCGCTGGAAGGCAGCGCCAGCCGCCTCATCGGCCCCAACTGCCCCGGCGTCATCACGCCGGGGGCGTGCAAGATCGGCATCATGCCCGGCCACATCCACAAGCGCGGCTCATGCGGCGTGGTCAGCCGCTCGGGCACCCTGACCTATGAGGCCGTCAAGCAGACCACCGATCTGGGGCTGGGCCAGTCGTCGGCTGTCGGCATCGGCGGCGACCCGATCAAGGGCACCGAACATATCGACGTGCTCGACATGTTCCTCGACGATGACGAGACCACGTCGATCATCATGATCGGCGAGATCGGCGGTTCGGCGGAAGAGGAAGCCGCCGAGTTTCTGGCCGGGCAAAGGAAGAAAGGCCGCTGGAAGCCCGTTGCCGGTTTCATCGCCGGCCGCACCGCCCCCCCGGGCCGCCGCATGGGCCATGCCGGTGCCATTGTCGCAGGCGGCAAAGGCGGCGCCGAAGACAAGATCGAGGCCATGCGTTCGGCAGGCATTGTAGTGGCCGAAAGCCCCGCCGGGCTGGGCGAGGCTGTGATCGAGGCGATTGGGTGACGAGACAATATCGCAGAGCGTCGCAAATTCGCTCTGCGGATCACTTGGAAATGGTCTAAAAAATGACATTTGGAAACGCCATAAAGACTTGCTTTCGTAAGTACTTCACCTTTTCTGGGAGCGCATCTCGCAGTGAATTCTGGTGGTTTTATGCCCTTTCAACCTTGGGAGTCGTTGGGCCAAGTGTTTTTGGCATTGGCCAGCTTGGCTCTTTGGTTTGGATCGGAACAATAACTCCCTTTTTAGCGGTATCATGGCGAAGAATGCATGACTGCGGAAATGGTGGTGCTCCCATCCTGTTGCCTTTCGCTGTTCAAGTCTGCTCTGTCTATGCTTATCTGTTCTCTCAACTGAGGGCCATGATGCCTGCTCTATCAGACATCGAAGTCTCGCTGGACATGACATTGCGCGAGTTACAGGAACTGCAGGCCGCAGCTGTTGAAGAGCATTTGGTCAAGAGCTTTTCAACAGCCGGCATATTGCCTGCCGCACTCGTGTTCACGATTGGCTTCGCATGGATGGTTTATTTACTCGTGCGCCCCTCTCAAGAAGGCGAAAATCACTACGGTCCCAACCCGCATGAGGTAACCACATGACCGAACAAATCCCCAACGACCATTTCCATGCCTCCAGCTTCATGCAGGGGCACAATGCGGAATACCTCGAACAGCTCTACGCCCGCTACGCCAATGACCCGAACGCGGTCGACGAGGCATGGGCGCAGTTCTTTCGCCAGATGGGCGACGACGAGGTCAGCGTCAAACGCGAGGCAGAGGGGCCAAGCTGGGCCCGTACCGACTGGCCGCCACAGCCCGATGACGAACTGACGGCGGCGCTTGACGGGCAATGGGCCAAGGAACCAGAGGCGGCGGCCAAGAAGATCAAGACCCGCGCCGAAGAGCAAGAGGTCGAGGTCACCGATGAGCAGATCAAGCAGGCGGTGCTGGACAGCATCCGCGCCCTGATGATGATCCGTGCCTACCGGATCCGGGGCCATCTGGTGGCAGATCTCGACCCGCTGGGCATGCACGGCAACACCCCGCACCCCGAACTTGACCCCCGCGCCTATGGCTTCACCGAGGCCGACATGGACCGGCCGATCTTTCTCGACAAGGTTCTGGGGCTGGAATTCGGCTCTATGCGAGAGATCCTGTCCATCGTCAAACGCACCTATTGCGGCACCTTCGCGCTGCAATACATGCATATCTCGAACCCCAAACAGGCCGGCTGGCTGAAGGAACGGATCGAGGGCTTCGGCAAGGAGATCCAGTTCACCCGCGAGGGCCGAAAGGCGATCCTGAACAAGCTGGTCGAGGCCGAGGGCTTTGAAAAATTCCTGCATGTCAAATACATGGGCACCAAACGCTTTGGCCTCGACGGCGGCGAGGCGCTGGTGCCGGCGATGGAGCAGATCATCAAGCGCGGCGGCAATCTGGGCGTCAGGGAAATCGTTATCGGCATGCCGCATCGCGGCAGGCTCAGCGTGTTGGCCAACGTGATGGCCAAACCCTACAAGGCCATTTTCAACGAGTTTCAGGGCGGCAGTTCCAAACCCGAGGATGTCGATGGCTCCGGCGATGTGAAATACCATCTGGGTGCCTCAAGCGACCGCGAGTTCGACGGTAATGTCGTGCATCTGTCGCTGACCGCAAACCCCTCGCACCTGGAGGCGGTGAACCCTGTGGTGATCGGCAAGGTCCGCGCCAAGCAGGACCAGCTGAACGACACCCACCGCACCCAGGTGATGCCGATCCTGCTGCATGGCGACGCGGCCTTTGCCGGACAGGGCGTGGTGGCAGAGTGTTTCGCGCTTTCCGGTCTCAAGGGCCACCGCACCGGCGGCACCATGCATCTGGTGGTCAACAACCAGATCGGCTTTACCACGGCGCCGCATTTCAGCCGCTCCTCGCCCTACCCCACCGACAACGCGCTGGTGGTCGAGGCGCCGATCTTCCACGTCAACGGCGACGACCCCGAGGCCGTGGTGCATGCCGCCAAGGTTGCCACGGAATTCCGCCAGAAGTTCCACAAGGACGTGGTGATCGATATCTTCTGCTACCGCCGCTTTGGTCACAACGAGGGCGACGAGCCCATGTTCACCAATCCGATCATGTACAACCGGATTAAACGGCACAAGACCACGCTCAGCCTCTATACCGAACGTCTGGTCAAGGACGGCCTGATCCCCGAGGGCGAGATCGAGGACATGAAGGCGGGCTTTCAGGCCTACCTGAACGAGGAGTTCGACGCCGGCAAAGAGTACAGACCCAACAAGGCCGACTGGCTCGATGGGCGCTGGTCGCATCTCGACAAGCTGGGGGCGGAGTACCAGCGCGGCCAGACCGCGATCGCGCCCGAGACCATGGCCCAGGTCGGCACCGCGCTGACCCGCGCCCCCGCCGGTTTTCCGCTGCACAAGACCGTGGGCCGGCTGCTGGAAACCAAGCAGGCCATGTTCGACAGCGGCACGGGCTTTGACTGGGCCACCGCCGAGGCGCTGGCCTTCGGCTCGCTGCTGACAGAGGGCTACCCGGTGCGGCTGGCCGGCCAGGACAGCACCCGCGGCACCTTTAGCCAACGCCATTCGGGCTTTGTCGATCAGGAAACCGAGGAACGCTACTATCCGCTGAACCACATCCGCGAGGGTCAGGCCCATTACGATGTCATCGACTCCATGCTGTCGGAATACGCGGTGCTGGGCTTCGAATACGGCTATTCGCTGGCCGAACCCAACGCGCTGACCCTGTGGGAGGCTCAGTTCGGCGACTTCGCCAACGGCGCGCAGATCATGTTCGACCAGTTCATCAGTTCCGGCGAACGCAAATGGCTGCGCATGTCGGGGCTGGTGATGCTGCTGCCGCACGGGTTCGAGGGTCAGGGACCCGAACACTCCAGCGCCCGGCTGGAACGCTTCCTGCAGCTTTGCGCCGAGGACAACTGGATCGTGGCCAACTGCAGCACGCCGGCCAACTATTTCCACATCCTGCGCCGCCAGATGCACCGCAGCTACCGCAAGCCGCTGGTGATGATGACGCCGAAATCACTGCTGCGCCACAAGATGGCCGTCAGCAAGACGGAAGATTTCACCACCGGATCCAGCTTTCACCGGGTGCTGTGGGACGACGCGCAAAAGGGCCAGTCCGACACCACGCTGGTGACCGACGACAAGATCCGCCGCGTGGTGATGTGCGCCGGCAAGGTCTATTACGACATTCTTGAAAAACGCGACGCCGAGGGCATCGACGACGTCTACATCATGCGCATCGAACAGTTCTACCCGTTCCCTGCGCTGAGCCTCGTCAAGGAGCTTGGCCGCTTCAAGCAGGCCGAAATGGTCTGGTGCCAGGAAGAGCCCAAGAACCAGGGCGCCTGGACCTTCATTGAACCGAACCTGGAATGGGTGCTGACCCGGATCAAGGCCGAACGCACCCGGCCGCAATATGCCGGCCGCGCCGCATCGGCCTCGCCCGCCACGGGCCTCGCCGCTGCACATAAAGCACAACAACAGGCGCTGGTAGACACCGCGCTTGGCCTCAAGGGATAACCACAATGAGCATCGAAATTCGCGTACCCACCTTGGGCGAAAGCGTCACCGAGGCCACCGTGGCCACATGGTTCAAGAAACCCGGCGACGCCGTGGCCGTCGATGAAATGCTTTGCGAGCTGGAAACCGACAAGGTGACGGTCGAGGTGCCCTCGCCCGCCGCCGGAACCCTCGGAGAGATCGTCGCCGCCGAAGGCGCCACCGTTGGCGTCGACGCGCTGCTGGCAACACTCGCCGAAAACGCCGGCGCCGCAGCCGCAGCCCAACCCCCGACCGCCGCGGCCAAACCCGCTGCCGCTGCTGCTGCGCCGCCACCGGCGCAGGAAGCCGCTTCGGTCGATGTCATGGTGCCGACGCTGGGCGAAAGCGTCACCGAGGCAACCGTGTCCACCTGGTTCAAGCAGCCCGGCGACCCGGTGGCACAGGACGAAACGCTGTGCGAACTGGAAACCGACAAGGTCTCGGTCGAGGTCCCCGCCCCTGCCGCCGGCACCCTGGCGCAGATCCTCGCCCCCGAAGGCAGCACCGTCGCGGCCGGTGGCAAGCTGGGCGTCGTGGCCTCGGGCACCGGCGCCGCTGCCCCCGCCGCCGCGGCGGCGGGCAAGGATATCGAGAACGCCCCCTCGGCCAACAAGCTGATGGCCGAGAGGGGCATTGATCCGGCCACCGTCCAGGGCACCGGCAAGGATGGCCGCATCATGAAAGAGGATGTCCCCAAGGCAGGCTCGGCCCCGGCGCCTGCGGCGACCGTGCCCGCCCCGCCTGCCCAACAGCCAGTCCTCACCGCCGCCGCCCCACGCGCGCCGGTCCCCGCCGAGGACGCCGCCCGCGAAGAGCGGGTCAAGATGACCCGTCTGCGCCAGACCATCGCCCGGCGCCTGAAGGACAGCCAGAATACCGCCGCCATGCTGACCACCTATAACGAGGTCGACATGACCGCGGTCATGGCCCTGCGCAGCGAATACAAGGACCTGTTCGAGAAAAAGCACGGCGTGCGCCTGGGCTTCATGTCGTTCTTCACCAAGGCCTGCTGTCACGCCCTGAAAGAGGTGCCAGAGGTCAACGCAGAGATCGACGGCACCGACATCGTCTACAAGCAGTTCGTCCATATGGGCGTCGCCGCCGGCACCCCCACCGGCCTTGTGGTGCCGGTAATCCGCGACGCCGATGCCATGTCGTTTGCCGCCATCGAAAAGGCCATCGCCGAAAAGGGCAAGCGCGCCCGCGACGGCAAGCTTTCCATGGCAGAAATGCAGGGCGGCACCTTCACCATCAGTAACGGCGGCGTCTATGGCTCGCTGATGTCCTCGCCGATCCTGAACCCGCCGCAGTCGGGCATTCTGGGCATGCACAAGATCCAACAGCGGCCCATGGTGGTCGACGGCCAGATCGTCGCCCGCCCGATGATGTATCTGGCGCTGAGCTACGACCACCGCATAGTCGACGGCAAGGGCGCCGTGACGTTCCTGGTGCGCGTCAAGGAAGCGTTGGAAGACCCGCGGCGGTTGCTGATGGATTTGTAGGGCAAGGGGGCATTGGGAAAGATCGTTGGTCCCTTGATCGGAGTTTGTGGCAATGAAGAACCGAATCCTGGTTATTGCTCCTGCAATCATGGCGCTGGCTATCGGCATATATCTCTTGGACCATTGGCGCTCGGGCGTTGAAGCTCTCGGTTCGTTGCAGTTGGCCGCGCTCGGTTTCATGTTCCTGCTTTCTGCAATGTCCAAGTACGTCGCAACTCGGGTCCTGATTTTTCCAGACACCGTCAACAGGGGACTCGGACGCATCGCGCACTTGGCTTTTTTTATGCTCCCAATCCTGGTGGCGTTGAACATCAACGCCGGTTACCCGGATTCACCCGCGCACGTCCTTGAGACTGCCCTGCTAATCGCGTTTTTCTTCGCGGTTCTTGTGAGCCCCTACAACACAGTGATGTCGGGACTCATGCTCGCGCTTAGAGAGGACGCCCCATGAACTCGAACCGACCCTGTCACTCATCAATTGTAGCGAAGGGAGCGCCAGTAGTCCGATGGCCTATCTCGACCCCCAGACCCTGACCGGCGTCGGCTGCGGCAACTCTGCCGAGGTTACCTGGATCGTGGGCGAGGGCCCGAACTCAAAGCCCGGCGAGGGGCCGGCCTATATCTCGGCGCTGGACGACGGGCACTGGAGCGTCGAAACACAAGGCGCCGCCGTCACCATCCTGTGCCCCGATTGCAGCACCCGGGTGGCGGGGCGAGGCCCGTGACCGAAACATGCCCGACAATAGTCCGACGCAAGTCCGACAGTAATCCGACACCCGATTCCGCCCGAAAGGACCCCAAATGTCAGCCTATGATGTCATCGTAATCGGCTCCGGCCCAGGCGGCTATGTCTGCGCCATCCGCTGCGCCCAACTGGGCCTGAAAACCGCCTGTGTCGAGGGCCGCGAAACCCTCGGCGGCACCTGCCTGAACGTGGGCTGCATCCCGTCGAAGGCACTGCTGCATGCCAGCCACAGCCTGCACGAGGCAGAGCACAATTTCGTGCGTATGGGGCTGAAGGGAAAGACGCCCTCGGTCGACTGGAAGCAGATGCTTGCCTATAAGAACGACGTCATCGACCAGAACACCAAGGGCATAGAATTCCTGTTTAAAAAGAACAAGATAGACTGGCTGAAAGGCTGGGGCTCGATCCCGGAACCCGGCAAGGTCAAGGTCGGTGACGAGACCCACGAGGCCAAGGCGATCATCATCGCCACCGGGTCTGACAGCACCTCGATCCCCGGCGT
Source organism: Paracoccaceae bacterium (assembly GCA_024226455.1). GTDB lineage: Bacteria > Pseudomonadota > Alphaproteobacteria > Rhodobacterales > Rhodobacteraceae > JAAELR01. The sequence continues at coordinate 58,259 of JAAELR010000336.1, forward strand.
CGAGGTGGACGAGAAGATGGTGGTTTCCTCTACCGGCGCGCTGGAACTGGCCAAGCCGCCGAAGAAGCTGGTGGTGATCGGCGCCGGCGTCATCGGGCTGGAGCTTGGCTCTGTCTACAAGCGGCTGGGCGCGGAGGTGACGGTGGTGGAATTTCTTGATCACATCACCCCCGGCATGGACGCGGGCACCGCCAAGGCCTTTCAGAGAACCCTGAAAAAACAGGGGCTTACCTTTATTCTTGGCGCCGCAGTGCAGAAGGTAGAGACGACAAGGACCAAGGCCAAGGTCACCTACAAGCTGCGCAAGACCGACGAGGAGGCCACGCTGGACGCCGACACGGTTCTGGTCGCCACCGGCCGCGCGCCCTTTACCGACGGGCTGGGGCTGGAGGCGCTGGGTGTGACCATGTCGGACCGTGGCATGGTTCAGACCGACGGGCATTATGCCACCAATATCAAGGGGATATACGCCATTGGCGATTGCATCGACGGGCCGATGCTGGCGCATAAGGCAGAGGATGAGGGCATGGCCGTGGCAGAGATTCTCGCCGGAAAGGCGGGCCATGTGAATTATGGCGTGATCCCCGGCGTGATCTATACCCACCCCGAGGTCGCCAGTGTTGGCGCCACCGAGGAAGTGCTGAAAGATCAAGGGCGTAGCTATAAGGTCGGCAAGTTCAGCTTCATGGGCAACGGCCGGGCCAAGGCGAATTTCGCCGGCGACGGGGTGGTCAAGATCCTCGCCGATGCCGAAACCGACCGCATCCTTGGTTGCCACATCATCGGCCCGGCGGCCGGAGAGCTGATCCACGAGATCTGCGTCGCCATGGAGTTTGGTGCCGCGGCGGAAGACATCGCCCGCACCTGCCACGCGCATCCGACCTATTCCGAAGCGGTGCGCGAGGCGGCACTGGCCTGTGGCGACGGTCCGATCCATAGCTAAGGGATTGAAATGAAACAGGTTGCCGAGGGGCTCTGGACGCAGAACGGCGACCGGATACGGTTTTTTGGCATCCCGTTCGACACCCGCGCCACAATCGTGCGATTGCCCGGCGGCGGGCTCTGGCTGCACTCTCCGGTTCGGCCCAGCCCTGACCGTCTGGCGGCGGTTCAGGCGCGGGGCCCGATCGCCCATATCGTCGCGCCGAACCGCATTCACGGCGCCTATACGACCGACTGGGCCCGGGCGGCCGAGCAGGCGCAGGTCTGGGTCTCGCCGAAATTCCCCGACCGGCACCCCGATATCCGGTTCGATCACCTGCTGGGAAACGCTGCACCTGCGGAGTGGGCGAACATGCTGGACCAGTGTGTTTTTGCCGGCCACGCATATCTCGACGAGGTGGTGTTCCTGCACCGTCCCTCGGGCACCCTGATCGTGACGGATATCTACCAGCGCCACGACCCGGCGCGCGAGCCCGGGTTCTGGCGGGTATTCAAGGGGCTCGCCGGGATGATGGCGCCCAAGGGCGCCATGCCGCCGGACATGCGGCTGGCCTTCACCGACCGCGCCGCCGCCCGCGCCGCCCGCGACCGGATCCTGGCGTGGGAGTTCGACCGCATCCTGCTGCCGCACAGCGTTCCGGTCGAGACCGGCGGCAAAGAGACCCTGACAAGGGCGCTGAAATGGCTCGGTTGAACCAAGTTATGTTAGCGCTATCTGGTTATATTTCCGATAGTTACACTCATGTCCCCATGGGGACATCCCGGTCTAGCTGACAAGCATCCGCAAACCTTGTGTCACATCCGTCCTCACTGCCAGCCGCAGCCCCGGCTCGTCCCCGGCCCGCAGAGCAGCCACGATCTGCCGGTGATGCTGCGGCATCTCGGTACGGCTTACCCGGCTATACAGCCTGCGCATCGTCGGGCCCAGCTGCAGCCAGACGGTTTCTGCCATCGCCAGCATCGCCGGCGCCTGGGCCCGCAGATAGAGCGTGCGGTGAAAATCCAGATTGGCTCGGATATAGCCCACCGCATCCTGTTTCACGACCGCCTCGCTGACCCCGGAATTGATCGCCTGCAACCGCTCGATCAGCGCCAAATGGGCCCGCGGCAAGGCCCGGCTGGCCAGCTCTGGCTCCAGCAGCGCCCGGATCGCGGCCAGTTCCTCGATCCGGTCATTGCTCAGCTCGGGCGTCGAAACCCGGCCCGAGGTCGACAGCGTCAGCGCACGCTCTGCCACCAGCCGCCGCACCGCCTCGCGCGCAGGAGTCATCGACACCCCGAACCGCTTGCCGATGCCGCGCAGAGTCAGCGCCTCACCCGGCGGCAACTCGCCATACATGATCCGGCTGCGCAGGGTCCGGTAGACCCGGTCATGGGCGGAAATGGCGGCATCGCTGGGGCGGGGCTGGATCAACATATGCCCAGCTTCACCGACTGGGAGGCCCCGGTCAATCACCGAAACGGTATCGGTGCAATACCTGCCCGTTGACCCGCAACCACTTGCGCGGCGCCCGAAGGCCCGGGCAGATGCGCTCGACAACTGCCCAGTAGGCGGGACTGTGGTTCAACTCTACCAGATGCGCCACCTCATGCGCCGCCACGTATTCCAGCACATCCCGAGGCGCCATCACCAGCCGCCACGAGAACATCAGATCGCCCCGCGCCGAGCACGACCCCCAGCGCGACCGCGTGTCCCGCAGGGTGACCCGACCGTGCCCGCGGCCCAGCAACCCGCTGTAGCGCTGGCAGGCGGCGACTAGATCATGGCGGGCTTCAAGCTTCAGGAACGCCTTTATCCTTGCCGCCGCCATGGCCTGATCGGGCGGCACCAGCAAACTGTCGCCCGCGAGTTCCGCCTTGCGGACGCGCCCCCCGGCAATCGGCGTTTCCACGCCCCGCAGCAAGACCGAGCTACCTATGCGGATATCGGACGTCTCCTCTCGGGATGCCAGATGCTTGCGGATCCAGCCGTTCTTTTCCTCGGCGAAGGCCAGCGCCTCATCGACCGTCATGCCGGTCGGCATCGACAGGGTCACGCGCCCATCAAGCCCCGAGACACGCAGCAACACCCGCCGCGCCCGAGCCGAACGCCGAAACGTGATTTCTACCGGTGGATTGCCCGAAAGAAGCGCCCGTTCCATAGCCCGCCATCCTGCCCGCTGCAGCGCCAGTTTACGTCAGGCAGGCCGACCTGTGCCAGCATTTAATCCAATCACCGCCAAAAGCCGCAAAAGCCTTTGACAGCACCATGGCGTTGTGGCACGGCACGCATCTTGATGTGAATAGCTCAGACGACCGAAAGGGAATGCCCATGCCCAAGGTAGAATGGGGTACCAAACGCCTGTGCCCGACGACCGGGAAGCGATTTTATGACCTGAACCGCACTCCGGTTGTCAGCCCCTATACCGGCGACACCGTGAACCTCAACACCGGCAGCAAATCTCACGTCGCGATCGCGGAGAAGCCCAAGGAAGAGGCCGAAGAGGACCTCAAGCTTACCGACGACGCTGACGAGGTTATCGAAGAGAGCAGCGACGCGGACGTGGATATCGAGGACGACCTGCTTGAAGATGACGACGACGACGACGACAACGACAACGTTTCTCTGGACGAAATCGCCGATGTCGCCACGGAAGAGGACGACACCTAGACCAAATACCCGCCGGAGATGGGGCGGACCCGTCTCTCAGTATGCGGGACGCCCCCCCCGGGGGGGCATGAGGGCTCGAAGAGTTTGAGGCTGACCGCTCTCATGTTCGCCACTTCAATGCACGCGCACTTTAGTCAAGCGACTGAATATTGGGTATATTCGGGCATGACCTACCCTATCTCGTTTCGTCGTCATGCTCTTGCGGTCAGAGAGAGCGAGGGGCTGACGTTTTCGCAGGCAGCCACCCGGTTTTCCGTTGGCATCGCCAGTCTCGTGCGTTGGAGCAAGGAGATCGAACCCAGGCCCTACCGTAATTACTCACCCCCCCTTTGTGGTTTTGGGTCAGGCCAGGGTGGTTTTGATGGTTTCCCATGAGGATTGGCCGCGTAGCTTGGCGGTGTCGGCGACGGATCTCACGGCGCAGTCGCCCTGGGCGGCCCACATGGATCGG
>JAAELR010000337.1 GCA_024226455.1 Paracoccaceae bacterium
GGTATCAAAACCACGCCATCAAAGAGTCGGCTGAACTTTCTGGAGCTGCTACGCGCCAGCGACGAGGGCTATGAGATCAATGACGCGGCGCTCGACCATATGCGCGACCGCAGCCTATCTCGGCAACCGACTGTCGCACCCAGGCGCCGCTGACATCCCGCCTCTGCCCGACCTCATCCGCCAGCACGCCACAGCATGACTGCCCGGCCTTTTGCCGATGTTACAGGTACGCTGCCTAGGTATCGGTTTCTGCAAGGTATCTCTCCGCTTCAAGCGCCGCCATGCAGCCCATTCCGGCGCTGGTCACCGCCTGACGGTATTTGTGGTCGGTCAGATCTCCCGCTGCGAATACGCCGGGGATAGAGGTCGCGGTGCTGTCGGGCTGTGTGACCACATAGCCGCCCATGTGCGTGTCCAACTGATCCTTGACCAGGTCGCTTGCCGGTGCGTGGCCGATGGCGACGAAGAACCCGGCACATGGCAACGTCGTGACCTCGCCGGTCTTGACGTTCCGTGCCCGCACGCCTTCGACAGACAGCGGGTTTTCTGAACCGATCACCTCTTCGGGTGTGTGGTCCCACAGGATCTCGACCTTTGGATTGCTCAGCAGCCGATGCTGCAGGATCTTCTCGGCGCGCAGTTCGTCGCGGCGATGCATCAGCGTTACCTTGCTGGCGAAATTGGTAAGAAACAACGCCTCTTCAACGGCAGTGTTGCCGCCACCCACCACGACCACTTCCTTGCCGCGATAAAAGAACCCGTCGCAGGTGGCGCAAGCCGAGACGCCGAAGCCCTTGAACCTTTCCTCGCTTTCCATCCCCAGCCACTTTGCCTGGGCGCCGGTGGCAAGGATCACCGCGTCGGCGGTGTAGGTGGTGCCGCTGTCGCCCTGCGCCACGATCGGGCGGGCGTTCAGGTCAACAGAGTTGATGTGATCGCTGATGATCTCGGTGCCGACGGCGCGTGCGTGCTGTTCCATCCGCACCATCAGGTCGGGGCCTTGCACCTCGGTGTCGCCAGGCCAGTTCTCGACCTCTGTGGTGATGGTCAGCTGTCCGCCGGGCTGGATGCCCTGCACCAGCACCGGCTCCAGCATGGCGCGGCTGGCATAGACGCCCGCAGTATAGCCCGCCGGACCCGAACCGATGATCAGAATCTTGCTGTGACGTGTCTCGGCCAAAATGAAAATCCCCCGTGGTTCGGCGCTGGTCCAACCGATATAGTCGCGCCGACGCGGGTCTGGAAGGGGCCAAAACGCACAAGCCGAAACCCGCAACGCAGAATAAGAAAATTTCACCGCAGCGAAACAATATTGCGCAGAGATGCGCCAGCGGGTACAGATCGCGCAACAAGAATTCTAGGGACTGGCATGCCGGGAAGCAAACTCGACCCCATCGACCGTCACATTCTGTCAGAGCTTCAGGCCGACGGGCGTATGACCAATGTCGAACTGGCCAGGCGCGTCGGCATCTCGGCGCCGCCCTGCCTGCGCCGGGTACGGACGCTAGAGGAAAACGGGTTTATCCGCGGCTACCACGCCGACATCGACCCACGCATGCTTGGATTCGAAGTGCAGGTCTTTGCCATGGTCGGGTTGGTCAGCCAGGCCGAGGCGGATCTTTCCGCCTTCGAGCAGCGCTGCCGCGACTGGTCGCTGGTGCGCGAGTGCCACATGCTGAACGGCGAAGTGGATTTTGTCCTGAAATGCGTCGCACCGGATCTCTCCACCTTCCAGAGCTTCCTGACCGAGGAACTGACCGCCGCCGACAACGTGGCTAGCGTCAAGACCTCACTGGTGATCCGTGGTGCCAAGGACCAGCCGGGCGTGCCCTTCGACGTACTCGAAGCGAGGCTGGCCGAAACCGCCTGAAACCGGTGCAACCGCAGCGAGGAAGGCCCGAAAGGGCCTGATGAGCGCCGCCTCAGGCGGCGATCAGGTTTTCATATTCTTCGGCACTCAACCGTGGCGCGACCAACGGGCCGAAATCGGCGATCGACCGCATATGCGGAAAGAACGACATGAACAGCCGCAGGCTGTCGCCACCGACACGGCTTGTCAGATCATTGCCGGGGTGGAAGCTCTCGATCTCCAGCCCGTTGGCGCGCAGGATGTGATGGTCGCGGAACGCCAGGTGATAGACATTGACCGAAGAGGCCGGTGCCACGCGGATCACGCTATAGCCGTCCTCGAAAGCGGTGACCGGTGTCAGCGCGGAATCATCCTTGACCACCTCGTGGAACTTGGGCGAACGGTGCAGCAAACGCGCATGCGGGGCCAGCATCAGGTCGGGCATCGGGCGAGCGGGTCCGAAGCTGTCCACCGGGATGCGGAACAGACGTGCCGGCATATGCGCCAGCGGCATCCGCGGCGCCAGCGGTATGGAGCCGATCCACATCAGTTCCTGGTATCCTGCATCGCGGGTTTCGATCCTCGTGCCGGGCAGCAAATCCTCGACCGCGATGGGGCCATCTTCGGTGGCCATGATGGTACCGCGGGCTAACGCTGCAAAGGCGCTTTCAAACACCGGGTGCGAGGGCGCGCGCTGTACGATCTCGTGCAGGTCACCGTTGGGCAGTAATGCCAGCGCTTCGAAACGGCGCGCTGGAACCGGTGCATGCTGCACCGCATTGGGCTTGCGGGCCGTCCACTGGCCGGTCTGCATCTGGGCCACCGGGCTGGCAAGTGCAGCGCCGCCGGGGCGGTGGGGGTAGGTCATGCGATCCTTCCTTTCGTCCGGTCACATCTGCGTCGGCCCCCACCGATTTTGCAGAGGTGCAAACTGTGCCTTGTCCTAGACGCCATTGTCAAAAAACTGGCGTCAGATAGTACCGGGCGGGCGACAATGCTTTCGCGCCGAGCCGATTGTCGCTGAATGGATGACAGGTTCGGTACCACTGTTGCGACTCAGGCACGCGCGATGCGGCTGGACTGCTGGCTGGCGCGCTTGGCGATGAACGCCTGGCGGCGCGGCCCGCGGGACCAGGGCATCTCCAGTTTCGTCTTGGCGGCTTCCTTGGTGACGGATGTCATCCAGCGTCGTTCCTTGCGCATCACTAAGCTTCTCCTTGTTCCGGTGCGGCAGTCGGCGTTTTGCGCGCGGCACCGGGCGGGTTTCGTCCACGACCGTTTCGATCACCTGTAAACTGTCGGGTGTTTGGGGCGTGAGAATGACGTGCAGCGCATTTTTCTGCACCCGTTACGGTGCAAAGTTGGGCGGCGTCGTCACATCCATGAAGGCCCGGCATGCGGCGCGACGATCCGGTATTGTTGCCTTTTGCCAACCGTTGTCCGCCAAGGCGCCGGATTGTTGCGAGTGCAATGCGGCGGCTTTGCGGCGGCCGCCTGCCTTGTGGTGGCCATACTCGTTTACGAAACGTGTAAAAACAGGAGAACCGGACCGGTCACTACAGACGAATCGCGGCCATCAACCTGCCGTAGTCGGCTTCTTTGCGATGCACGCTGCGGCGGTAAGAGAAAAACCGTGTGTCATCCGAATAGGTGCAATGGCGGGTCCACTCCGCCTGGGCCACCCCCGCCTGATGCAGCCTGTGCAGCCCGAACCCGGGCAGGTCAAAGAGATACCGGTCGCCGTCGCCATCGGCAAAAAACCGGGCGTTCCGGGGCTCTGCTTCAAGGAAGGTCTCGAAGAATTCCGGGCCAACCATGTAGGCGCGCTGGCTGATCGCCGGGCCAATGACGGCCGCTATCCGCTCTCGCGTGGCACCAATTGCAACCATCGCCTCTACCGTCGCTTCGAGCACGCCGCCCAGCGCACCCTTCCAACCGGCATGCGCCGCGCCGATCACCCCGGCCTGCGCATCGGCAAACAGCACCGGCTGGCAATCGGCGGTGAGGATGCACAGCGCCAGCCCTGGCGTGGCGGTGACCAGCGCATCGGCCCTGTCACGAGGTCCCTGGGGCGAGCCGCAGACGTGAACAGCATCCGCCGAATGCACCTGATGCAGGGTAACCAAAGCCCCGGGCTCGACTTGCATCGCCTCTGCCACACGGGCGCGGTTGATGGTGACGGCCTCTACCTGATCGGAAGACCCGGCACCGCAATTCAATCCCTCGAAAACGCCCGAGGACGCGCCGCCGCGCCGGGTGAAGAACCCGTGGCGCAGGCCGCCCAGCGCGTCGGCAGTGATGATCTCCAGCGTCATGGGTCCAATCCGGGCAACGGCGGCGAACCAACCGGGGTGACTGCGAGTACCTTGAAGAGGCTCCCCATTTCCTGCGGGTGGGTCAAGCGGCGATGGGCGGCGATATGGCTTTCCAGCGTGGTACCGCTCAGTCTGCCGGCCAGAGCCTGCGCCCGGGCGGTGATGCCCAGCCGTTCCAGGAACACCCCCTGCCTTGTCATGGGACTGACGGTGACATCTTTCGCGGCTTTTGCCAGCGCCTCGAAATCCACATGTGCGGTCAGGTCGGCCTCGCCAGGGGTGGCCAGGGGATCCGCCGGCTGGTGAGCCCTCAGCGCCTGCAGCGTATCGCCCAGCGAATGCCAGCCGCCATAGTCGACGATCAGTACTGCGCCCCCATGGGTCGCGATATGGCTGCTGATCGCCTGGATGACCGGACGGGCCGGGGCGCAGGTTTCGACGATATCGCCCGCCCTGGTGTCACCCAGCCGGTGGTCCAGGGCGGCAATCGGCGCAGGGGCGCTGAGGCCGAAACTCAGCCGGTCGTCCAGCAGCCCGACCTGGCGTTCGCGCCAGCCATGCGGATCGCGGGTAAACTGGCGCACTGGCAGGGCGTCGAAGAACTCGTTGGCCACCACAAAAAGCGGCGCGCCGGGCAGATCGTCGGCACTGTCGCACCAGATGGCCTTTACCGGGGCGAGCGTTTGCTGCTGGACCCTCCGCAGGTTGGCAGAGGCCTCGACCAGATGCACCCGCGCCGCCTTTGTGAACCCTGGCACCGCCCGCGTGGCGCGCAGGATATCGGCCATCAGCGTACCGCGCCCGGGGCCAAGCTCTGCCAGCGTAAAGCGCGTCGGGCGCCCTTGATCCACCCAGGCCTGTGCCAGGGCCAGCCCGACCATTTCGCCGAACATCTGGCTGATCTCGGGTGCGGTTACGAAATCGCCGGCGGTGCCGAACGGGTCGCGGGTGCAATAGTAGCCGTGCTCGGCGTCTAGCAGGCATTCGGCCATATAGTCCGCGATACTGATAGGTCCAGCGGCGACGATCCGGCGCGCAAGCTGCCGGGCCAGCGGCGTCATGTGGGGCGGCGGCGGGCCCGGAGGATGACCGCGACGCCGATGATCAACATGGGCAAAGACAGCAACTGGCCCATGGTGACGCCGGCCTCGCCCAGGCGGACAACGTGGCCCGTGGGGTTGCCGGGGGTGATGAATTGCGGGTCGGCCTGCCGGAAGAACTCCACGACGAAGCGCGACAGGCCATAGCCGGCAAGAAACAGCCCGGTTAGTTGCCAGGGGGTTCTCAGCCAGCCACGGCGAAGCGCGAGATAGAGCAGCAGCGAGCCGAGGATCAGCCCTTCGAGGGCGGCCTCATACAGCTGCGAGGGGTGGCGCGCGCAAAACCCCGCCACGACGCCGGCGCAATCCTGTGCGGCGGCGCCGGGAAAGATCACGCCCCAGGGCAAGTCTGTGGGACGGCCCCAAAGCTCTGCGTTGACGAAATTGGCGATGCGCCCCAGCATCAGCCCCGGCGGCACGCAAAGCGCCATGGCGTCCGACAGGTGGCCAAGCGAAATACCGTTGCGGCGGCTGAACACCCAGACCGCCAGCGCCACGCCCAGAAACCCGCCGTGAAACGCCATGCCGCCCTGCCAGACCTTCACGATGTCAAGCGGATTGGCCAGGTAGTGGGCGGGCTGATAAAACAGAACAAAGCCGAGACGGCCACCCAGAACGATACCAATGATGATCCAGGTCACGAAATCCTCGAATGCGGCCTGCTTCATGGGTGGGCCGTCGGGCCAGATATCGGCCCGGTTCACCAGCCGAACCCCGATCCGCCAGCCTGCCAGGATACCGACGATGTAGGCCAGCGCGTACCAGCGCAAAGAAAAGGCGAACTCGCCGATCCGGATGGTGAAGATCTCGGGCGAGATATCTGGGAAGGGGATCGCGGCCAGCATGGCGCATCCTTGGCCACGAGGCCGCGGCGGTGTCAACCTTGTGCCTGCGGATACTGGCGCCCATATAGGGCGCAAATCCGCTAGGAGCTAAGCGATGCAGACGCGCAACAAGATTTTCGACGATCTCGGCCAGTTGATGACCAACGCGATGGGCGTCGCCCAGGGCGCCAAGGACGAGGCCGACACGGCGATGAAGGGCTGGATCGACCGCTGGATGGCCGATCGCGATTTCGTAACCCGCGAGGAATTCGACGCGGTGCGCGCCATGGCCCAGAAAGCGCGTGAGGAAAACGAGGCGCTGAAGGCCCGGCTGGACGCACTGGAGGCGGCGGCAGCGAAACCCGCCGCCCGGACTGCAAAGAAGAAATAGCCGTTACGTCTGCCCGGCGCGCTGCCAGGCGGGCCGGTTCCTGAGCCTTTCGAAATACACTTGCAGCGGTGCGGGCGCGTCGGGAAATTTCGCGTTCTCGGCCCAGCGGCTGCAATGGCCCGCCAGGATGTCGGCGATCGTCATGGTGTCGCCCATCAGGTAGGGGCCCTCGCCCAGGCGCTGCTGCAACCGCTCGAGGCTGTGGACAAATTCCCGTTTCAGACTGTTCTTGACGTCAGGCACCCGGTCTTGCTCTGGCAGGATGAAACTGTGCCGCGCGGCGGTCCACAACAGCGCATCCATTTCGTCGAGGATAAACTGGGTATGACCGTCCTGATGGGCCCGGTCGAGCGTTCCGGCCGGGAAGGTGAAAGCGCTGTGTTTGTCGGCGAGATAGGTGAGGATGGCGGTCGAATCGGTCAGCGCGGTGCCGTCCTCGATCAGCACCGGAACCTTGCCGGCGGGGTAGTGGCTGCGCACCTCGTCCGCGTGCGGCGCGGCGGGGATGTGGGTATAGGGCACGCCCAGTTCCTCGAGCATCCAGAGGATGCGGAAGGCTCGGGTGCGGGCGTTGCCGATGACGGTGTACATTTGCGGGTCCTCTTTTCTGGGGTCCGGGTCAGTCTGGCACAAACGCTGGGCGGGTTCCATGTGGCAGGCCACTATCAATATGAGTGCGCTGTCGCGCACGCTCTATACTCTCCATCTCAGCCTTCGGCTGCGATGGAGCCTGCCGTGCGTTGCGCGGTTGCGTCTCAGCGGCGGGCGGCAGCCAGCATGGAGAGGCGAATCAGCGTGCGTTCCACCAATGCCATCTGCGGCGCCAACTGATGCGCCGAGCGCAGCCGCAGGTCGGTGTCGGTCAGCAGCGTCAGTGCCTGTTCAAGTTTGACCAGCCCCCAGGCCTGCGACTGCCGCACCATCCTGTCGCGGCGGGGGCCGAAGACCGGCGGGCGCATACGGGCGATGCCCGCGCCGGGGCCGCCGGGATCGCACGCCGCGGCATGCAGGGTGCGGAAATGCCGGCTGGCGCCGATGCAGAGCGTGACCGGCTGCATGCCCTGGCCTTCGAGTTTCTGCATCACCGGACCGATCTCGGCGGTGCGGGCCTCGGCCACGATGTTCAGAACGTCGTCCAGCGCCGCCTCGGTGGTGGCAGGGGCGCAGGCATCGAGGTCATCGGTGCTGGCGGGGCTGCAGTCGCCCATTTTGTAGAGCGCAAGCTTCTCAATGGTCTGGCGCAGGTCGCCCGGGTCGATCTCGCGCGCCAACGCGGCGAGGCCGGCCATGGCCTGCGGGTCGATATTGCGAAGACCGGCCTTGCGCAGGTCGGCCTCGATCTCTTCGCGCGAGGGCGGGTCATTGTAGATCCCGACGGCGAAGCCGGTCTTCAGGGTCTCGAAGGCCTTGCGCAGGGTCGAGCGGGCATTGAGGCCACCGGCGGTGACGATGATCTGGGCATCCCCCGGACGCCAGTCGGCCAGAGCGGCGGCGATGGTCTTGGTGTGGGCGTCGCCGGCGTCCTCGACAAAGGCGACACGGGGGCCGGGAAAGAAGCCCTGGGCCTTGACCGTGTCGCTCAGCAGCGCCGGGTCCTTGCGCAAATCGGCCGCCGCGATGCGTTCCAGCCGCATCTCTTCCTCGCCCCGCGGACCGATCAGGTTGGCGATCAGTTCCTGCCGTTTCAGGGCGACCCGCATCGCGTCCTGCCCGTGGATCAGCGTGCCTGTGGCGCTGCTGTCGGGATCGGCGAAATGACGCGCTGCTTCGCGGCCCGAAAGTTTCACCGGTGCCAGTCCGTCGCGGTGGCGATCAGACGGGCTACCACCTGGTCGGCGAGGATCACCATCAGTCGCTCATGCGCGTCACGGGTAACCGACTGGGTGCCGACGATCAGTGAAGTGGCAGAGTAGCCGGTGAAGTTCTCAACCTGGCCCTCGGCCAGCACCGCTTTGGTGACGCGGTCGATGACCTGGTAGTCAGCGGTTCCGAAGACGTTGTAGCGGGTGGTTTCCTGGGCCGGGGTGATGCCGACGCCTTCCTGGCGGGTTTCGACGGTGTAGGCGAGGCGAAAGGGGGCGGCCCGGGCCTGGCCGAGGCGTTGCTCTAAGCGGGCGACGAAGGAAAACTCGTTTCGGTTGACGGGGTCGTCGACCAGCAGGCTGCCGCGCAGCCCTTCGCCGGCGCCGCCCGGAGCGTAGACCGGGGTGAAACCGCAGGCGGCGAGCAGGGCCAGAGCGCCGCCGAACAAGGCCCGGCGAGTGGCACTGGCAGAAATGTCCCCATGGGGACATGGGGCTAGGCAACTGATATCATTGATGGTATCGCTACCATCGCTTTCGGACAGTGTCGCTTTGACGCGTCCGGTTCCTGGAGATTCTGGGTGACGTGTAGAGTTTCGCATGGGCGATTCCGGACGGGCTGTGATCTGCCGGGCCGCGACGGGTGCAGCCGGTGCTACAGCATCGCCGGATCGGGCGCGGTTTACAAGCGGTTCAGGCCGAGTGAAAACCCGAATAGGATTCACTTGGACTGGCTTTGGTGGTTCTTTTGGCCATGTGACATATATCCGGAATTCCCCGATCCCAGCTCTTGTTGTTACCTGAGAGTCTGACTCATAATTCGAGCACGTTTTTTCTTGCGATATGTCGGGCAGTTCTTCGGATTGCGGCGATAAGGGTCCAAGCATCTGCAGAAGCAATTGAGGCCTCCCAATCCTTTGCCAAACGGCGGCACCTTCCGAGCCAAGCGAATGTGCGCTCGACCACCCATCCACCCCCTGTGTCAGCGAAGTTGTCCGCTGCTCTACTTTTCCTCTAATTCTGAGGTGGGCGGGATAGGATGATGATTTGGGATATTCACCGGAACGTAGATCGGCTGTGCTGAAGCGGATGGTTCCGCCGAACAACATGGCGATCCGACAGCTGTCGGAGGAGGAAGGCATCTCTGAGGCGAC
>JAAELR010000338.1 GCA_024226455.1 Paracoccaceae bacterium
GCGGGACATCTACGGCGACATCCGCATCGGTCAGGACCTGGAATTGAACGGCCGTAACTACCGGGTAGGGGGATTCGTGGATCTGGGGCCCAATGTCATCAACGACGGCGCGGTGGTGATGAGCGAGGGCAATCTGTTGTCACTACGGCCCAGCCGTAAACCGGCGATGGCGGTGCTGCGACTCCAGCCGGGGGTGGACCTGGAGGCTGTGCGTGACGCCATCGCCCATCGGCTGCCGGATCTCATGGTGATGACCCCGGCGGAATTGGCGGCCCGCGAGGTACGTTTCACCGCCACCTCGGCACCGGTGGGAATCATCTTTGGCATCGGTATGTTGGCGGGTTTCGCCATTGGTGTCATTGTTTGCTACCAGGTGCTGTTTAATGAGATCAACGACCTGTTGCCCCAGTACGCTACCTTGCAGGCTACGGGTTTCTCCAGCGTCCAACTGGGTCGGATAGTGCTGAGCCAGGCCTTGTTGCTTTCTCTTGCTGGGTTCTGCGTGGCCCTGCCTTTCGTCAGGTATCTGTACGATAGCATCGCCGCACAGACGGCTCTGGTGATGGAGTTGAGCGCCGGTCGGGTTCTGACGGTGATGGGACTTACGCTGTTTATGTGCCTGCTCGCCGGGGTGGCAGCCATGCAGCGACTGTGGCGCTTGGACCCCGCGGAACTGTATTGAGACGAGGGAGGGACGGTATGCACGGGTATTTCGTGGGCGAATCGGCGCCAAAGAGCATTCAGGTGAGGAAGACCGGGCTTCAGGCGATCCGGGTCGGACATCACTGATTCCCATGTATACCCCCTTGGCGGATCCGCTTGGCCTTGACGGCCGTTTGCTGTTGCTGTTACTGGCGCTGTTCGGGCTCGCTGCCCTGTGTATCGGCGTGGCATCCCTGCTGCCAGCTACTCGGGAGCAGGCCCGGGCACTGTGGCCGATCTTTCGTAACGAATTCCTGCTGGTCGGGGCTGTTGTCCTGCCGGTCTACCTCGGAGGCTGGGTACTGGTCGCGGTGTTGATGGTGGCCGGGCTGCGCGGCCAGTACGAGTTACTGATCCTTCTCAAGCCCGGGGTTGGGCGCTGGGGATTGCGCGTGACGCTGCTGGCCGGGGCCCTGCCCATTCTGGGTGCCGCGCTGACGGGCTACGAGGGTCTGTGGGTCGGCGGGTTGGCAGCAGTTGCGCTGGTATTGATGGCGCGACCCGTGTTGAAACTGCCCCTGGGCGTACCGCTGCTGAGCCTGTTGATGCCTGTGGCCCTGGTGGCGTTGATGACATTGCTAAGGGCCGAACCTCATGGAGGGTTGTGGCTGTTGGCGCTATACGCTCTGGTGGAGAGCAACGACGCCTTCGCATTGCTGTTCGGCAAACTGTTCGGTCGTATCCATCCCTTTCCCAGGTTGAGCCCCGGCAAGACTCTCGAGGGACTGGTGCTTGGGGTGGCCGTCGCGGGATTGCTGGGATGGCTGCTGATTGACTGGTGGTTCCAAATGGCCCCGGATTCGGCGGCGCTACTTGTCGCCGGGGTGCTGGCTGCTGGCTTGGCGGGGGATCTTGGGCTGTCTGCAATCAAACGCCACCGGGGGAAGAAGGACTTTGCGGCGCTGTCCCGGATGCACGGGGGCATCCTGGACATCTACGATTCCCTGCTGTTCGCGGTGCCGGCCTTCTACCTGCTTCGCACCCTGGTCTCTTCCTGAA
>JAAELR010000339.1 GCA_024226455.1 Paracoccaceae bacterium
ATTGGTTGATAAGCCCGCCGAAACCATCGTCGACCCAGTTGTCGATCAGGCTGATGATGTCGTTGTGCATGTAGGAGGCGCCGGAGAGCGGCAGGTAGATATGGGGCTGGGCGGCACGGGTGACGATGTCACCGGCCCGCTGGGCATTGATGGCGGCGGCCTTGGGCTCCTCGGCCTGGGTGGTCCAGCCGGTGCGCGGGTAGACACTGCCCCAGGTCTGGAGGGGCCAGGTGCCGATCTCGCGCAGCCCCGGGATCAGGCTCGCCGGGTAGAAGATCTCAGGAACCTCCTGACGCCAGGAGAGGGCGTCGAGGCCGGATTGAAAGTAGGGGAAGAAAGGTGTCGTCTGCGATTGGCACAATAGGCCCACTCCCGCCACC
Source organism: Paracoccaceae bacterium (assembly GCA_024226455.1). Lineage (GTDB taxonomy): Bacteria > Pseudomonadota > Alphaproteobacteria > Rhodobacterales > Rhodobacteraceae > JAAELR01. The sequence goes on from JAAELR010000339.1 coordinate 381, forward strand.
ACGCCGGCCAGGCTAGCCATGGGGTGGCCAATGGCGTCGGCTTCGCGAAAGAGCAGGTTCTTATGGTCGCGTCTATCCGCGGTCCCTTCGGTGCGATTACCCGCACTGTCGATGGGAACCGGTAACAGTGTACCCAGCAGGCCGGTAGCGACCGCCTTCTGGGCGAGACCGAGGGTCGCCCGGATCTCCAGCCAGGGATTTCCACCCAGTTCGTTGTAGCTGCTGATCACCAGATCCGGATTGTAGTGTCCGACCTTGAGTGAGGTTTTAACCTTGCAACCGGTCCAGGA
>JAAELR010000340.1 GCA_024226455.1 Paracoccaceae bacterium
CAGGGTGCTTGGCCCGTGCTCCATCAAAAAGCCGTCGAACCGTTCGGATATGGCGTTTCCGCCGACACCGACCTGGCGTTCCAGCACGGTAACGTCACAGCCGCACTCAGCCAGGGCGGCGGCAGTGGCCAGCCCCGAGATCCCCGCGCCTATGACCGCGACCTTTCGGGTCATTTCCTCGCCCCGGGTTTTGCATCGGCAACACTGGGTCTTTGCGCCATCACCGGCGGGCCTGCTTCGCCGAAACGACGTTTCTTCAGGTATTCGAGATCGTCCGGCGTAACTAGGTCGCGGCCTTTTTCGCGCACATAGGCCTCGGCGCGCTTGCGCACCATGCGCCGCACGAAGCCGGGAACGCGCGCCAGCCGCGCTTCGGCCTCGTCGTCCCAGCGCAGCACGCCCTTTTGCGGGCCGAGCGGCGTGATGACCGCACCGCCCTGCGGCTGATAGGTGCACAGAAAATCCTCGCCCATCGCATTGCCGCTGACCGCAAGCGGCCGGGCCCGGCAGCCGCCGCACAGCTTTTGGTACTCGCATGCGCCGCAGCGGCCTTCGAGCTTTGGCGCCCGAAGTGTCTGCAGATGCGGCGATCCGGTCCAGATCTCGAAAAACGAGTTTTCGCGCACCGACCCGGCGGAGGTTTCCATGAAGGGACAGGCCGTCACCGTGCCGTTTGGCGTAATCCGGGCGTAATGCGTGGCGGCGATGCAGCCGCCCGCGTCATAGCCATGCGCCGCGGTGATCGGCCACTCGGGATCCATCTCGACCGCAATGCGCTTGAAATGCGGCGCGCATTTTGCCCGCACCATCAGCCGTTTCTCGGTCCGTGCCGCCTGGGCCACTCGGCGCAGCACCTCTTCGTATTTCTCTGCCGAAATGTCCGAGAATTTCTCGCCCCGCCCGGTGCAGACCATGAAAAACACGTTCAGCACCAGTGCCCCGGCGTCACGGGCGAAGGCAACCATGTCGTCGATTTCGTCCGCGGTCTGGTCAATCACCGAAAAATGGATCTGAAACGGCATGCCAGCGGCGACACAGGCATCGATGGCGCCCATGGTCTTGGCCCATGCACCCTTGCGCCCGCGGAACCCGTCATGCTGCTCGGGGCGCAGGCTGTCGAGCGACAGTCCGATGCCGGCGACCCCTGCCCTTTGCAGCCGCTCGATGCGTTCCGGCGTCAGCATCAGCCCGTTCGAACCGACAACGACCATCAGTCCCAACGCGCTTGCATGGCTCGCCAGTTCCTCGATATCGGTGCGCAGCAGCGGCTCACCGCCGGTCAGCACCACCATCGCCTCGGGGCCGATCTTGGCGATGTCGCCAATGGCAGTCTTCAATTCTGCGGTGGTCAATTCGTCCGTGCCGCCCTCACGCATCACCTTGGCATCAAGGTAGCAATGCGCACAGCCCAAGTTGCAGCGCTCTGTCAGGTTCAGCGCGATCAGATAGGGAGCGTCGGGCTTTTGGGTCATGTTCTCGCGGATATCGGGCCTGCGGCTCAGGCGTCTCCATTGTTGTGGTCGACCGGGCACATGGCCTTGCGAGAGGCAGAAAACGCGGCCTCTTCGATGTCTCCCTCTATCACACCGGCACCCTGGGCGCGGGCGAATTCCTCGACGCTGCGGCGCACTTCGGCGCGGAAGGCCTCTGGCACCCGCTGCAGCCGGGCCTTGGCGGCCGCGCGCCAGACGATCGCGGGCGCATCGGGCCCCGGCGGCCGGGCGTCTTCCAGGAACGGCGCCACATGTCCAGGCATCACGGTGGTGGCAGCATCGCGCCGGGCGGATTTCTCGGCCCGCAGGCGGATGTTCTCGCGCACCGGTTCGTCAAGCCCATGCAAAAGCGCGCTGGCCTCGTCGGACCAGTCGAGCCGTTCGAATGTCTGCTGCACGGTGTCGCCGCCACCACCCCCTGCCCCGGGCATCATGGCCTGCATGACCTCGTCGACGAAACGCGAGGTGATGAAGGTGTGCCCCTTGGCTTGGGCCTGGCGGATCACCGAGGTGCGGGCGATGCCGCGCACGAAATCAGGCGCCCGGCCTATCTTCTCTTCGGCCTCCTCGGACCACATGATGGTTTCTTCGGCCACCACGTCCATCGGCGCGACAAACTCCGCCTGGCCGATCCAGATATGGCAAGGCACCATGCGCAACAGGTTTTCCGTATTTCCACCAATATCGAGCCCGGCATCGGCGTGAACGCCGGTCTTGCCGACCACCAGCAGGCTGGCACCCACCTGCTCGACATATTTGCGGATCGCCTGATAGGGCTTGCCAGCAACCAGCACCGCGGTGACCTCGGCGTCGTCCTCCCGGGCGACGGTTTCGGCGACGTTCAGATGCGCCTGGTAGATCTTGGCGATACCGTCGTCGATCAGTTCCTCGTGCAGCTGTTCCTGCTCCTTGAACCGGAACACCTTGCCTGCCTCTTCGTCGAGAACGGTCGAGATCTTGTTGAAGGCGACATAGTGGTAATAGGGGTCATAGGCCGCGACAACATGCACCGGCACGTCCAGCCGGCGACCGATATCGAGCGCGGTCTTCAGTGCCCCGAAGGATTTCGCCGATCCGTCCATGCCTACCACGATGGGCCCGTCGCCGATCGGGCGATGCCGATCCTTGGCCACGAACACGTCGATGCAAGAGCGCCGCACGACACGCTCGCAGACCGAGCCGACCGTGCTGCCGGCTACCGCGCCCAGCCCCAGAGCCCCCATCGCCAGAACGTCGAAATCGCCCTGTTCGACCGCCTCGACCAGACAGGTATAGTTCTTGCCCTCGGGGCTCAGCCGTTCGAACGGCACCTGATGCGTGTCGCTGATCGCGCCGGCCGCGTCGTGGTAGCTGTCGGATATCAGCCCCAGCCCCATGCCGATCAGGTCTTCGTGCACGTCGCGCTGATGCTCCATCTCCTTTTCCCGGCGATAGCGTTCCGGCAACCCGCCTTCCATCTGCTTGAAGCGGCGGTCATGCAGCTTGGCGGCATAGGCGTGGATACCGGTGATCTTGCCATCGGCGGTCTTCACCAGACGCGCCACCTCTCGCATGGCCCGGTTGGCATAGTCGGACTGATCCAATGCGACCAGGACATGCGACAGCGAAGCCGGCGCGCTGTCCGGCGAGCCGTCGAATTCGGTCTTTTCCGAAACGGAAGTCTGTACCAATGTTGCACACTCCAGTGCTGTGCCGGATGATCTGGCTTGACGGCCAACCGGCCGGTTCCCGGGTGCCCATGACGTCGGATACCTGCCGAAGGGGCGGTTGCGCCGTTCATGGTGCATTGCCGATAAAGTCTATCAGCCGCCACCCGGATGCAAGGCCAAGCGGGACCTGTTTCGTCGTTGCGGGTAAATAGGACACTTGGTAACACTCGGGTAACATACCCCTCTCCATCGGGTTGCGAGCGTTGCCGGAATTACCACATCACCCTGATCAGAACCGGATGGCGGGTTTCTTGTCCTGTCAAGAGGCCGAAACGGGCACCCCAGAGAGGTCTGATCATGGACACAGCGTCGCGGGCCGAGAACCACACCTTGATTCTTATCCGGTTGAAAAAACAGAACAATCGTCGGAGTGTCGCAATTTGAAGTGGTTTCGCAGCACTCTCGCGTCAATTTGTAACGTCGGTTGAGCCCGCTGAATCGGCAAGGCTTAACGAGCAAGCGGGGGATTCGCGTAATGTTCAAGGCATCGGATATGGTGCAATACTCGTCCGACCCGGCCTTTGCGGTCGATGAGGAGTTGCGGGTAACCGCCTGGAATACCGCTGCCGAGGAACTGCTGGGGTACCCGGTCTCCGATGCGATCGGGCTGCGTTGCAGCTCGATTCTACAGGCGCTCTACCCAACCGGAGAAAAGCTTTGCTCGGCGATGTGCCGGGGGGGGAGCTGTTTTTCGCTGGGCGAAAAATGGGGCATCGAGGAGTGCCAGCTGCGGCACATGAACGGTGACATGCTGCCAGCCGGCATCAGTTCGGTGACCCTGCCGCCTGAGGCCAGGACCGACGAAGACAGGACGGTGGCAATCATTTTCATGCGCAAGGCCTATGACCGGCTTGCCGGGGTCAAGCCCGAAAGACGTATGCGGGTGTTCACGCTGGGACGATTCGGGCTGGCATTCAACGGCAAGGGGTTGAGCGTCGAAACCTGGAACAGGAGAAAGGCCGCCGTGGTCCTGAAAATCCTGCTCGGCAACCTGAATATACCGGTGCACCGCGAGCAACTGATAGAATGGATCTGGCCTGACACCGATCCGGTCAAGGGCTGGCAGCGGCTCAAGGTCACCATCTCATCGTTGCGCAATGAACTGCGCAAGGCCGGGGTCAACCCGGAAATCATTGAAACGGTCGGCTTGTCCTATGTGCTGCGGGAACAAACGGTGTGTGTCGATTCGGCTGTGTTCTGCGACTTGGTGGTGCGCGGGCAGGATGCCATGAAGGGCGGTAATCTGACCCGGGCGCAGGTGCATTTCGAGGAGGCCAGGGCGCTGTATCAAGGCGATCTGTTTGAAGACGAGCCCTATGCCGAATGGTGCAGCGTCGAGCGTGAACGCCTGCGCGAGATCCATCTTGAACTACTGTCGAGCATGGCGACCTGCTATTCCGGGGCCGGCAACCACCTGGCCGCATCCCAGGTGTGCCGGATGGCGCTATCGACCGATCCCTGCCGCGAGAGCTTTGTGCGGATGCTGATGGAGTGCTTCGACAAGATGGGCCGGCCGGACTGGGCCCGGGCGCAGTTCCTGTCCTGGCAGAGGGTGCTGGGGTCGGAATACGGGCTTGAACCGACCAGCGCCACATTGAGTGTCTATGGAAGGATCACTCAAAAGAGAGTTGAACCCCGACGCAAGACCGCCTGAACCACCCCGCTTTCCAGCCGCGCCCGGATTTTCCGTCCCGGCGAGGCGAGAGCCCGTGCCCGGCTCTGACACCCCTGCTCCGATGAGCCGTTATTTGGCGATCAACCTGGCGGCCAACGGTCGGGTGAGATCGCCTGCGCCGCTATCGGCCTGCACGATTCGCACGCGGGCCGAACCGACTCACCGGTGAACCGCGCGGGGATTGTCTTTGTAACTCCGAATACCCTGATCGAAATTTCTTTGTTGATTAACCGCTTACCTGTGTTACCGTTGTGTTACCGGAGCCGGTATCATCTCTCTCAGTGCTTCAGTCCACACGCACGCCAAGGATTCGGCGAACGAGGGAGTTTCGGCATACGGGGATGGAGGAACTTAGGAACAAAGACACGTTCGTAGCGCGGATCTGGTTGGAAAACGCGACGAGCCAAACCCCCACTTGGCGGGGACATCTTCGTCACGTTCACGGTGATGAGGAGTGCTACTTTCAGGATTTCTCGACGATGCTGAGATTTCTCGAAGAGACCAGCGGTGTACCGCTGCCGAATTGGAAGACCACGACGCAAAGAAAAGGAACCGAAACAGACAGTGGCTGAGTGGAGAACCGGCCTTGGAACTTTTGCAGACGCCACTTTTTCTGGGGATAACTCGATGAAGAAAACATCCATGTTAATGGCGACCATAAGTGTGGTCGCGGCTTTGGGCACAGCGACCAGTTCGCCCCTCTATGCGCAGGACTTCGGTCCCGTTCCCCAGGCCGAAGTAGACGCGGCCAAGGCGGCGCTGGGTCAGCGACTATTCTATGATCCGCGCTTGTCGGGTGACGCAGCGATCAGCTGCTCTACCTGCCACAATCCGGAGAAAGGTTTTGCCGACGGATTGCCGCTGGCAAAGGCGTATCCGGGTTCCGACGGGTTCCGAAACGCTCCGACGCTGATCAACGCGGCTCTCAAGGCGGCCTGGTTCCACGACGGACGCCTGGGCACCAACCTCAACGACGTGACGCGGGAATCGATCACCGAAACCTACACCATGAACATGGATATGCGACTGATGCAGGAACGCATCAAGCAGGATCCGATCTATGTCGAGATGTTCGAGGCCGCCGGTTATGGCGAGCCATCGAACGGTTCGGTCCGCAAGGCCATTCCGGAATTCCTCAAGACACTCACCAGCCGCGGCGCACCCTTCGATTCCGGTTCCATGTCGGATGCCGCCAACCGCGGTTTTGAGTTGTTCACCGGCAAGGCCGGCTGCGCCGACTGCCATTCCGGACCGCGCTTCACGGACGACGACGTCCACAACACCGGCGCACCGGAGAATCCCGATATCTGGAGCGATCCCAAGCGGCACCTGACCTTTGTCAGCTTCGCCAACTTCATGGGTATCAACAACTACATGAACCTGCGGCGCGACCCCGGTGCGGCGATCCGGACCAACCTTATGGATGGTTCTGACATCGGCAAATTCATGACGCCGACGCTGCGCGAGCTGACCTATACCGCGCCCTACATGCACAATGGCATGATGGCCACACTGGAAGACGTTGTCGCCTTTTACAATGTCGGCGGCGGCGACGACCCCAACATGGACGAACGCATCAGGCCGCTTGACCTGAACGAGCAGGAGCAAGCCGATCTGGTGGCATTCCTCGAAGCTCTTTCGGGCGACCCGCTGACCGGCGACGAGTTCGTCTGGCCCGAGAAAATCAATGTAAACTATGCGCCGTTCGACAACTGGCTGGACGCACGGAATTAGGATCATGGCTATGAAAAAGGGTAACAGCACAATACTGAGGACGTATGCGGCGGCTCTTGGGATGGCCGTGGCCGGCCTGGGAACCGCGGCTTCGGCCGACAACAACCCACCGCTGGCCGCACTTGGTCTGCCACCGATCCCGACGGACAACGTGCAGACGCCGGAGAAGATCGAGCTTGGCAAGCTGCTTTACTTCGACTCGCGCATCGGCGGCGACGCTTCGGTGTCCTGCGCCGACTGCCACGAGCAAAAGCAGGGCTGGGGCTTCAACGACAGTCTGTCGCGCGGATATCCCGGCGTGATCCACTGGCGCAACAGCCAGACGGTGATCAACTCTGCCTACCTGGGCAAACTGTTCTGGACCGGCTCGGCCAAATCGCTTGAAAACCAGGCCCCGTCAGCGGCGCTCGGCGCTATTTCGGGCAATGGCGAGCGTGACATGGTCGAGGCAAGGCTGGCCTTCATACCCGAATATGTCGAGCGTTTCAACGACGTGTTCGGCGACGACTGGCCCAAGGTCAACAACGTCTGGCGGGCCATCGCGGCCTTCGAACGCACGCTGATCCACAACGACACGCCGTTCGACAACTACATGAACGGCGACGGCGATGCCCTTACCGATCAGCAGATCAGGGGCATGGAACTGTTCGAGGGCAAAGCCAACTGCATCGAGTGCCATAACGGCGCGCTGATGACGGACCAGAAATACTATAACCTCGGGATCGAGAGGGCCGAGGAGTGGTTCGACAACGGCATGGCGCAGGTGACCTTCCGCTACGAGCAATATGCCAAGGGCACCACCGAAGAGCTGTACCGCACCATCAAGGACGATGCCGGGCTCTACTACCGCACCAAGGAAACGGCGGACATGGGCAAGTTCCGGACCGCTCCACTGCGCTACACGCTCTACACGGCGCCCTTCATGCATAACGGCAAGTTTTTCGATCTCGAAGAGGTGGTCGATTTCTACAACGATGGCGGTGGTGAGAACGAATTCACCGACGGCACCTTTGCCAGCAACAAGACCCCGCTTCTGAAGCCTCTGAACCTGACAGACGAGGAAAAGGAAGACCTGGTTGCCTTCCTTGAATCGCTGAGCGGCGACGAGATCAGGATCGAAACCCCGCAACTTCCATCCTACGCGCCGCTTCCGGCTGTCGCGAACTAAGGGGGACGAGAGAAAATGACACATGAAATCAATAGCTCCGATACCGCGAGCCGCGGGCCAGGAACCAAATGTGGTCTGTCGCGCAGGAAATTCCTGCTGACATCCGGCACCGCGACGGCAACGGTCATGGTTTCGATGAACCACGCCGGCGCCGACAGCCACATGCCGGCGACGGTCGCGACCTACCCACGCAAGAAGATCGCGACGCTCAGTTCATTGCAGACCGACGTACCGGTAGAATTCGACTATCCCGACGAGGGCGAGTATTCCTCGTCGGTGCTGGTCAAACTGGGCACCGAGGCCGGCGGCGGGCTGGGGCCGGACAAGGACGTGGTTGCCTTCAACCACTTCTGCACCCACCAGGGTGGCGACCTGTCAGGCTCTTACAAGGGCGAAACCAAGTCGCTCGGCGCCTGCCCGCTTCACCTGTCGACCTACGATCTGACCCGCCACGGCATCCTGATATCGGGCCAAGCTTATCAGAGCCTGCCACAGGTTCTGCTGGAACTCGACGGTGACGACATCTACGCCGTCGGCATCTTTGGCCTGATCTTCGGCCGCCACGACAACCTTCAAGGATAGGGAACGAACGATGACTACTCCGTACTACATTCCCGAAACGAACGTTCCTCTTCCGCCAAAGGACGCCGACGTCATCACCACTGCGTGTGACTATTGCATCGTCGCGTGCGGGTACAAGGTGTATCGCTGGCCTGTGGCCGGCAACCACGACGGCGGTCCGGAAGCGGACAACAACGCGTTTGATGAGGATTTCCCGGTAGCGCCGCTTGGCTCTTGGGTCGCTCCGAACCAGCACAATATCGTCATGCACGACGGCAACCCGCACCATGTGGTGATCATCCCCGACAAGGACACCGAGGCGGTCAACACCAACGGCGATTCCAGCCTTCGGGGCGGCTGCATCGCGCAGAAATGCTATAACCCGCAGACCCCTACCCGCGATCGTCTCAGCACGCCGCTGATGCGCATGTGGGGCATCCTGCAACCGGTATCGTGGGATTTTGCGCTCGACGTGGCGGCAGAGGTTGCCAACCACGTTCGCAGAAAGCACGGCGCCAACGCCTATGGGGTCAAGACGTTCTCGTACCAGTATATCGAGAACACCTATGCGATCTCGAAATACGCGCTGCGCCACATCAACACCGCGAACTTCACATTCCACGACACCCCGTCCGACGTCTCGTCGACACCGGGCTTCAGGGATGCCGGGTTCGACAATTTCGGCCCGTCCTACGAAGACTGGATGAATGCCGAAACCCTGCTGGTCTGCGGCACCGACCCCTACGAGACCAAGACCATCCTTTTCACGCAGTGGATGATGCCGGGCATTCAGAATGGGCAGAAATGCATCATGATGAACCCGCGCCGCACCGCCGGCGTGGCCTATGCCGAGGCCAATGGCGGCCTGTGGCTGGATGTGAACCTCGGGACCGACCTTCTGGTCGTCAACGCGATCGCCCGTGTGATCGCCGAGAACGGCTGGCAGGACGCCGAGTGGATCAAGAAATGGGTCAACAACAAATGGGGCTCGAACTCGGGCTTCGGCCAGGGCACGCGGAACACACCGTGGCAATGGCGCACGACCTGGGGCAAGTTCCAGACCGACGGCTATGACGATTGGGCCAAGTGGTTGCTGGCGCAAGACGAATTCACGCCCGAAAACGCCGCCAAGGTCGCCGGCATCGACGTGCAGAAGATCTATACTGCCGCCGAATGGATGGCCAAGCCCGGGGCCGACGGTACGCGCCCGAAGACCTCGATCATGATCGAGAAAGGGTTCTACTGGTCCAACAACACCGGCAACACCATGGCAATCTCGGCGCTGGCCATCCAGGTCGGTGCGGGCGGTCGTCCGGGTCAGGTTGTCGGCCGTGCCGGCGGGCACCAGAGGGGCGGCGTGCGCGGCGGCAAATACCCGCGCAACAAGTCTCCGATGAAGGTTCCGGGCCGTCGGCGCCGCGCGCTGGACACCGATACCTGGACCATGTCGGGTCACACCCGTATGGCCCATGTCATCGGTACCACCTGGATCCAGTCGATGTGCGGATCGCAGCAACTTGCCAGGCGGTTCGAGGAACTGACGGTGCAGAACCCCAATCAGGTGATGTCCTTCGACAAGCAGGAAATCATCGACACGCTGAAGGCACGCGCCGACAGCGGCGGCATGGTGGTGATCAATCAGGATATCTATCTGGTCGACCCGATCGGCAACCGCTACGCCGACATCATCTTCCCGGCCGCAACCTGGGGCGAGGACACGTTCATGCGGGCCAACGGCGAACGCCGTCTGCGCGTCTACAACAAGTTCTACGATGCGCCGGGCGAGGCCAAACCCGACTGGTGGATCATCGCTCAGCTTGCCAAGAAGATGGGCTTTGACGGCTTCGATTGGGAGAACTCCAACGATGTCGCCGAAGAAAGCGCCCGCTTCTCGCGCGGCAGCCGCAAAGACTTCAACATGATCAAGATGGCGGCGATCCGCGAGGGCAAGACCCTGCACGCGAAACTCGGCGAATTCGGCACCAACGGCATCCAGGGCCCGGTGTTCATGGACGATGACGGGTCGCTGAGGGGCACCAAGCGGCTGCACGACACGACCCTGTCGCTGTCGGAAACCGGCCCGACCGGCTCGAACATGTTCAACAAAAAGCTGACCCACTTCAACAGTCAGACTGGCCGTTGCAACATCGAGAAATCGCCCTGGTCACTGTTCTCTGACTATTGGGAATGGATGAGCCCGAAGGACGACGAGCTGTGGTGCACTTCCGGGCGCACGAACGAGCGCTGGCAGTCTGGCTTTGACGACCGTCGGCGGCCCTACATCGTGCAACGCTGGCCGGACAACTATATCGAAATTCACCCGGACGATGCAGCCGCGCGCGGCATCGAAAGCGGCGACCTGTTGATGGCCTACTCTGACCGGGTCCCCAGTCTGAAAGAAACCACTCTGGGTATCGAAGGCGACGACTACAGCTTTACCGGCCAGATGCGCAATGACAACGTCGAGCTAAGCAAGGCGGCGGTGACCGGTGTCGCGATGGTGACCCGGCACATCAAGAAGGGGATCATCTACATGGATTTCCTTCACACCTCGCAGCCGGCAAATGCGCTGGAAGGCCGTATCGTTGATTGGATCAGTGGCAACTACAATTACAAGATAGGAGTTGCCAGACTGAAGAAGATCGGTGAGTCGCCGCACAAGCACTCGTTCCGCTCGATGTCATTCGCTCCGAGGGACATCATTTGAACGAAGTGGTGACAATCTGCACCAAATCAGGTGCCGGGCTGGAGACCAGCCCGGCACCGCTGGCGGTTGTCGAGGCATTGGGGGATATCCTCTCTGAAGGGGTGGATGTTCACCGGTGCCTGGCGGCCAAAGCGCTTGGGCGGATACGGGCCGGCCAAGCAGCCGGCCCTTTGATCAAGGCGCTTTTGGACGAAGATGAAGACGTCCGGACCGACGCAGCCGAGGCGCTGGCCAAAATCGGCGACCCGGCGGCGTCCGACCAATTGTACGAAAACCTGATCGGCGACCCCTGCACCGAGGTCAAACTTTTCGCCATCGCCGCCCTGGTCAAGACCGGCGACAGCCGGATCGCCCCGTGGCTGGTCCGCATGGTGAAGGGACGTGACGAAGAGATTACCTGGGACGAGCAGGAGTTTTATTCCAGCGGCTGGGACGACTGGGTAGATATCCAGGCCGGGGCGATTGCCGGGCTGGCCGATCTGAGAATCGACAGCGCTGTGCCCGACATTGTCGCCGCCCTGAAGGACGAGGAAGCCCAGGACATCGCCGAGACGGTGTTCAAGGCTCTGACCCGGATCGGCCCCGCAGGCATCGACGCCCTGGGCGAATACCTCAAAGACCCGCAAAGCAGGACCCGCAGGCGTGCGGCGACGGCTGTGGCCGGCGCCTGCTCGCAAGAGGCCAGGGATCTTTATCCTTACGCGTTCTCCGATCCGTCGCCCGACGTGCGCCTAGCCGCCCTGCGCGCACGCGCCGCCGTCGATCCGCAGGATGTCTGGCTGGCGGTGATGCTGGAGGACAACGACGAGGATGTGCGCGCCGAAACCGTGAAATTGCTGGGTCGGCTTTATCCCGTTGAACTGGTGCCTTTGCTGGACGACCCATCGCCCAAGGTGGTGGCCCTTGCAATGACCGCACTTGGTGAGGCGGAAGGCGGCGGGGATATTGCCCCGAAAGTAACCGAACTGACCGGCAGTGCAGTGACCGAGGTTGCGGCTGCTGCCTGTGCGGCGCTCGGAAAGATCGTCCCGGATAGCGCCGCCGACATGCTGGAAAAGGCGTTGACCGACCGCGATCTCGATTGCGCGGTCCGGTTGGGCGCTCTCAAGGGGTTGTGTTCGGCCGCAGGCAACCGGACCACCGCTACGCTGATCTCGGTCATTGATGATCCCGAACGGCAGGTCCGGCTGGAAAACATGGTCGCCCTGGCTGGGATCGCCCGCCGTGAGCCCGAGTGGCCAAATGCGGCAGCCGACGCGCTGCTGCTGGCCATGCAGGGCGCCTATGCGCCAGAGCCCGAAGAACCCGCCGAGGTAGCCGAGCCAGCGCAGCCCGAAACGGACGCGGACGCCGCAGAGTGCGAAGAGGAACCCGCCGAAACGCCAAAGGACGATGCGGCGCAAGTGACGTCAACGCTGGATTCGATTCTGCAGGACGGGCCGGCAATCAAGCCCTTCGTCGGACTGCCCGAGCAGGGCATAGATCTTTCGGCGGAAGACATGGAGCGTCTGGCCATCGCCCGGCGCGTGGTTGGCAAACGCAAAATGCCAAAGACGCCGGATATCGTGCTGCACGAGGATGTGCAGCGGTTCGCCGCCCGGGTGTTGAGCGAGCTTGACCACCCGGACGCCACGCGGGCGCTCGCCGCCGCGCTGGAAACGGACGACGCTGAAACCGTTGCTACCGCCGCGGACTCGCTGGCGCGCATCGCCGACAGGCTGGGTCAGATCCCGGGCGATGTGGAAACGGCGATCATTGCCGCGCTGGCGCAGGTGCCCATTCCCGGGAAACTGCCACTGATCCGAACCCTGGGAACAAGTGGTGGCGACGATGCCAAGGATCTTTTGCTGTGTCTGACTGCGGACGAGGACGGGTTTGTCCGCAACGAGGCAATCCGGGCCCTGTCTGCCGCCGAACCGGGTTCGGCCCGGTTCGCAGAATTGCTGGGGGATAGCGATCCCTCGGCGAGACTGTCGGCGGCGGAAGCGGTGGCGCGATCGGGTTCTGCCCAATCGCTGCAGCTGCTGGCAGACATGGCATTTTCCTACGAAGGCTACCACGGGCGCCAGATCGCACGGTTGCTGCGGGACCTGGACCGGGACGGAGCCAATGACGAGTTCCTGCGAGTTTTGGCGGATCCCGAGCGGCGCAGATACTGGTCTGTTGCAATCGAAGCCCTTGAAGTACTCAACCAGCAAGATGAGGCGGCCTGAAAGGTACCTTCGAGCCGCCGAACCTGAACAACCATCCTGAGGTGATCACATGATACTTCCGAAATCGACATCGCTGACCCCGAAGCTGGCGCTCGCGGCGGCCCTGGCATTTGCCATGGTGCCCGTGGCCGAGGCAGCCAAGCGGGACAAATACACCGAAATGTCGGTCGCCGACGGCGGCAGCGTCAGCGGCATGGTCAGCTTCGAGGGCGATCTGCCGGCTGATGCGGTCGAGAAGATCAAGATCACCAAGAACAACGACGTCTGCGGCGACGGCGACCGGGATGTCGTCTGGGTCGACGTGCAGGATGGCGCATTGCGCGGGGCTTTCGTCTTCATCGAGAAGATCAAGGAAGGCAAAGCTTGGGAACAGCCCGAGTTCGGCGAGTACCTGGTCACCCAGGAGAAATGCCGGTTCACCCCCTGGGCCCAGGTTGTCCGCCCCGGCCCGATCATCATCCGCAACAGTGACGAAGGCGTGCTGCACAACATCAACGCGCGCGAGATGATCGGCGTCGCAAAAGGCCGCGTCGTCAAGAAGACCCTGTTCAACTTCGGCCAGCCCGAAACAGGCGACATCTCCGACAAGATCAAGCCGCGGCGTTCGTCCTATATCGCGATCAACTGCGAGGCGCATAACTTCATGTTCGGCTTCATGATGGCACCGACCCATCCCTATGCGGTCGTGGTCGGGGAAGACGGCTCCTTCTCCATCGATGATATCCCCCCCGGCGACTACACGCTGGTGGCTTGGCATCCCCGTTACGGGCTGAAAGAGGCGGACATCTCTGTCGCGGCAAGCGGCGCGGCCGAGGCCAATTTCACCTTCTCCGACGCGGACGCCAAGTGAGCGACCCCTTGCAGGCGACCTGATCAACCGAAACCGAGTGCGGCTGGAAATCAACTATGACGGACCAAGACCAAAAGCAAAGCTTTGCTTTCTCGCCGCCCTCCCTTTCGGGCTCGAAAACCCTGTTGCCGGTACTGGTTGGCCTGTTCCTGCTTCTGGCCGCGCTTCCGGCGGCGGCGCAGGACGAGAATGTCTACCGCCAGTTCCTGGGGCTGGACAGCCGCAGGCTGGTCTGGTTCCTGGCGCAGATGCACCTGTTCTTCGGGGCCTTCGTTCTGGGTGTGCCGCTTTTCGCGGTCACCATCGAGATCGCCGGCTGGACGAACGGCGACGACAAGTTCGACAAGCTCGCCTACGAGTTTACCTCGCTGCTGAGCGTTGCCTACGCCACCACAGCCGCGCTCGGCGGTCTGTTGGCGTTCGCGCTCTTCACGCTCTACCCGACGTTCATGGGATACATGGCGGGCATCTTCAAGGATGTCATGTTCATCTACGCCCTGCTGTTCTTCGGCGAAACCTTCTGTCTGTATCTCTATTACTACGGCTGGAAATGGCTTAAGAAAGGCGAACCTTTCCCGCCACTCAGCCGCTGGATATTCAAGGCCCTGGCGCTTGTCGTCGGCGCCTTTGGTATTGCCCTGCTGGCCGGGTGGGTCGGACCGGACATGCGCACCGACACGCGCTGGTTCATGTTCCTGCTCTATATCCTGCCGATCGCGGTCGGCCTGTGGATCATCCGCGGGCGCAAGACCATGCATATCTTCATCGGCATCCTGCTGAACGTTTTCGGCACCGCGATCATGCAGCTTGCCAACAGCTGGGCCGGTTTCATGATGAGCCCAACCGGCGTCGATGGTAACGGCGTCTTTGTCGGTACCGTCTGGCAGGCTTTCGAGAACATCCTGGCGACGCCGATCGCGATCCACCGCATGCTGGGCAACCTGGCCTTTGGCGGGCTTGTCGCCGGCTCTTACGCGGCAGTGAAATTCATCTCCTCGCAGACCCAGGAGGAACGGGCTCATTACGACTGGATGGGATACATCTCGAACCTGGTTGCCATCGTTGCCCTGATACCGCTTCCCTTCGCCGGCTACTATCTGGGCCGCGAGGTCTATTCGACGAGCGCCGTCATGGGCAACAACATGATGGGTGGCGATTTTTCCTGGACCTTCATCATACAGGCCATGCTGGTCGGTTCGCTGTTCCTGATCTCGAACTACTATCTGTGGAGCGGCATGACCCGGATCCCGGGCGCGCAGCGCTACTACAAGTTCATCAAGTGGATCCTGCTTGCCATCATTCTTTCGCTGGCCGTGTGGCTGACGCCGCACAACCTGCCCCTTTCCAGCCGTGAAGTCGGCGAGATGGGCGGCAGCCAGTACCACCCGGTGCTGAAGTTCCTCGGCCTGATGCCGGCAAAGAACGCCGTGGTGAACTTGATCATCCTGGCCACCTTCTTCAGCTTCCTGCTCTACCGCCGCGGCAACATGGAAAACTCGGTCTCGGTCAGAAAACAGGGCAACGGCGCGCGGCTAACGATCATCATCGTCGGCGCCTTGGCCATCGCCATCGTGGCGCAATACGCCTGGGTCATGCTGCGGCTCGATCCGGCAGAGCTGGACCTACCGGCCGACCGAGTGGGCTATATCCGCACCATCGGCTGGGCATTGGTCGTGCAATGCGGGGTCGGCGTGATCGCCATCCTGCTGGCGCTGATCGACCGAGGCAAGCTGGGACAGGGGCTGTATCTTGCCTCGACCGCGCTGAACGTCACCGGGTTCCTGGGCGTCTATGGCTTCGTGGTCATGGAAAAGGCCTCGCCGGTGCTGCGTAACGTTGCCGTGTCGCAGTTCCTGCAGTTGATCTCGTGCCTGATCCTGGTTGGTGTCATCGACGCCTTCCTGTTCCGCCGGGCCAAGTCGCTTGGCGCGATGCAGTGGGGCAAGATGACGACCCGGTCGCAATATGCGCTACTGCTCTTGACCTTCGTGATCACCATGAACATGGGGCTGATGGGCTTTATCCGGTCCGGCCTGCGGGGCGACTGGCACATCTTCGGCGTCATGCGCGACACGTCCGACTGGGCCGCAACGCCCACCAACTTCGTGATGACGCAACAGGTCAGCGCGGCGGTGCTGCTGTTTATGATCGGCTGCGCCTTCATGTTCTGGCTAGGCGGGATCGCCGCCAAGGGCGGGGAGGAGAAGTAAGATGAACCCGACGATCCCCCGCATCTTTGTCTTCCTGCTGGTCGTACTCGGCGTCTACCTGTGGATCGGCTATTCGATCACTGCCCTGACCGGCGGCGGCGGCGACGATACCGCTGTGGTGGACATCACCCCCGAGGGCGGCGAGACCATCTATTGGGGCAAGGGCCGCTGTTTTACCTGCCACAGTGTCGGCGGACAAGGCAGCGCCGTGCGTGGCCCCAACCACGGCCAGTTCGGCGAGAAGTTCCCGCAGCCGATGGGTGCCCGCGCAATCGAGCGCGCCGCCGAACGCAGTGCGAAGGAGGGTGTAGAGTTCACCGCTGTCGACTATATCGTCGAAAGCATGGCCTCGCCCGGCGCCTATATCGTCGAGGGCTACAAGAACGAGATGGCAGTGGTCTACGCCCCGCCGATCTCTCTTGAACTGAAAGAGATCAAGGCCGTGGTCGCCTACTTGATGGCGCTCGGCGGCGATCTGGACATGGAAGCCATCGATACCAACCCAAGCGACGTCACGGCGGGGCTCTATTCCAAGATCTCGGCGGCGGCAGAGGCCGGCGGCGGCGACCCAGAAGAGGGCATCATCGTCTATGAGGACAACTGCCAGGAATGCCATATGCTGAACGACGATGGCGGGGGCGAGATCGGCCCGGACCTGACCGGTATCGCCGCGATCGGGCTCGATGGATTGTCCGAGGCGATCCTGGCACCGGCAAAGGCCATGACCGAAGGCTACGAAACCCACGTTGTGAAAAACAAGGAGGGCCGCCAGTTCATCGGCCTGAAGACCCGTGACGAGGATGGCGAGGTCGATATCACCAACGCGCTGGGTGATGTGGAAACCCTGGACAAGGCAGATATTGAAACGATCAGCGTCGACGATACGGTCAGCATCATGCCCGACGACATCGCCGAGGTCATCACTGTCAAGGAATATCAGGATCTGCTGTCCTTCCTGATGCTGCAAAAGCCGGTAGAGGAGCAGTGAGGATGCGCAGAATTGGCACCTTCCCGATCGTCGTCATCGTTCTGGTCGCGATCTATGCGGCCACCAAATGGGGCATCCCCGCCTTCTCGCGAGAGGTGACCGCCCTGCCCTTCCCGCTGCCGGTGCCCAGAACGCTGATGCTGTTCTACATGACGCTGGCGGTCGTCGCGATGTTCCTGATGGTGACCTTTTCCGAGGAAGGCATGCAGGACTTCCTGCGGCCCATCAAGAAACTGCTGCGCGGCGGCTATGGCCAGATCGCCCGGGCCCTGGTGCTGCTGGCGGTACCCGCCATCGCAGCGTGGCAGACATATGAGATGACGGTGCCACGGGTCGAGGTTCCTCTGTCGCTGCGCATCCAGCACCCGTCGTCGAACTTCCCAGTCAGTTCGGAATCCCTGGAAAATCCGTTCAACCATCCCAGCGACGCCGATATCGACGCCTTTATCGAACAGGCGCGCGCCAACGAGATCGAGTTTATTGCGCAGGTTCAGGGAGATATCGATCTGTGGGCCGACGAATGGGATCCTGACCATATCCTCGAATTCTTCGCCGCCGAGCCGGTCAAGAAATTTCTCGCCGAACTGGAAGAGGACAATGTCAGCCACGCCACCGCCGAGGCCGCGCTGATGGAAAAGAACCTCTTTGAGGGCCGCGCGCTTTACGCGATGAACTGCCGCGCCTGCCATGGCGACAGCGTCGCCGGTGACGGACCGATGGCCGATGGCTTCAAGCTGCGCCCGATCAATTTCACCGATAACGGCACCATCGAGACCATAGTCGAGGGCTACACTTTCTGGCGTGTCACCAATGGCGGCCCCGGCCTGCCGACCGAGGCGACGCCGTGGGACTCGGCGATGCCCGAGTGGAAGCTGTCATTGACCGAAGAACAGCGCTGGAAGATCATTCTGGCGGAATACAACCTGGCTCAGAAAACGCCCCGAATTCCGGAAGGGCATGAGTGATGCCAATGCTAGACATACTGAAAACCGGTATCGCCGCAACCGTCACGGCCGCCATACTGGCCGCGCCCGGTCTGGCCAGTTCCGTCCCCGGCGCCCCGATGCCCGAAGCAACCGAGGAATTCGTCGAAGCCGGGCGTGACATCTATATCCAGCGGTGCTCGTTCTGCCATGGGTTGCTCGGCGACGGCGAAGGACCGGCGGCCAAATATCTTGACCCGCGCCCGCGCGATTTCACGCTGGGCACGTTCAAGTTCCGTACCACCGAGAGCGGCGAGCTACCGACAGACAGCGATCTCTTCCGCACGGTCAGCCGTGGTCTGGTGGGCACCGCCATGCAGTCCTTCGACAGCGACCTGATCAAGAACGGGCTGACCGAGGAAGAACGCTGGCAGGTCATCGCCTATATCAAGACCTTCGCTTTCGAGTTCGAAGAGCCCGATCTCGACCCGGTGGCCAATGGCAAGGTTCTTTCGGTGCCTGCCAACCCGGCGCCCTATAACGAAGAGACCATCGCCCGTGGCGCAAAGGTGTTCGAAAAGGCGAAATGCTGGAGCTGCCACGGAATGACCGGGCGCGGCGACGGCAACAAGGAATTCCGCGAAGACGACTGGGGCTTCCAGATCCGGATCCGCAACGTGACCCACCCGTGGAAGATCAAGGCCGGGTCCGAGGTAGAAGACATCTACATGCGCTTTACCTCCGGTATCAGCGGCACCCCGATGCCCTCGTTCGTGAAATCGCTGGACGAGGCGGAACGCTGGGACCTGGCGAACTATATCAAGTCGCTGCAGCACGACCTGACCGCGCATCAGGCGCTGACGGCAAAGCTGGTCGATGGTGAACTGTCCGAGGACCCCGCCGACGCGATCTGGGATCAGACCCAACCGATGGATGTGCGCCTGACCGGTCAGGTCATCGGGGCGCCGCGCTGGCAGAATCCCAGCGTCGAGATGGTCACCGTAAGGGCCGTGTTCAACGACACCGACATTGCCTTCAAGCTGACCTGGGACGACCCGTTCGAGGATATCGTGCATGACGAGGCGCAGGAATTCGACCCGGTAGAGCTGACCCAGGTCGGCGGTTTCAACTCCTATGTCGAGGCGATCGGGATGATCACCCGCGATCTCGAAACCTTCCGCGACTCTGTCGCGCTGCAATTCCCCGTGAAACCGCCCAGCGGCACCAAGAAACCGCATTTCTTCCGCGGCTCGTCGTCCGATCAGGTCTATCTGATGGTCTGGAAGGCCGACAAACACGCCGCTGGAGAGCGCGCCACCGACGAGGGCAACGCCCGCGGCTGGCGACAGGCGATCAAGCCGCAGGCCGAGGATGCTCAGCAGGTCACCGGCAAGGCGGTCTGGGATCAGGGCCGCTGGAGCGTGATCATGAAGCGCCCGCTGGTCACTGGCGACAAGTCCGATGTGCAGTTCGAGCCGGGCATCTTCATCCCGATGTCGCTGAACGCTTGGGACGGCTCGAACGGTGAACACGGGCTGATCATGAGCCTGAGCACCTGGTATTTCGTCGTCCTGGAGGCGCCGACGCCGAAAAAGGTCTATGTCTATACTTTACTGGCCTTCCTGATCTTCGGCGCACTGGGGCTGTGGCTGGCCCGCAAGGCGCTGGCGTCACGCAACGAGGACGAGGCCGGAACATGACACTCAAACGACGCGACACGAACAGGGAGACCAAGATGAAGCGACTTCTTACGACGGCAATCGGTGCCGTGGGCCTTCTGGCGATGTCATCTGCCGCCCAAGCGGATGCGGCGGCGGGACAAGCTGCGTTCGAGGCCAATGGCTGTCTCGACTGCCACTACACCGAAGGCCCGGCACGCGAAAAGACCATCGAGGACCAGCTGGCCAAAACCGGCCCCGAGCTTTGGTATGCCGGTGACAAGTTCGTGCAGGACTGGCTGACAGCCTGGCTGACCGTCCCCGCACCGATTCGCCCGATGAAGTTCAACTCGCTGACCGAAGAAAACCCTGGCGATCACCCGGCGCTCAGCGCCGACGATGCCGCCTCGGTTTCCGACTATCTGATGTCGCTGACCTCGGGCGTGGTCGAAAGCGGCACCGTGAAGGTCAAGAAGAACGCCAAGGGCCGGGTGATCTTTTCCAAGAAGATGCCCTGCAGCGGCTGCCACCAGTATACCGGCCGCAAGGGCGAACCGCTGGGCGGTAATTCCGGCCCGTCGCTGGCCGAGGCCGGCAAGCGGTTGAACCCCGACTGGATACTAGCCTATCTCAAGCAGCCCGAGACCTTCAAGCCGGTCAAGATGATGCCGGTCTTTGTCGGCCTGCTCAGCGACAAGGACATGGCCAACGTTGCCAGCTACGTCGCCTATTTCGGCACCAAATAGACCGCGGAGATGACCCTGATGAAAAAGCTACTGACAGTCGCATTCGCCGCCGGGCTTGCTGCTCAGATCGTATCGGCGCCCGCGCAGGCCGCTGATGCCGAGACGGTCTTCAAATTCTATTGCGCCCAGTGCCACGGTCTGGCCGGCAAGGGCGACGGGCCCAACGTGACCAAGGATTTCCCGGTGAGCCCGCGCAACTTCACCGACGCCGCCGAGATGAGCAAGCTGTCGGATGCCGACCTGCGCAACGTCATCCTCGACGGCGGCCCCGCGGTCAGCAAATCACCGATGATGCCGCCCTGGGCCAAGACCCTGAGTGACGAAGAGGTCGATGGGTTGATCGGGCACCTGCGTATGCTGTGCGCCTGCGAAGGCTAACCAGGCGCAGTTGCGATCAGAATACGTAGAAGTAGAGGATCAACAGAATGACGACCGCGTTGACCGCCAATCCCATGAAGATGACGATATCGACGAGGCGGATTTTCCTGGGCGAGGGCATGTGGGGTCCATTCGGTCAAAAGGCTGCGCGTTCCGGCGCAGCCTACCCGATCCTTCGGCAACGGCGCAACGGGAACGGGGCCTGACATGACGGACAGGAACGAAAATCGCGGCGGTCTGAACAAGGTAGGACCGCTGATCTTCCTTCTCACGCTGGTCGTGGTGATCGAGTTCTTCTGGTGGTTCATGTCGTCGTGATGGGACAGGGAGAGAGTTCTATGGGCTTTGCAAGAAAAACCCTGTTCTTTGCCGCGGCAGTGGCGGCCTGCGGCGCCGGGTTTCTGGTGCTGGATGTCGTCATGATGAACATGCAGGGTCTCGACCTGATTTTCGAGAAATGAGCCGGTTGCGGTCGATCAGAGGGATAGGCGGTTGAGCAAAATGAGAAAAACACTGTCCTTCGGGTTCCTCGCGTCGCTGGTTGCGCTTGTGGTCTGCGTTCTTGCCGGAACCGGTCCTGCCCTGGCGCAAGAGGCTGCTGGCTTTGGTCCGGCGCCGGTTCTAACGGCGGCCGACTATCCCACCGTCGCCGGGGTCAACGGGCGGCTGGTGATCTGGATCGTCGCGCAGTTGCACCTGTGGTTCGCCGCCTTCGTGCTGGCGGTGCCGATCTTCGTCTTCATCATCGAAGCCATCGGCATGCGCACCCGCGACAAACGCTATGACGACATGGCCTATGAGTTCATCAAGGTCTCGATCACCGCCTACTCGATCACCGCGATCCTGGGCGGGCTGCTGCTGTTTTCGCTGATCCTGTTTTACCCGCATCTCTTCGGCTACCTGTCGACGATCTTTTCCAAAAGCATGTTCTACTATGCCTTGCTGTTCTTCGGCGAGAGCGCGGTTCTCTATCTCTACTATTACGGCTGGCACTGGCTGCAGGGCGACCTGCGCAAGTGGATCCACCTCAGCCTGGGGCTTTTGCTCAACGCCATCGGCACCACGCTGATGCTGCTGGCCAACGCCTGGCTGACCTTCATGATGAGTCCCGCCGGCGTCGATCCTGCCGGGGTCTTCAACGGCAATGAATGGGAAGCGATCCACAACTTCCTGTGGAACCCGATCAATATCCACCGCTTCGTGGCCAACATCGCCTATGGCGGCTCTATCGTGGGCGCCTACGCGGCGTTCAAGTTCCTGACCGCGCGCACCAGCCAGGAAAAGGCGCATTACGACTGGATGGGCTATAACGCCAACTTCATCGCCATCTGTGCGCTCTTGCCCCTGCCATTCGCAGGCTACTATCTGGCGGCCGAGATCTACGCCTACAGCCAGCAGATGGGCATCACCCTGATGGGCGGCATCTTTGCCTGGCTCTTCATCATCCAGGCGGTGCTGATCGGGGCACTGTTCCTTTCGGCGAACTACTATCTTTGGTGCGGCATGGGCCGCAGCGACGGGGCCAGGCGCTATTACTGGGCCATCAAGTACATCGCCATCGTGCTGATCGGCGCATTTCTGGTCTGGTTCACGCCGCACACGCTGGTGCTGACCAACTCCGAGCTGAAATCACTGGGTGGGCCGCACCATTCGATCCTCGGGCCCCTGGGCATCATGCCGGCCAAGAACACCGCGGTGAACCTGATGATCATCTTCACCTTCCTCAGTTTCCTGATCTACCGGCGCTCGAACAAGGTGGCGACGGTCAGTTGGGAGGGCATGGGCAACACGTTGCAGGTGGCACTCTTCACCGCGGGTATCCTGAATATCCTGTTTCTGGGTATCTACCACGGCTATTTCACCAACACGGTCTACAAGGTCGCCGCCTCGATCCCGCAGGTGCTGACCACCTTCGTGGTGATCGTCGTCAGCCTGGTGCTCGACTCTTTCATCTACCGCGGCGCCAGGGATGTGGGGCCGCTGCACTGGGGCCGCATCCCGGACCGGGCACAATATGCGCTGTTCCTGCTGGCGGTGGCCTTTACCTGGCTGATGGGTCTGATGGGCTATATCCGCTCTGGCATCCGGCAACACTGGCACGTCGTGGACATCATGCGTGACAACTCGCCGAACGCCTTTACACCGACGCTCGGCTACGCCGCCAACGTGGTATCCGTGGCCGCGGTCATCTTCCTGACACTGGTGATCTTCGTCTTTTGGATCGCCAAGGTCAGCAGCGTCAAGACGCTGCCTGCCGGCTACTGGAAGGAGTAGGTTACCATGCGCCAGTTCCTCTCCGTCATCGCCTTCATGCTGATCGTGATCGGCTCGTTCTCTGCCTATTCGAATCTCGGCATCCCGCAGATCGAACCGGCACCGCCACCGACCGAGGAAGTCATCGACCTCGGCTCTATGGACATGGGTCAGTTCCTGGCCCTGGGCGACCGGATATTCAACGGCAAAGGCACCTGCACGCTGTGCCACAACTCGCTGGGCCGCGCGCCGATGCTGGACCAGATCGGCAGCAACGCGCAAGCCAGGCTGGATGATGCGCGTTACGCGGGCTCTGCAACCGATATCGAAGGCTACCTGAGGGAATCGCTGACCGATCCCTCGGCTTACGTGGTGGCCGGGTTCGGCAAGGCGGGCACCAATGACACCGAAAGCCCGATGCCCGGCACAGAAAGTGGCTCCATCGCGCTGAGCGGGCCGGAGCTGGCCGCAGTGCTGGCCTTCCTGCAGGACAATGGCGGGCTTGAGGTCACGGTCGAGATCCCGACGGATATGGGCGACGAGGCCACGGACGAAAACGCCGCAGAGCCCGGGGAGCCGCGCGCGCCCTTCACCAGCTTTCAGGATCTTTCCGACGAGTTCGCCTGCGAAGCCTGCCATACCATCGGCGAGGAAGCCGGCGATCTGGGGCCGAACCTGTCGGCCATCGGGGCCACCCGCGACCGCGACTATATCCGCCGCGCCCTGCTCGACCCCAATGCCGAGATCGCCGAAGGGTTCGAAGAGGGCATGATGCCAGACGATCTGGGCACGCAGCTCTATGCAACGGAACTGGAGCTCCTGATCGACCACCTGAGCCAGCTGAAGTGAGGATGCTGTCATGAGACTCCCCAGACTGTTGCAGGCGGCCCTGGTGCTGGTCGGCGTCTACCTGGGCTTCATCGTGGTCTTCGACTACATGCTGGAGGCGGTGATCCCGGGCAGCCTGCTGACCATGTACATGTTCTTTGTCACCGTCGGCGTGTTCATGGTGTTCACCTATGACGAGGAGCGCACCCGCGAACTGGTGGCGCCGATCAAGGCCATGGTCGAGAACCCGATCTACCGCGGCGCGCGCAACACGGTGTTCATCGTCATCCCGCTGCTGGTCGGCTATGGCGTCTATTCTAGGACACTACCCAGCTTCGAGGCGCCGGTCGAGCTGCGCACCATCCACCCCGCCCCGCCCAGCACCGCCAAGATCTATGGCGAGCGGGTCAACCTGCTGACGCTGGAAAACCCGTTCAGGCATTACCAGACCGATGACCCGGAGATTTTTGCCGAGTACGTGCAGGAAGGCGCCGCCGTCTATATCGAGAACTGCCAGTACTGCCACGGCGACAAGCTGGATGGCAAAGGCCCCTATGCCGAGGGGCTGAACCCGACGCCGCTGAACTTTCAGGACATCGGCACCATCGCGCAGCTTCAGGAAAGCTATCTTTACTGGCGCATCGCCACCGGCGGCCCGGGGTTGCCGAAAGAGGCGGCGCCCTGGATATCGTCGATGCCGGTCTGGCAGGAATTCCTGACCGAAGAAGAGATCTGGAAAGTGATCCTGTTCCTTTATGACTATACCGGCCACGCGCCGCGTTCCTGGGGCGAAGCCCATGATGCGGGGGGACACTGAGATGATGCGATCCGTTCTGGCGGCTGCGGCTCTGGCGCTGGTACCCTCCATGGGCCTGGCGCAGACGGGTGACATGGACCGTGGCGAGACCATCTATGTCAAGCGCTGCCTGCAATGTCATGGCGAGGATGGCGACGGGCTGGGCCCGGCTGCCGAACGCCTGAACCCGCCGCCGCGCGACTTTACCCTGGGGCTCTACAAATACGTGACCTCGGGCTTCGACGCCGACATGCCCAACGATGCCGACCTGATCCGGATGATCCGCGACGGCATGCCCGGCACCGCCATGCCGGGCTGGTCGGACATGCTGTCGCAGCAGGACATCCTGGATGTGGTGTCCTATATCAAGTACTTCGCCGAGATAGAGGGCGAGCCCGAGACCCAGACCGATTTCGGCACCCAGGTGGCAAGTTCCGAAGAAAGCATCGCCGCCGGCAAGCTGCTGTTCGAAGACAACGACCGCTGCACCGAATGCCACGGGATCGAGGGCAAGGGCAACGCGATCAAGAAGCTGAAAGACGATAACGGCGACCGCACCTGGCCGCGCAACCTGACCAAACCCTGGGCCTTTCGCGCCAGCAACGACCCGCGCGACATCTTCGCGCGCATCTCTGTCGGCATCCCGACCACCCAGATGCCTTCTTTCGCCGATCCGGCCAGCAAGAAGAGCCTCAGCATCGAGGATCGCTGGCATGTGGCCAACTATGTGGCCTCGCTGGCAAAGACCGAAAAAGTGGTCAACCCCGACAATTTCGTGGTCCAGGGCACCCGCGCCGAGGGCGCCCTGCCCGGCTCTCCCGATGACGAGACCTGGGCCGCGGTGCCGCATTCCACCTTCATGATGATCCCGCAGATCGTCGGGCAGGACCGGTTCTTTACCGCCGCCAACGACACGGTGACGGTGCGGGCGCTATATGACACCGAACGTGTCGCCATTCATCTGGAATGGGACGACCGCACCCACTCCATCCCCGGCGATGCCAAGGCCGCCTCGATCGCCGATGAAGAGCTTTATGAGGATGCCATTGCCATCCAGTTCCCGCGGCAGATCCCCGAAGGCATGGAGAAACCCTATTTCCTGATGGGCAACGCGGCAGACCCGGTCAATCTGTGGCGCTGGTCCAGCGGCACCGCCGACGCCCCCGAAACGGCCCGGATCATCGACGCCGCCGGCATTGGCAGCCAGACTGCGCGCGACGACAGCGGCGACTTTCAGGCCACGGGCAGTTACCGCGACGGCACATGGCGCGTTGTGATGACCCGGGCGCTTGAAACCGCCAACACCGAGACCGACCTGCAATTCGAGCAAGGCCGCTTCGTTCCCATCGGCTTTTTCGCCTGGGACGGCTCCAACGGCGAAACCGGCACCGCGCATTCGATGACCACCTGGTATTGGCTGCAGCTGAAACCGGCGGCAAGTTCGAAACCGCTGATCTACGCGGTGCTGGCCGGTCTGCTGGTCCTTGCCCTTTTGGCCTGGTGGGGAGGCACTGCGGCGGCGCGGGCCAGGCGCTCCACGTGACGCAGACAGAACCCAACCCGGCCCGCGGCGCGGTGATCCGGCTATTCGGCGTGATCCTGATCATCCTCGGCTCGCTCAACAGCATGCTGTCATGGCGCGGCGGGTTCGAGCTGTTGTCGCTTCCGGTGATCATGATCGCCGCCGGTGCGTTGTGCTTTGCCATCGGGGCGGCACTGCGGCGGACCAGCCGGTAGGCCGAGGACGGTTCCCCTTGCACCCGAGTTGCCCCAAGAGCACATGCAGCGGAACCCCGAACGGCCTGGGGCAAGGCGCTCAACCGGCGGAGCCGCAGTGACTGCATCCATCGGCATTCTGCTGATCAACCTCGGAACACCCGAGGCGACCGATCCGGCCTCGATGCGGCGCTACCTGAAAGAGTTCATGTCCGACCCCCGGGTGATCGAACGGCGGGGGCTTTGGTGGTGGGCATTGCTGAACGGCGTGATCATCCCGCGCCGGGCACGCAAATCAGCCCGCGCCTA
>JAAELR010000341.1 GCA_024226455.1 Paracoccaceae bacterium
CGGCGCTGAGCTCCGATGCCGGGTCCGAAGACCCGGGTGCAACGCCATCGGCGGACCTGGAGGACCTGCTCGGCGAACTGGAAGGCCTGTCCCTGGCGAAGTGGGAGAGCGGCAACCGCGGTTTCAGCATCCACCGGCTGGTCCAGGAGATCGCGCGGGCGCGACTCCCCGACCAAACGCGCGGCCCCGCTTTGCTGGCCGCCGTCGAACTCATCAACGCCGCCCTGCCATCCGATCCGCCCCCGAGTGATGTCCGCGCCTGGCCCGTCTGGGACCCCTTGCGCCCCCACATCGAGCACCTCATTCACGCCGCCGATGATGCTGGGATCGCAAACCCCACCGCGCGAATACTGAACGATCTTGGGCAGTACCTTGAGGCCAAGGGCCTGCTACGCGAGGCCGAGCCCCTCATGCGCCGCGCCCTGGCCATCGATGAGACCAGCTTCGGCAGCGAGCATCCCGAGGTCGCCATTCGACTCAATAACCTCGCGTCACTGCTTCAAG
>JAAELR010000342.1 GCA_024226455.1 Paracoccaceae bacterium
TCAAACGTCTCATCAATGTCGAGGGTGATAGCCAGCGGGGCCGCGTCATAGCTCTCGCAGAAGACGTCAATCATGGTGTTCGCCATCCTGAGGGCGCAACGAAGATCGACGTTGTTCTCCCACCTCGACATCGTCGGTTGACCCTGCGCGCCATTCGCGCGAACACCCCGCGACCGGAACCGTAGAAGGGCAACTGCCATGCTCACCGCGATCATCGACTATGACAGCGGCAATCTTCACAGCGCCGAGAAGGCGTTCCAGCGCATGGCGCAAGAGGTCGGTGCCGGTGAGGTGATCGTGACGTCAAATCCCGAAGCTGTGACCCGCGCCGACCGGATCGTGCTGCCTGGCGATGGCGCCTTCCCGGCCTGCCATGCGGCGCTGATGGCAGTGGACGGGGTTTTCGAGGCGATGGACGAGGCGGTCACGCAAAAGGGCCGACCGTTCCTGGGTATCTGCGTCGGCATGCAGATGCTGGCCAGCCGTGGCCATGAACACCAAACCGTACCGGGGCTCGACTGGATCGGCGGCGATATCGAGCGCATCGCGCCCGAGGGCGCCCGTATGAAGGTACCGCATATGGGCTGGAACGATCTGGTCATTGACCGCGCCCACCCGGTGCTCGACGGCATAACGTCCGGCGATCACGCCTATTTCGTGCATTCCTACCAGTTCCATGTCGCCGAACCGGGCCATCTGTTGGCTCATTGCGACTATGGCGGCAAGGTCACCGCCATCGTCGGGCGCGACAACATCGTCGGCACCCAGTTCCACCCCGAAAAGAGCCAGTCCGCCGGGCTGCGCCTGATCGCGAATTTCCTGACCTGGACGCCCTAGGGTTTCCGGGTCACGGACCTAGTCGATTCTATGCCAGTCTTGCGCTGAACAGGGGAACCCGATCTTGAGACACCCCTTGAGCTCCATCGCTTTGCCTTGCCGGTAGAGGAGGATCTTGCCGTAGTAGATCTTGTTGTTCGAGGGGCGCCAGACTTCGCCGCGATACCTGCTGTGGCCCGAGGGCACCATACTGCGCACCAGCAGCTTGCCGATATTGGGCGACTGGTACTCGCCGCTGGCGTTGAAGGTGCGCGAGATCACACCGCAGAACGCCGCGCTGCAGGGCGCTATCGTCACCTGCGCATAGGCACCGTCATCGACCTCGGTCTGCCAGATGCCCTCGATAGGGTCGGCGGCCAGAGCCGGCGATATGGCCAGCCCGGCCATCGCGGCGGCAATCAGCAGCAGTCTTGTCATCGCTTTCCTCCCGGTTATGTCTGAACCGTGCCAAACTCTGCGCCCGGCGTTCAAGTATGACGTCAGGTCGTCTTGCATGGCCACGCTACCGGTGCCAATAGGCGCGGGACCATCGACGAAAGGAGGCGCGCCATGATCCTCTACCCAGCCATCGACCTGAAAGACGGCCAATGCGTGCGCCTGGTGCGCGGCGAGATGGACCGGGCTACCGTGTTCAGCGACAGCCCTGCCGCACAGGCCCGCGCCTTTCAGGATGCCGGCTGCGAGTGGATCCACCTTGTCGACCTCAACGGAGCCTTTGCTGGCGAACCTGTGAACGCGGGCGCGGTCATGTCCATTCTGGACGCCATCACCGTACCGGCCCAACTGGGCGGCGGTATCCGCGACATGGCCACAATCGAACGCTGGATCGGCAAAGGGCTGAGCCGGGTGATCCTGGGCACCGTTGCGGTCGAGAACCCGTCGCTTGTGCGCGAAGCGGCCGCCGCCTTCCCCGGCAAGGTCGCCGTCGGCATCGACGCGCGTGATGGCAAGGTCGCCACCAAGGGCTGGGCCGAAGAGACCGACGTGATGGTCACCGATCTTGCCCGCAGCTTCGAGGATGCCGGGGTGGCGGCGATCATCTACACCGACATCAACCGCGACGGCGCCATGCAGGGGCCGAATGTCGAGGCCACCGCGTCATTGGCAAATGCTGTCTCTATTCCGGTCATCGCCTCTGGCGGGGTCTCGTCGCTGGGCGACCTCAGGGCGCTGAAGGACTGCGGGGCGCCGCTGAACGGGGCG
The DNA here is from genome assembly GCA_024226455.1 of Paracoccaceae bacterium. Lineage (GTDB taxonomy): Bacteria > Pseudomonadota > Alphaproteobacteria > Rhodobacterales > Rhodobacteraceae > JAAELR01. The sequence continues at coordinate 2,041 of JAAELR010000342.1, forward strand.
ATTTCCGGCCGCGCGCTTTATGACGGGGCCATCGATCTGGCAAGTGCGCTCGCCGCCCTGAGGGTGTGACATGCGCCGTTTGCTCTATATTTTCCTGATCCTGGTGCTTGCGGTCTGCGCGGCGCCGGTGATTATGGTGTTCTGGGCCGGCTGGTTTGCCGAGAGGCACGGCTGCACATTGCACGAAGGCTTTTCCAACCCGTGCCTGGTCAACGGGCAGGACTGGGGAGAGACACTGTACACGGCTTTCGTGATGGGATGGCTGATGCTGGTGACGGTGCCCGTTGGTGCGATTGCGGCGCTTGCCCTGCTGGCGACGGTCATCATCGACCTGCTGCGAAAAACACGGAGGAGGAGAACGTGATCATTAACCGCGACACCACCGGCGCCACGAGGTTGCCCGCATGAGATGGGTACACTGGATTTTCGCTGTCCTGACCCTGGGGCCACTGGTGGTCTGGGGGCTGGCAATTGCCGGCACGATGATTCTGGGCTTCTGGTTCGGTTGCCGGATCGACGAAGGCGGCTCTCACCCCTGCGACGTCTGGGGCCGCGATGTCGGGGACGCGGCCGTCATCATGGGTCTCTACGCCGCCTGGGGACCGCTGATCGTCGGGCCAATTTCGTTCGGTTTCGGGTTTCTCTGGGCCATCTTCGCCATCGCCTGCCGCATCTTGCGAAAACGCCGCAGTTGATTCGGGCGCGCCATGCGTCATAGTGGTTGCAGAGCAAATGAAAGTACGGGTTCCATGCTTGGCGAAGTCCTGCACAGTTTCTTTTTTGGCATGCCCGCCGTGCTGGCGGTCGTCGCCAGCTTCGGCATGAGGACCAGCGCCGCGCGGCGCATCCTGTTCTGGGGCGGACTGGTTTTTTCCATTCCGATCTGGGCCGGGCTGCTGGGCATGCTGGTCTGCGACGGCAGACTGCTGACCGGCTTTTCCAATTGCCTCGTTGGCAGCCCGGTAGAGAGGTTCCTCGCCGCCGCCAACCCGCTGCTTAGCCAGGCGGTTTATGCCTATATCCTTCTCGGGCCGCCGCTCGCCGGGCTGGCCTGGCTGCTCGACCGGCGTGGTGGCCCGAGACCGGCCTGACACCCGCCTCTTGCCGCCGAGGGCCCGGCCACATAAGACGGCGGCCATGCTGAAGACCCGTATCATCCCCTGTCTTGACGTGGCCGAGGGCCGCGTGGTCAAGGGTGTCAACTTCGTCGATCTGATCGACGCCGGCGATCCGGTGGAATCTGCCCGCGCCTATGACGCCGCCGGTGCCGACGAGCTGTGCTTTCTCGACATCATGGCGACAGAGGAAAACCGCGGCACCATGTACGACCTGGCCACCCGCACCGCCGAGCAATGCTTCATGCCGCTGACCATCGGCGGTGGCGTGCGAACCCATGAGGACGTGCGCAAGCTGCTGTTGGCGGGCGCCGACAAGGTCAGCTTCAACTCTGCCGCGGTGGCGAACCCGGATGTGGTGGCCGAGGCGGCGCAGCGTTTCGGCAGCCAATGCATCGTCGTGGCCATCGACGCCAAAACGGTAGAGCCCGGGCGCTGGCAGATCTTCACCCATGGCGGTCGCCGCGCCACGGGCATCGACGCGGTCGAGTTCGCCCGCGCCGTCGAGGCCAAAGGCGCCGGAGAGATCCTGCTGACCAGCATGGATCGCGATGGCACCCGCGCCGGGTTCAATCTGCCGCTCACCCGGGCGATCAGCGACGCGGTGGATGTCCCCGTCATCGCCTCGGGCGGTGTCGGCACGCTCGATCATCTGGTCGAGGGCGTCACAAAGGGCGGCGCCAGCGCGGTGCTGGCCGCCTCTATCTTCCATTTCGGCGACTACACCATTGCCGAGGCCAAGGCCCACATGGCCGCCGCCGGCATCCCAATGAGGCTGACATGACCGCGCCTGTCTCGCCTGTGATGCGCGCGGAAATACCCGAAGAGCTCAACCAGATCGCCGCCGAAGAACGCGTGACGATGCTATTGGCCATCAGGTCGGCAAGCCGCGCCTGGGGGTTTCACTCTACCGATAGCGACTATGACGTCCGGTTCATCCATGCGCCGGGCGTCGACTGGCATCTGTCGGTGCGCCCGGGGCGCGACGTGATCGAACGGCCAATCTCCGGTGAACTGGGCCTTTCCGGCTGGAACCTCGCAAAGACCCTAGATCTGATCCTGCGGTCGAATACTGTTGCGCTCGAATGGTTGCGATCACCCATCACCTATGCCGAGCACCCCGGTTTCCGCAAGGATCTGTTGAGCTTTGCCCAGGCAAAGGCCCGACTTGGCGCAGCCGATGAACTGTTGCGCAAATGGATCCGGCGCTGCGACGCAACCCTATCAGAGGTTTGACCATGGATGTCCTTGACCGACTCGCCGCCACCATAGAGGCCCGCAAATCCTCCGATCCCGACAGTTCCTGGACAGCCAGGCTGTTGGCCAAGGGCCCCGAGAAATGCGCTGAGAAGTTTGGTGAAGAGGCGGTTGAGGCGATTGTCGCCGCCGCCATCGGCGACCGCGAGAACCTGACGGCAGAGGCGGCGGACGTGCTGTACCATCTGCTGGTGATGCTGGCTGCGCGCGATGTGGCGCTGGCGGATGTGCTGGCAGAGCTTGACCGGCGCGATGGCACCTCGGGCATCGCCGAGAAGGCACAGCGCAGCTCCTGAGAAAACCGGGATCCACTCCACCGACATTTTCACCGCCTGCATCACTGCAGTCTTGCCGCTCATCGGACCGGTGCGCCTGACCCGGAAACCAGACTCTGGCACCGACCACCACGTGGTTTCCGGCAGGCACTCCACTTCCATTGGGCCGAACTGGGCCACGCCCTTTTCACGGTAGCGCAGGACGAAGGCGTCAAACCGGGCCCAGCGGAACATGAACCGCCTCGGTCCCTTCAACAGTGAAACCATAGTCCAACCTGCCGACCTCGACCTCGCCCATCATGGGAGCCGAGACAGGACCAAGACCAATGTACCGGGGGCTATCAATCGGGCCACTGGCCGCGGGTATCTGGCAGGGAGTTCCGTCTCAGAGCTTCGACGAGATGATACCGGTGTTGAACCCCGCCTTGCGCAGTTCGCCGAACAGTCGCTGATGCTCCATCTTCGGGCAGAGATTCTGGATCACATCCACACCCCTTGCTTCCGCCGCTGCCGCCGCCGCATCACTCTGCACGCCGATCTGCAACCAAACGGTCCGCAGTGCGGGCAGATGCTCCAGCGCAGCCTCGACAATCGGCGGCACGTGTTCCGAGCGCCGGAAGATATCGACCATGTCCACCGGGATCTCTGCCGGGACCTCGGTAAGGTCGGCCAGAATCGTCTCGCCAAACAGCTCTTTGCCCGCATGCCCAGGATTGATCGGGATCACCCGATAACCCTTTTGCGACAGGTAACGCGCCACATAGTGACTGGGGCGGATCTGGTTGGGTGACACGCCCACGCAGGCGATGCAGCGGGTACGGCGCAGCACGCGCTCAAGGAATGCGTCGGAATAGCTCATGGCCTGCCTTACCACGTCTGTTCCCGGAAAAAAGCGCCCGAACCAAAATCAGTCGGGCGCCAGTCACGGAACGAGGGACAGTGCAGCGTGGCACCGGGTGTTCCGTACCCCGTGCCAGTGCCCAATACCTAGGTATTATCGGCGGTTTTTAAAGATCTGGTAATAAGGTTGTGAATTGATCCGAACCGAGTGCTGTCTGCCACCGGCGGTCAGTCGATGGTATTGTCGAGCAGGTCAAACGCCTCTGCCTGGAACATCCGCAAGCCCGACATCTTTAGCACGTTCCTGTGGGACCCCTGAACGCAAAACCCTGCCTGCGCCTATCCGCGCGCGGCGTAGAGCGCCACGGCAGCCGCGTTCGATACGTTCAGCGACCCAAAGGCGCCGGCCGCACCGATCCGCACCAGCCGGTCGCTGGTCTCGCGTGTCTTCTGGCGCAGCCCCGGGCCCTCGGCACCCAGCACCAGCGCCAGCGGGCGGTCAGGCACTTCAGCGACCGCCGCGCCTATCTCGGCTTCGGCTTCGCCGTCGAGTCCGAGCAACACGTACCCCATGTCCCGCAGGGTCTCCATCGCGGCGGCAAGGTTCTGGACCCGCAGATAGGGCTGGCGTTCCAGCGCCCCAGAGGCAGCCTTGGCCAGCGCCCCGGTCTCGGGCGCCGAGTGCCGCGCCGGAGCAATGACCGCGCGGGCGCCGAACACCTCTGCCGAACGCAGGATGGCGCCGACATTGTGCGGATCGGTTACCCGGTCAAGCAGCACCACGATCGGTCGTCCCGCCGCGCCGGTGGCGCATCGCTCGCCGAGCGGCCCCCAGTCGAGCGGCCTGACCTCCAGTGCCGCACCCTGGTGCACCGACCCTGGGTCCAGCGGCACCCCGAACCGCCGCGGGTCGGCGATTTCGGCGGTCGCGCCAGCCTCGGCGACCGCTTCGGCCAGCCGGTCAGCGGCGTTCTTGGTCAGCACCAGCCGCAGCTTCTCGCGCGTCGGGTTCACAAGCGCGTCGCGTACCGCGTGCAGCCCAAAAAGCCACAGGGTCTCCGCCGCGGCGGCCCGCCGGGAACGTTCCTTTTCAATGACCCATTTGGGTTTCTTCATGGCGCCTGGCCCCCGCGTCCGTCGGATTGCAGCCATGACCTGCCCGGCGGCGCTTCGCAAGGGAATTTCCGGTTGACGGGTTGCTGCAGGACGGATAGTCACCGGTTCGCGTCGGGCGACGTGCTGCAAGGTGCGGCAGCGGACTGTAACTCCGCCGGGGAGACCCACGCCTGGTTCGATTCCAGGGTCGCCCACCA
>JAAELR010000343.1 GCA_024226455.1 Paracoccaceae bacterium
CATGTTTGCAGATATTGACGAAGGTCAGTCTGATGAGGGTGAAGGTCGCGTTGCGATGGCGGCCATCAACCTGATAGCTGTCCGCGACCGCATTTTGGCGCTCCGTGCCGCTGCGGTGCGCATACAGATCTTTGAAGCGTTTGGAATCCCGCGGGATCGGCGGAAATAACCGCAGATCGGCCTCGGATTTGATGTACAGGGTGTGCCCCATTTTCTTTTCCGGCGGGGTGCAGTCCCTGTGAAACGGACATTCCTCTGCGTAAAATACCCACTCCTGCTTCCCGTTTTTGCGGGTACAGGGACAGGCAAAACAGTGTGCGGCTTTGCGCGTGTCATAACTCTGATGCCGCATGCGACAGTTGCCAGGGCACAACGGCGTCCCATCGGGGTCGAACGTGATGTCCGGGTACATCTCCACCTGCGGGCGCGGCGTGACCGATTTCGATTTCGACTCCGATTTCGACTCCGGTTTCGACTCCGGTTTCGACTCCGGCGTGGTGGTCGCCTGTGTGGGCTGCGAGGGCTCATCAAGCGGAATAATCGGGATGATGCCCTTGTCTTTGAGATAGCGGTAGATGCCCATCGCATTGTGATGGCTGTCGCCGATGAAGATGCGGATCTGAAGCGGCGTCTCCAGGCCTTCCAGGAGTTTCAGGAGTCGATCCAGCGCCGTGAGCGAGAGCGTAAAATCCGTTTCATTGCCGCCGGGTAGGATCGTCATCAGCGGGAAATCATGCCCGTTGAGATGGACGCTGATGGTGTAGGAGCGGTCGCCAAAGGTCCAGCCGTGCTGGGCATCATGACACCATTGCGCGGTGGCGCTGGTATAGTTCCGTTGGCAGCCGCATTTCGAACCGGCCGGACAGTCACAGGCGCGCTGGCCTTCACTGGACGCGCCGCTGGGTTCCGCGGTGCCATCGCCTGCGACCGTCAGGTCTGAGGGCAGCAGGCCCGCGTTGAGGGACAATTTTAGGCCCATCTCGACAAACAGGTGGTCGAGCCGGGTCTGAAGATCATGCGGGTCGAGCGGCAGTTCGGCCTGTTCCAGCAGCGTGTCGGCCAACAGGCCAGATTGGGTCTTGCCGGCCGCGTCCGCGGCGGCGGCTCGGTGTTTCGTGGCGTCATCCAGCCGGCGGG
>JAAELR010000344.1 GCA_024226455.1 Paracoccaceae bacterium
GCCGCCGGCCAACCGGTTAGCTCTTCCGCAATCTTGTTCAGAAGGAGCACGCTTCCGCTGGGATCCGTGGCGATCACGCCGTCGCCGATCGAGCCCAAGGTGCTCGAGAGCCACTCTCGCTGACCGCGCAAATCCATAAGCGCCACCTGCCGTTCGGTGTCGGCGCGCCGGACGGCGCCAAGCGCCGTCCAAGCAAAGATTGCAAGCACGACGATGCTTGCCACGGCGAAAAAAGTCAGCGTCGCCGCACTATCTTACAACGCATAGGCTTCGCCTTGATGCGCAACCCAGCCTATGACCAGCGGGAGAATAAGAATGCCGGGTAGAAGCCGTCGCAACATCTCGCCGGCTGGCGATTGTTCGATAATCGCAGCGGCAATGCCGCGCTCCGGCGTGGCCGCGATCAACCCAAAGGACAGGAAAACCATGCTGATCGCGCCATAAACCGTCAGCGGCATGAACGGAAATAGGTAATCCGTCCTATCGACCCCGTAGACGTGGCCGGCGACCACGATCAGAACCTGCGCAAGGATGGCCTGCGTGATGACCTGGCTAAAGATCGATAGCGTGGGACGGCTGTGTTTTGCGTAAAGCAAAGCGACGCCAAACAAGACCAGTGCACCGATAATGCCCGGCGAGGTCGCATGCCCGCCTGGAGCGGCCGCGAGGAGCGATGTCCCCGGTGGTATCAAGACCTTGTCGAGCCCCAAATCCAGACCCAGAAGATCCTGACCCAGCATGAGGAGTCCGACGAGGGCGATGAACGAACAGATCAGACGGCTGAGCAAACGGGTGTGCTTGAAGGTGAAAAACAGCAGACCGAGTGCCGCCAGGATGGTGCCGAGCGCCGCGATCGGCGTCATACCGGCCAGGCTAGGGGCCCACTGGCTTGGAATAATCTCCAGCCACATGGCCAACACGACCTCGCCGACCACGCAGACCACGCAGACGAACACGGCTGCGAGCCGGGAAAAGGATTCCGCGACCTCTACCGTCCGGGATTGGGGCATCACAATTTTTCTAGACGCCGCCGTCACTCGCCTTCCTCGTCCACCCTTCCGGCACTGTGCGTTTCAAAA
>JAAELR010000345.1 GCA_024226455.1 Paracoccaceae bacterium
AATCGGATATGGGTGCGTAACAGAAAGGCGACGGCAACCAGTACCGGCACCGTGGCCAGGCCACCATCGAAACGGTCAGGGGCCGGGGCCTGCAACAGGGCTTCGAACCGGGCCTCCTGCCCGGGAGATTCGCGCAATACGTCCAGCAGGTCACAGCCCAGGGCGGTCTCTTGTTCCGACGGGAGGGGGTATCTTTCCAGGAGGGTATGCTGTTCCGCAAACCGGCCGTAGTCGGGATCGGCGATTGCCAGGGTTTGCAGCAGGCCCTTGATGCGGGCGTCGGTTGGTGGTTTTTCAGCCATTCTCTTATTGCTCCGCCAGTTGTTTTTCCAGCTCCTCCAGCGGGATGAGCTGGTCTAATCCCGCCTCCTGCCAGCGTTGCCGCAGTTCCTCCTGGGTCGGCCCATCAGCGGCATGCAGGTTACGGACATAACCACGAACCGCAATGCCTAAACTGTGGGAATCATTCATCTTGGCAAGCAGCGCAATGGCCTTGATGGACCACTCCCCGGCGCTGGCGAAATCCCGTTGCTCCTCGGCGATTCTCCCCAGCTGGTGGTAGGTGGTCGCCGCCCCGTGCTCGTTGCCCTGTTTTTCCTTGATGGCCAGGGACTTCTTGTACCACGCCTCGGCGCTGGCGAAATCCCGTTGCTCCTCGGCGATTATCCCCAGTTGGTGGTAGGTGGTCGCCGCCCCGTGCTCGTTGCCCTGTTTTTCCTTGATGGCCAGGGACTTCTTGTACCACGCCTCGGCGCTGGCGAAACCCCGTTGCTCCTGGGCGATTCTCCCCAGCTGGTGGTAGGTCATCGCCGCCCCGTGCTCGTTGCCCTGTTTTCTGAAAACGGCCAACGCCTTTTTATACCACGCCTCGGCGCTGGCGAAATCCCGTTGCTCCTGGGCGATTATTCCCAGTTGGTGGTAGGAGCTCGCCGCCCCGTGCTCGTTGCCCTGTTTTTCCTTGATGGCCAGGGACTTCTTGTACCACGCCTCGGCGCTGGCGAAATCCCGTTGCTTCTCGGCGATTATCCCCAGTTGGTGGTAGGTGCCCACCGCCCCGTGCTCGTTGCCCTGTTTTTCCTTGATGGCCAGGGACTTCTTGTACCACGCCTCGGCGCTGGCGAAATCCCGTTGCTCCTGGGCGATCATCCCCAGCTGGTGGTAGGCGCCGGCCAGCGTTTTCTGGTCCTTCACCGCTGCACTATGCTCCGCCAGTGATTCGTACAGGCGGGTGGCGGCGGTGAAATCCCGATTGTTCTGGGCAAAGCTGGCCAGGGACTGGGTGAGGGCGGCTACAGCGATATCCATAGATAATCCCAGGGCCAGCCCCAGGGCTTGGTGGAAACTGGCACCTTGCACAGCGAAGTGGGGGCGCTGCTCGTGCAGCTCCTGGGGCCCCAGGTGTTCGACAAAACGGCCCATAAAATCGACGAAACCCCGTTGCCACAACTCCCCGGCCGGGTGGCGCTGGGCCAGAAAACCGCTCAGGACCGGGTGCATGCGGTAGATGCCGTTGCCCAGATGGTGGAGCAGACCACCGTTCTCCAGGGCGGTGAAGCAGTGCTCTAGGGTCGCTCTCGCCCCTGTGCCCTCTTCCCCTGTTTCCATCCGTGCCAGGTAGTCGATATCCACGAAACGCCGGTGCAGGCCGATTAGCTGTAGTATCGGGGCATAGGCCTCCGGCAGTCCCCGGTCGAGAAGGCCGAGGGCGGCGAAGATGCGGCGGGTGCTTTCGTCGCCTTCCGCACCGGTGAAGGCCTGTTTCAGTTCGGCCAGCAGCTCTTCGGCCCCTTTATCCTGCAAGCGCAACAGCACCGCACGCAGGGCCAGGGGGTGGCCGTCCAGCTCATTCATCAACGCGGCGTAGTGTTTATCGTCGCGCCGCGGTCGCAGCCCCAGGTCACGCACCACGGCGTTGCAGTATTCCCACTGCTCTTCCCCCACCAGCCCGCCCAGGGGCAGCCGGTAGACCTCGGTGGGCGTGAGCCAGGATTCGGGGGAGCGGCTGGTGATGAGGATCCTGCTCTTGCCCCCCCGCAGCTTGGAGAGCAGGGCCTTGAGCTGCCGGCGGTCACCCTCCGGCAGCAGCGGGGTGACTTCCGTGCCCTCGATGCCAGCGGCGGATTCGAAGTTGTCCCAGACCAGGAGCAGAGGGGTTTCCCGCAGGGCCTTGATGAGGGGCGGGAGCTTTTGCTCCAGGGGCAAGGCAACCGCCTGGTGGCCGAAAACCCCCTCCACCAGGCGGTTGATGACAAACTCCGAGGTACGGATATCGTCGAAGCTGAACCAGACAAGACCGGCGAACAGCTCCCCGCCGAGGGCGTTGGTCTGCTGCAGCCAGTTCAGGAATCCCTTGGCCAGGGTGGTCTTGCCGATGCCCGCCATGCCGTGAATGAGAATGCCCCCCTGGGGCTGGCGCTGCACCGCCCGCTCCAGGGCGTGGATGGCCCGCTGGCGGCCAATGAAGCCGTAGTCCCCCTGCTCTTGGGCCTCTTCCGGAAGCGGCGTTTCCTGTCCTTCGGTCTCCTTCTGCAATGCGGCGACGGGCAGCAGGATTGGGTCCTGCTGGTAGAGCACCGGGACCAGCCAGTCCTGGAGGGGGTGTTCACCGAGGGCGCAGATCCGGGCATCCCGCTCGAGCATGGCCCGGCGCCCGGCGCGGGTGGCC
>JAAELR010000346.1 GCA_024226455.1 Paracoccaceae bacterium
AAAATGCCGAAACGTCATTCGCGTGCCCCGCACTCGGGGCATCGAAACGTCTACTTCGAGCAGTTCTGAGGGGAGGCATGCAACTCAACGGGGTTTCCCGGCGCCACCTTGAGCGCCCAAGTTGCTCAGTCGATTCCCCTGGCACTTCTATTCGCTTGCCTTCTCTAATTCGGTATTATAGTACTTTAATAAGCCATTGACAACCGAACAAAGCCGCCGGGATATCGGATATGGACTTTCAACGCCGCACGCCGCTGCTCTTGCATGACGATCACCAGGCCACGATCCGGGTGATCGAGGCGCTGGACCAGCTGATCGCCAAGGCCCGCCGGAAGGCCCCGGACACATCCGATCCGGCAGTGATGAAGACCCTTCAGGTGGCCTCTGGCTCGATCGAGGAAGAGGTCTCGGAGCACTTCACCTTTGAAGAGCAAGAGCTTTTCACCCGGTTGGAAGAGATGGGCGATGTCGGGATCGGCCAGCATCTGCGCAGCGAACACCGTGCCTTGCTGCCGCTGGGCCAGGCTGTGGCGAAAATGGCGCGTGAGGCGATGGAAGACGGGTTCTCGGACCAGACGTGGCCGGCCTTCCGCAACGCCGCCGGAGAGTTGATCGAACGCATGTTCGCGCATATCCAGAAAGAGGAGATGGCGCTGCTGCCGGCGCTGGACGATCTTCTGGACCCGGAGACCGACATGGAACTTTCCACCGCCTACGCCGACAAACACGCGTGACAAGGGGCTCCAATGACCGATGAGCATAGCGATATCCTGCTGAAAGCGCTGCAACCGCAGGACCTTGAGGCCGTCATCGCCATCGACATGGCGGGCACCGGAATCTCGCGGCGCGGCTATTTCGAAAAACGCCTGACGGCCGCGGTTGAGCAACCTCAGGACTATGTCTTTGTCGGGCTTTTCGTTGGCGCCAAACTGGCGGGTTTCGCCTTTGCCAAGCTGGTTTCAGGTGCGTTCGGCCAAAGCGAGGCAACGGCCTCGCTGGATTCCATTGGCGTCGACCCGGCCCACGGATTGCAGGGCTTCGGCCACAAGCTGCTGGAAAAGGTCGAGACGGTTCTGCGTAACAAGGGTGTCACCACCCTGACCAGCCAGGTCGAATGGGCCCGCCAATCGTTGGTCGGATTCATGGCGCACCAGGGGTTCGCCCTGGCGCCGCGTGTGGTGCTGAGCCGTGCAACAAGCGAGATCGCTCTCGAACTGGAAGACCTCGAAGAGGACGATGAGGCGGACTACAGTTCGCCCGGCAGGGACGCCAGGAACGCGCTGTCGCACGACAGGGTTCCGGTGCGCTCGATGTCGGACAAGGACCTGGCCAGGATCGTCTCGATCGACACCGCGAATACCGGTCAGAACCGAAGCGACTATTACGCCCGCAAGCAGCACGAAAACCTGCACCAAAGCGGGGTGCAGGTGTCGCTGGTGGGCGAACTGGATGGTTTGCCGGTCGGCTTCATCATGGCGCGTGTCGATTTCGGCGAGTTCGGGCGCACCGGTGCCGAGGCGGTGATGGACACGATTGCCGTCGATCCCGGCTTTCAGGGGCAGAGGATCGGTCATGTTCTGATGGCCAAGCTGATGGCCAACCTTGCCATCCTGCAGGTCGACACCGTGCGTACCGAGGTTGCCTGGGACGATATCCGTCTGAACTGGTTTTTCAGCGCCACCGGGTTCAGGCCTGCCCAGCAGGTAGCCCTTACCAAATCCCTCTAGGACATCTAGGCAGCGTACCTACAAAACTCTTTATCTGATCAATGCCTTGTGATTCATTTGGGTCATATTCTCGGCATGGGGCTTAAGATGTCCCGATCAGATATGAGCGACCTTGAATGGGCGTTTATCAAATGCGTCCTGCCCA
>JAAELR010000347.1 GCA_024226455.1 Paracoccaceae bacterium
ACGCGGCGGTTGAGCGCGGGCTGCGGTGGCTGGCCAGGGCGCAGGGGGTCGCGGGCAACTGGGGCTCGACGGACCTGGGGCTGGTGTCGCTCGGGGCGTTGGCGTTCCTTTCGGCCGGGCACGCGCCGGGCAGGAGCCCGGAGTACGGCGACAACGCCAAGCGGGCGATCCAGTTCGTGCTTTCCAGCGCGAAGCCGTCCGGCCTGTTGAACATCACCGATGGGCAGGGGGACATGTATAACCACGGCCTGTCGGTCTTCGTGCTCTCGCAGTGTTATGGCGTGCTCGACGATCGCCGCCTGGGACCGGCGCTGGAAAAGGGGCTGAAGGTCATCTATACCGCGCAACGCGCCGACGGCGGTTGGAGCTATCGGGCAACCCAGAGTTCGGCCGGCGGACACGACCTGTCGCTCACCGTGATGCAGGCCAAGGCGCTGCGGGCCGCGATGGACATGGGGCTGGAAGTCCCGCCCGACGTGATCGCCCGTGCGATCGCGTTCGTCCGGCGGTGCTACCGGGGCACGCCCGACGGCGCCGGGGCGTTCACCTACGAGGGTGGCGCAGTCAAGCCCGGCACCGCTGCGATCGCCATGGCGGCCTGCGGGGCGGTCTGCCTGCAGGAGTTCGGCGAGTACAACGACGGCCGCATCACCCGCAGTCTGAGCCTGGCTGCCGACCGCTTTCGCCGCGACCTGAAATTGACCAAGGGCATGCTTCCGGTCAACGCCTACGCGATGTTCTATCTCGCCCAGGGACTGTACCAGGTGGGCGGCAACCTTTGGCGGCAGACCTACCCGGCGGTCCGCGATGCGATCGTGCAGACGCAGGCGGCCGACGGCTCGTGGCGAGGCGGTTACAGAAACGGGCGGCCGGGCCAGCTCTTCGGCACGGCGGTCGGCGCGTTCGCCCTGAGTATCCCGAACCGTTACTTGCCGATCTTGCAGCGCGGCTCAGAGTCGCGGGACGATGATAGTCGTCTTTCGCTCCGCGAAAGTTCGCGGGCACACTTTCGCGGAGCGAAAGGCGACTAACGAAGACGAGAACGAGGAG
>JAAELR010000348.1 GCA_024226455.1 Paracoccaceae bacterium
GCTGCCTGTCACGATCGTTGGCCGCCGCCGAGACGGGCGATCTGCCGGGCAGCGAGCGCTGGCATCGCCGCGCACTCTGGCCCGGCCTCGGCCGCACCGCGGCAATCAGCATCTCCATTGCCGGCTGGCTCATGCGCCTCGCCGCCACGCCCTGGCCGCTATGAAGCTCCGATGACCGTTTCCCGCCCGCAATCGCCACTCACGACACCCCGTCCCCCGCAGAGCGGGCGCTGCCATCCGGTGCACGCCGGAATGCCAGGGGACGGGGCTACCGGCGAACGCGCTCGGGCGGGCGACCTGGAGCAACTGACCGAAAGGGAAGCCGATGGCATTTGACCCCGTATTGGAGTTCCCGCTGGCAGCCCCAACCGGCCACGGTGATCGGCGTGATCGCCCAGGCCGTCAAAGAGGGGTGATCACAGCATGAACGCCCCAACCCAGATGCCTCGCCTCGTTGATGCGCCCAAACTGTGGCGCACCGGGGTCACTTCGCCCTCGAGCCACGGCTCGCCGTGCTCGGGGGCTTTTTCTTCCTTCCCAAACCTTGGAGACGAGGTTCGGTTCCAGAGATCTCCCACGCATCACCCCGAGCTGGGGATCGTGCGGGGCCGTGTCTACGGGGTTTGTGCGATCGAGGTCGTGGACATGGGCGGCAAGCCGCTCCGCCTCGAAGCCGGGCAATACGAGATCTCCAACAAGATGCCGCACCCCACTCACGGACGGCAGTCCCCGTCAGCGTCTGCTCCTCCCGGCGCTGGCGGGGCCACAGATACCCTCGACTGCCCGAATGGCCGAAATGCGGCTGCCCGGCAGGCACGATGCGCGTGGATTGCCCCGGCCTGAAACAGCGGGGAATCAAATGATCGCACCAACCTACAATGGCTCGCTCGTCCCTTGGACATCACCGTGGACAGGTGAGGATGCCGAGCACGAAGTGCGGCGCGAACACTACCTCGACGGTGCATGGGCGCTGTGCCAGTGGAATGCGCCGGGTGACGGCAAATCCATATTTGCCTCCGCTTACGGCGGTGGCTTCACCGAGGTAGCACCCA
>JAAELR010000349.1 GCA_024226455.1 Paracoccaceae bacterium
CCTCGTTGAGAATTTCTTTCAGAAACTCAAGGAATTCAAGCGCGTAGCAATGCGTGCGTGCAAAACCGACACCAGCTTCGAAGCAATGATCCACGTTGGGGCAACAATCATTCGCACACGATGAATGTCAACAGGCCCTAGCCTTTGCGCTTTTCCGCGAACACAGCCATCTCGGTTCGAGCGATGCGACGGATGATCTTGAAGATGTCGTCCAGCGTCTCTGTCAATTCTATCTCGCGCGTGTAGGTGTGCAACCGCTTGGGCTCATCGGCGCGCAGACGGTTGATCTCATGGGCAGCGATATCCTCAATCAGCGCCGAGAAGCCGGCCTTCAGCATTCGTATTTCCAAGGCGGTATTTGCGCCCTGGTCTTCCAGCGACCGCAGCACGCCTGACAGCGCTTCGACAACCTCTCGGTGCAGCCCGGCAATCACTGCAGCGGTCGTGGGGCTGATGACGACATTCTCGTTGATGCGTTTGCGGGCCGAGGTCACCATTCCGGTCGCAACCAGATCGCCCAGATGCTCCAGATCGTTGCAGATCTTGATCAGCCCCATCAGCAGATCCGACTGGTCGGCCGGCAGGCTGCCAACACTGATCTGCCGCATGTAGCCAATGATTTCCCGGTGCAGCAGATCGACCGGCCGATCCATCACGCGCAGCCGGTCGATGTCGAGCGGACTACCGGTGGTGACCGCCGGTATGGCCTCTGCCAGCATATCGCGGACCAGTTCGCCTAGGCGCAGGATTTCCAACCGCACGGCATCGATGGCGATGGCCGGAACCGAAAGGAACTTTGGATCGAGATGTCTCGGGGCAAAACCGGGCTCTGGCCTGTCCTTGCGATCCGGCACCAGCCACTCGACCACCCTGGTGATCTGGCTGGTAAAGCCCACGAAGAGCAGCGCATTGATAATGTTGAAGAACTAGTGCACGTTGGCAAGCTGGCGGGGTATCCGGTCGCCGCCGGACCCGGTTTCGGCCGGCGAAACAAGCCGGGCGAGCGTTGCCAGTTCGTCGACTAGTCCGATCCAGATCAGCACGCCGGCAACGTTGAAGAGCGTGTGCACCAAAGCGGCCCGCACCGCCTCGCGCGGTTTGCCCATCGAGGCCAGAAGCGAGGTGACGCAGGTGCCGATATTGGCGCCCAGTGCCAGTGCGGTAGCGGCCTCGAGCCCGATCAGCCCCTGCCCCGCCATCACGATCAGGATACCGGTGGTGGCGGAAGAGGACTGCAACAGGGCGGTGAACCCCGCCCCCGCCAAAGCCGCAAGCAGGACGCTGTCGAGCGAAACCATGAAGTCGAGGAACGGCTGGTAGCTGCGCAGGGGTCTCACGGCGTCCGACATGATCGCCATACCAAAAAACACCATACCGAGCCCCAGCAGGATACGGCCATATTCGCGCGTCGGTTTGCGTGTGGCGACGAAGGACACGAAAAAGCCCAGCGACAGGACCGGCAAGGCGAGCGCAGTGACCTTGAAGGCCAGTCATCCGGGCCAGGATGGTCTTCATCGAAGTGCCCGCCACCTGTTTCAGCGCGCGGGTCATGATGTCCATACCGAAGAGAAACAGCGCCAGGCCGCCGATCAGCCCGGACGACAATTGCAGATTGCTCAACTCTGGGGTCATGACTGCGCCGTGCTATGGCAACTTCATTCCGCGGATTATGACAACGAACATCGCGGTGCCGACACGGAACGGCCCGTCGCGGTCAAGCTGCACTATGGAATCGATGCGCCTGCCTCGCAGCATCCCCACGCTCCAGTGCTCCCCGCAGCCACTCGCCGCGCCCGGCTCATCGTCCCGGTTCGGGCGGCGGCCGCAATGACCTGAATCCAGGGAAACTGCCAGAGTGGGCCGGTGCGGTCCACCTTGCCGGGCGGCACCAAGGCCCCTATGCGGGTCCTGGCATTGCTCCGGCGCGGGGTGCTGCGCATCCGGGACACGATTGGGTCTTGCCCGGCGACCGGGAACGCTATCATTTCCGCCAGATGGGCGAGGTGGTTCTTGCCGGTGGTTGGGGTGATGCTCTGGACGGACGCACCCGAACGAAAAGGAAGCGGTATGATCATCCCGCGTGACAGAGGAGTAGTTCGGGCATGACAGGCGCAACACTCCGCCCAACGATCATTCGCGCCGGTCTGATCGGCAGGGGTATCGGATTGTCGCGCAGCCCCGCCATGCACATGGCAGAGGGCAAGGCGCTGGGGCTGGGTTATCGCTATGACCTGTTCGACCCGGATGCCATGCACGGGCCGGAACCCCCGCTGGCCGACATGCTGGAGCGCGCCCGGATGGCCGGGCTTGCCGGGATCAATATCACGCATCCCTACAAGAAGGCGGTGGTCGAACATCTCGATAGTCTGTCCGACGCGGCCCGACGGGTCGGAGCCGTCAACACGGTGGTGTTCGAGGCAGGGCGGCAGGGCGGCCACAACACCGATTTCTGGGGCTTTGCCGAGGGCATGCGCCGCGGCCTGCCCGATGCCGGACTCGGCACGGTTCTGTTGCTCGGGGCCGGCGGTGCCGGTGCCGCGGTGGCCCACGCCCTGACGTCGCTTGGCGCCGGTCACCTGCTTATTGTCGATACCGATGCCGAGACGGCCCGGGCGTTGGCGCACCGGACCGGCGGCGAGGTTTGTACCGACCTGACCGGCGCTGCGGCCTGTGCCGACGGGATCGTCAACGCCACGCCAATGGGCATGGCAGGCTTTCCCGGTACCGCCATCGACCCCACTCTATTGCAGCCGCACCACTGGGTCGCCGACATTGTCTATTTCCCTCTGGAAACAGAACTGTTGCGCCAGGCGCGTGCGCGGCGATGCCGGGTCTTGAACGGCTCTGGCATGGCCGTTTTCCAGGCCG
Organism: Paracoccaceae bacterium; assembly: GCA_024226455.1. Lineage (GTDB taxonomy): Bacteria > Pseudomonadota > Alphaproteobacteria > Rhodobacterales > Rhodobacteraceae > JAAELR01. Next base: position 2,869 of record JAAELR010000349.1, read on the forward strand.
TCCGCGCCTTTGAACTGTTCACCGGCCTGGAGCCTGATGCAGACAGGATGCAGGCGACATTCGCCGCATGGCGAGACCCGGTTGCAAAAGCGGAAGACCGATAAGGTGCAGGTTTCTTCTGTGGTTGCCGCCCGGGATGCAAGAAGTATCTGACTGTCTAGGAGGGTGATCGAGTGCGGTCTTCTGTCAGGCCTCAATGTGCGGCTTTTTCAGAAGCCGCGGGCCGGTATGGTGATCAGCGGATTGGGTCCAAATCTCGGACACGAGCTTTGAGTCTCTATGAAACCTACTGGTTTTCCCAATCCAGATCTGTTCGATCATTTTGCCCATTCAAGTCATCGCCTTCTCACCCCCAAGTTTCCGGCTTCAGATTGCGTCGCCTGTCAATTCTCAGGCAGCCGCAGTCTTAGCCGGATCTCGATAATCTTCTTCTTTCGTCAGCACGGCCCAAATGGTCCGTGCCATCTTGTTCGCCAGTGCGATCGCGACAAGCATCTTTGGTTTGCGCTTCATCATTCGGTCCAACCAGGAGCCGTCCTGGATAGATTTTCGACCCATCCAGCTAATACGCGACATTGCGCCAATGATAAGTAGTCGGCGAATGTCGACCTGGCCTTCCTTGGAGACCTTGCCGAGACGCGCCTTGCCTCCCGATGAATGCTGCTTTGGCACGAGCCCAGGTGAGGATGCCGAGCACGAAGTGCGGCGCGAACACTACCTCGACGGTGCATGGGCGCTGTGCCAGTGGAATGCGCCGGGTGACGGCAAATCCATATTTGCCTCCGCTTACGGCGGTGGCTTCACCGAGGTAGCACCCA
>JAAELR010000350.1 GCA_024226455.1 Paracoccaceae bacterium
CAGCGATTTCAAGAACCTCGGCATCGTCTATCGAGAGTTCGACAAGATGGCCCGGCACTGGAGCGAATGCCTGCCAGACCGGGTGCGGGAAGTTTCCTATGAAGAGGTGATCGCCGACCCGGAAGGGCAGTTGCGCGCGGTGCTCGATTTCGTCGGGCTGGACTGGACGCCCGAGGTTCTGGATTTCAAGGCGTCGTTTTCCCAGGTCAACACCGCATCGCTGTCGCAGGTGCGCCAGCCGATCTATTCCGACGCCGTGGCGCGCTGGCGCCGCTACGGGCCGATGCTGAAGGATCTGGCCGCCGAACTGCCAGAGTTTCTGACAGACGAAGAGATGCAAGCCTGCGGCGCGTTCCCGCTAACCCAAGAGCGCGTTGCACAGGATGCCCGGTAGCCTGCGCCAGTTGGGTTTGTACTGAAACTCGGTCAGCGCCCTGCCGATCTTGTGCTGCCGTTTGTTGGTGATGAAGAAGGGTGGCCGCGGCAGCAGGGTGAATTGCAGCGACAACAGCCCGCGCGGGAACGGCCGCCACGGCGCCCTCAACACCACACGTTCGGTATTTTCCAGCATGAAGGTATTGTGCACCGTGCCGCTACCCGACTGAATGTCGTCGGGCGTGTGACCCGGATAGGCGCCCCACGGACAGGTGGTAATCAGAAAGCCCATACCGCACCAGGCGTTGACGGCGATAGTGCCGTATTTCAACTCGGCCACGATCAACTCGAACCTCGCCTTGCCGATCTTTGAGATGGTACGGGGGTGGATCAGGATGTTTGCCCCCAGCGTTCCCCAAAGCGCATCATTGGCATAGGCGATGGCCGCACGCAGATAGGTTTCGGGGTCCGGTGCATCGAGTTCCACAGTGCCAAGCGCCGGGCCGAACACTTCGTTTTCACGGTTGTGGCTGTGCCCGGCGAGATCGCTGATCACCAGGGGCGGCGCCGCATCGCCGCGACCGACCTTGCGGACCGCGCCGCCATGCTGGCAATGGGTTTGCAGCCGCTGGCCGGTGCCCGGGTACCATGTCGGGCGGGTGGAGCGCGTGGCGACCTGCCTGACCTCGTGCATCAGCCGCGAACCCAGATCCCAGCCCCCGGGCATGATCAATGCCTGACAGGCGATGCAGTTATGCCCTGAATTGTGCAGTTTCATGGTGGCGATATGTTCGGCCTGATAGCGGATGTCGGCCGCACTCCATGGCCCGGGCACCACAATGGTCGGGCTGACCGAGCCCAGCTCGGAGGTGATGCGCCTGGGGTTGCGGGGCGTGCCCTGCTTGCGATTGCTCTCACCCTCCTGGCCAACGCCCCAAACGATCGCATCGTGGGTCTTGTCCGAGCCGGTGATGTGCAGTTCCTCGACGAGCGGGTGATCGCTGAGATAGGCCCCGCCCGCGGCGTCGCCCCTGACGATGCGCAGGGCGCCGGCGTCGATCAGGGGCTTCATGGCGATCTTGTAGTGATCTGTCAGGTAGTCGTTGATCGGGTTCATCTTGAGGATCACCACCTGGTTTTCCACGATCAGCTTTTGCATCACGTCAAGCGGCGTGATCGCGGTGACGTTGCCGGCACCCAGAACCAGGGCCACCTTGCCTTTGCGCTCGGCCTCGGGCTGGTCATAGGCGGTGGCGGCATGGTCCTTGAGGTTGTCCCTGGTCACGCCCTTCAGCATCCAGGCCTCGGCCCGGACCCCTGAAAAAAGCAGGTGATCCCAGAAAGACGCCGGCAGCACCTGCACCGCAAGCTGTCCGGTCGGCAGTTCGCGTTTGCGCAACTTATCGGCGAACGCCTTGCCGGGCATCTGCGACAGCGTGTGCAGCAGACCGTTGACCCCGGCCATGGTCGCATAGGGACCGGTGATCCATTCCTCGCCCGCCACCGGGGTCCCCGCAGAGAGCCCCTTGTTACGGGCCGAGGTTTCGGCCCAGTCCTTGGCGACCTGCATGATCGTGTGCTTCATCTGGGTCAACAGCCCGATCCGCTCGGCCAGCGAACTGCGTGCCCAACCGTCTTTGGCAGCGTCCAGATTGGCCAGTGCGGCCTCATATTCCCCAAAGAACTCGGGCTGGTTCTCGAGCGTCAGTTGAGCGCCGTCCATCTCAGGCTCCTCTTCCGGCCAGGGCATTTCCGAACCGCTCGCGCAACCTGTTCTTCAGCATCTTGCCGGTGCCGGAGAGCGGGATCTCGTCGGTGAAGATCACCGCGTCCGGTATCTGCCATTTGGCAATCCTGCCTTCGAACTCTGCCAGCACAGCGGCCTCGGTCACCTCGGCGCCCTCGGCCCGGACCGCGACCACAACCGGGCGTTCGTCCCATTTCGTATGCGCCGCGCCTATCACCGCCGCCATGGCAATGCCAGGATGACCCATGGCAATGCCCTCAAGCTCGACCGAGGAAATCCATTCGCCGCCGGACTTGATGATGTCCTTGGTGCGGTCGCGGATCACCATGTACCCATCCGGATCGACCGTCGCCACGTCGCCGGTATCGAACCAGCCGTCGTCGGTTAGCGCCGTGCTTGCCATGCCGAAATAGGTCTCGACCACCCAATGGCCGCGCACCTGCAATGCGCCCTGGGTTTCGCCATCATGGGGCAGAACGTTGCCGTCGTCATCGACCAGCCGCATGTCGACACCGAACGCAGGCCGGCCCTGACCACTGCGCAGCAGGGTCATCTCGTCGGGCAAAAGAGCCCCATGCCCGGCCTTGACCTGGTTCAGAGTGGCCACGGGGCTGATCTCGGTCATGCCCCAGCCGTGCAGGGTTTCGCAGTCAAAACTGTCGCGGAACTCTTCGATCATCGAGGGCGGCGCGGCGGCCCCGCCGATCACGTTGCGTTCGAGGCTTGGCAACGTCGATCCCCTGGCCTTTGCCGAAGCCAGCAGCATCTGCCAGATGGTAGGAACCCCCAGCGCCAGCGTCACGCCATAGTCGTCTATCAGGTCGACAAGGCTATCGCCGTCCAGCCCGGACCCGGGCATGATCAGACTGGCCCCGCACATGGCGGCTATGTAGGGCACACCCCAGGCATTGGCATGAAACATCGGCACCACCGGCAGCACGATGTCGCGGGCGGACATCCCCACCATATCCCTTTGCGCAATGACGAATGTGTGCAGCATCGTCGAGCGGTGATGGAACAGAACACCCTTGGGGCTTCCCGTGGTGCCCGAGGTATAGCACAGCGACGACGGGGTATCCTCGGCAAATGTCGGCCAGACATAGCCCGCATCGCCATCGCCGACCAGCTCGTCGAAAAACAGCGCATCGGGCACCGCCGCCGTCACCTCGTCATCGCGCGGGCCCATGGCGATAAAGTGCTCTACGGTCCGCAGCCGGTCCCGGATAGCCAGGATCAACGGCATGAAGGTCCTGTCAAAAAACAGCGCCCTGTCGCCGGCATCGTTGATGATGAAGATCAGCTGTTCGGGGAAAAGGCGCGGGTTCAGCGTGTGGCACACCCTGCCAGAGCCCGAGACCGCAAACCAGATACCCAGATGCCGCGCGTTGTTCCAGGCAAGCGTGGCGATCCGGTCGCCCATGGCGCAGCCCAGCCGCTCCAGCGCAGAGGCCAGCCGCCGTGCATCCACCGACACCTCGCCCCAGCTGGTGGTGGTGATAGAGCCGTCGGTTTGCCGCGACACAATCCGGGTGTCGCAATGGTACTTGCCCGCATGCACCAGAAGATCGCTGATCAGCAGGTCGCGTTTCATCATCGAGCCCAGCATGGTTTTCCCTTCTTCTCAAACGGATCGATGACCACCCCGGCGGGGCGGGTCGAAATAGTCAACCGGCGAGCCCGGCCTTGATCATGTCGGCGCATTTCTCGCCGATCATGATGGTGGGGGCGTTGGTATTGCCCGAAACCACGCTCGGCATTATCGAGGCGTCGGCCACGCGCAACCCTTCAAGCCCGTGCACCCGAAGCTGCGGGTCGACCACGGCCAAGTCATCGACACCCATCCGGCAGGTGCCCGCCGGATGATAGACCGTGTCGGCGCGGTTTCGGATATGCTGCTCCCACTCGGCATCCGTGGTGTGGTCGTCAAGCCCGAACAGCTCTTTGTGCCTGTATTTCGCCATCGCCGGCGCTTCGAGCACGGCACGGGTCATCTTGGCACCCCTGATCAGCGTCTGCAGGTCGCGGTCGTCGCTGAGGAATTTGGGGTCGATGCCAGGATCGGCCATCGGGTCGGCGGATTTCAAGAACACCTGGCCGCGCGAATGCGGGCGCAGCACGCAGACATGGCAGGAATAACCATTGCCCAGGTGCAGCTTGCGCGCGTGGTCGTCGACGATGGAGATCACGAAATGGTTCTGCACGTCGGGGCGGTCGAGGTTGGGGTCGGTCCTGAAGAAACTGCCCGCCTCGGCCAGCGGCGAGGCCAGCATGGAATTGCCGTGCCGGCGCCATTTCAGGATATCGCCAAGCAGCCTGGCCCCCGCCCGCAGGCCAAACCCGACATTGTCCCGGTCCCTGGTCTTGTAGGCGAGGATGAAATCCACATGGTCCTGCAGGTTCTGGCCCACGCCCTGCAGGTCGTGCACCATATGGATGCCCAGCGAGCGGATGTCCTGGGACCGGCCGACACCGGACAGCTGCATCAGTTGCGGCGAGTTGAAGACCCCACCGCACAGCACAACCTCTCGGGTGGCGCGCACCTGCCGCTCCTGCTTGTCGTGCCTAAAGGCCACGCCCACGGCGCGTTTGCTCTCGAAAATCAACCTGGTCGCGTGCGCCCGGGTGATCACCGTCAGGTTGGGCCGGTGCCTGACCGGGTGCAGATAGGCCGCAGCGGCCGAGCAGCGCTCGCCGTTGCGCTCTTTGCTGTGGTACTGGGTCACCTGAAAGATGCCGGCGCCTTCATTGTCGCCGGTGTTGAAGTCGCCGGTCTCGCGCATCTGCATCTGGGTGCAGGCCTTGACATAGGCACTCGAAATTGGCCGTGGCGCGCGCTGCTGCGAAACCTGCAGCGGGCCCGATCCGCCATGCGCGTCATCCTCGCCGAGTTCATTGGTTTCGGCTTTCCGGAAATACGGCAACACCTCATCCCAGCTCCAGCCGTCGCAGCCCTCGGCGGCCCAGCCATCGTAATCCGCCGCCTGCCCGCGCACATAGAGCATGGCGTTGATCGCGGAGGACCCGCCCAGCGCCCTGCCCCGCGGCTGATAGCCCAGCCTGCCGTTCAGCCCCGGTTGCGGTTCTGTCTTGAAGGCCCAGTTGTTTAGCTTGCCGTATCCCGGCAGCATCGCCACAACCCCCATGGGCGCGCGTACCAGAACGCTTTTTCCCTGTCCTCCGGCCTCCAGCAGGCAGACCTCGACCTGCGGATCCTCGCTCAGTCGCGCCGCGACGACCGCCCCGGCAGACCCTCCGCCCACCACTACGAAATCGTAGCTCATCGACTACTCCCGGTTCTACCAGCCGCAGCGCAATTGTCTTTTCACATGGGCGACGCGACGTCCCGGGCTTCGCCCGGTCGACGCTCAGTCAAGCAATTTGTCCCGGCATCTGTCCAGAGCTTTTTTCGCCAGAAGATGCGGGTAAAGCAGGACGCGGAGTGGCAGAAGGTGCCTGCCCTTTCGGGCCATTCTGCGAAGTTCGGGCTTTGTCAGCCCCCGCATTTTCCCTGGGGGCGCACCGCACCATACCACGCGGCGATCCATTTCCGGCAGCGCCGTTTTCTGATCGCGACCCTGCTGAAATCGTTCAAGTCATCCGGTGTGAAGCAGGATCTGTTTCCAGATCGCGGTTTCGTCGACCAGGGTGCATTCGCGGCGCAATGTCGGCCTTGCGCCCGCAAGTGCACCGAATTCGGCATGCGAGATGCCCAGCACATAGACCTCGGCGCCGGTCGGCCTGCCGAATGCGCCCCAGCCGTCGTGCCTGCCGTGCAAAGACCAGCGGATCGCGGACCGGGGCGGCATCACGGCATCGTCGCGGCCGATCTGGTGGTGGATCTCGAACCTGGCTGCCGGGAATGCGGCGCGCAGTGCCATCCAGAACCGGTCTACCGGCTGATGCCCGTGGCCGGTTTGGCCGCCGGGGTATTGCGACTGTACGGCGCGGTCGTACAAGGCAGGTATTGCGGCCATGTCGGCGGCCATGATGCGGTTGAGGATATCGGCGTGTCTTTGTCCCCACTCGTTGTCGTTGCCGCGACCGGCATAAGGCCCGGGGAGGTCGGTCGCCGGGCACATCGGCTGCACGCAGGTCTCGGGCCCGCCTTCGCGTGCGATCAGGTCCCGGGCATATTTCCTGGGCTTCCAGCCCATCTGCCGCACGATGGCGCCCTGGTCTCGGATCAGCCATTCGTCGTTGATCTGATTGTTGATGGCGTGGCAATCGGCGATGACCCGGTAGACCAGCTTGCGCCCGCTTGCCTTGCCATAAACCCCGTCGCCCAGATGCGTCGCGGTCGTCAGGATGCGGTGCGAACTGAGCATGCCGTCCTCGGGCGTGCCCGACCAGATCACATCCTCGCCCAGAAGCTGCCTGTCGGGAAACTCGGCCAGCGTCGCCATGGTCGCGGCGATCACGCCCTGGTTGCCGGTCACAACCGAGCCCGGCGAGCGCACCACGATATCGGGCGCGTAGTAGTCGTGCAGGGTGGCGATACCGCGCTGTTCCCAGATCTCTTTGGTGATGCCCAGGATATAGTCCGGGAAATCCCTGAATTTCGGGTCGAACCCATTCATGCGTTCCATCCTTCAGGTATCCGCGCCGAGCCGCGCAGGATCAGCGGGCCGTCGATTTCCACCTTGCGGGGCTGCGCGCCCTCGCCTTCGATCTCTTCCAGCAGGATCTCGACGGTTTCGGTCACCATGCGGTTTGCGGGCTGGCGCACGGTGGTCAGGTCATAGGCTGGCCAGGATGCAGCGGGCACATCGTCATAGCCGACCACAGAGACATCGCCCGGCACGGCCAGCCCAAGTTCGAAGCGAAGCGTGTCCATCACCGCCAGCGCCATGTGATCGTTGGCGACGAAGACCGCGTCGGGCGGGCCGTTTTCACGACTTGGGGAGAACAAACGCCGGGTTGCCTCGCGGGCTTGTTCCATCATGAAGTCTCCCAATTCGCGGGCATGCGGCGCGCGCCCGTCTTCGGCAAGCCGGGCCACGAACCCCGCCTCGCGGTCGCGCTGGGTCGAGGCGCCTTCCCAGCCCGCAATATAGCCGATCCTGCGATGCCCGCCCGCCAGCAGGAACTCTGCCACCTTGCGCCCGCCGGACCGGTTGTCAGAGGTCACCGCCGACATCGCCGGGTCGTCCTGGCTTCGGTTGAACAGCACCATGGGCACCCCGGCGGCCCGGCAGCGCGCCGACAGTTCCGACGACAGCGCCACCGAGGCGGCAATGATGCCGTCGACCTGGTAGTCGAGGATCTCTTCGACCACGCCGTCGATCTTTCCGGCGGTCTTCGAGGCCATGAAGATCAGAACGTGATAGCCGCGCGCCTGCAGGGCGTTCGACAGCATCTCCAGTGTCTCGGGGTAGAACTGGTTTTCCAGATAGGCCACCACCAGCCCGATCATCCGGCTCTTGCCGGAAACCATGGCCCGGGCCAGCACGTTGGGGCGGTAGCCAAGCTCTGCCGCCGCCTTGCGCACCTTTTCGATTGTCTTTTGCGAGGCAGAGGCGCCTTGGGTGAAAACCCGGCTGACCGCCGACTGGCTGACACCCGCGCGGCGCGCCACCTCTGCCGATGTCACCTTGGTCACTCCCATCAGTCCGCCGTCCAGCCCCCGTCGATCATCAGAGACGTGCCGGTGACCAGCCCCGAAGCCCCCGACGCCAGATAGACAACCGCACCCATGATATCCTCGACCTCGCCGGCGCGGCCCAGCTTGATCTTGTCCAGCACCCAGGCCCGCCGCTCGGGGTCGTCAAAGGTGGCGCGCGTCAGATCCGTCAGGATGAAGGTCGGGCAGATCGTGTTGACGCGGATCTTCGCCGGGCCGAACTCCAGCGCCATCGCCTTGGTAAAGCCTTCGACCGCGTGCTTGCTGGCGCAATAGACCGCACGGTCGAGCCCGCCGACATGTGCCATCTGACTGGAAATGTTGATCAGCGAGCCGGGCCGTCCCGCCGCCATAAGCCCCTGCGCCACCGCGCGGGTAAGGAAATAGGCGCCGCGCGTGTTAACCGCCATCACTGCGTCGAAATCCTCGGGCGTGGTGTCGACCGCCTTTGAATGGCGCGCCAGACCGGCGGAATTGACCAGAATGTCAAACGGGTCCGACCGTGCCACTGCTGCCTGGGTGGTCTCTACATCCGAGACATCCAGTTCCAGCACCTCAGCCCGCCAGCCTTTCGCCGCCATGGATGCGGCCGTCTGGCGCAGCCTGTCGCCGCGGCGGGCCGACAGCACCACATGCGCGCCATGCTCGGCCAGCGCCACCGCGCAGGCCTGTCCGATGCCAGACGAGGCCCCGGCAACCAGCGCGCGCTTGCCCGCAAGACTAAAGGACGGCGTCTGTGGAAACTCTCTCATGCCGCCATCCCCCTTGCCCCGGCCTGGGCCCGCATTCGCGCGAAAAGGTCTGTTCCGAACTGCGCGAAAATATCTATCATGTCCACGAACACCCAGTTTTCGGTGAACCTGTCGCCGCTGCGCAGCCAGAAATCCAGCCCGCTGAATTCGATGGTCTTGCCGGTGGCGGGCTGGTCCAGATAGGGCCCCTGATGCGTGCCGATCACGCCAACCACGCCCGAGGCGCCGACCAGCCGGCCTTCGGCAAAGAGCGATGCGAGATCCTGCACTTTGCGGTCGGGATAGGCAGTCAACCAAGGGCGTTGGTGCAGGGCCTGAAACTCTTCCAGCGACAGGCAGGCGCCAATGCCACCGGGGCCGTACCATTTGACGTTGGGGTGAAAGAAGCGAGCCATACCGATGCTGGTGACATCGCTTTCATCGAACCGGTTCAGCCCGCCATAAAGCAGGTCGCGACCCAGTTGCAAGCTTGCGGCGGTCTCTGCGCTGTCCTGATCGTGCAGCAGCACGCCATCAAAGCCGGTGGGTGCCGGCCAGACATGCGCCGCGCCGCGTGGAGGCGGCAGCACCGGCAGACCGATCTGGTCGAACCAGTCGATGAAATCGACGATCAGCTGCGCGCCCACCATCGCCTCGTCTTCAATGCGCAGGAATTCGCCCCAGCGGATGCGCACCGGCCGCCCTGTCGGCGGTATGCCCAGAAACGTGCCGACCGGCGTGCCGGTCAGATAGCCGGTGCCGCAAACCCACATCCCCCCGTCGGGGCCGCCATCGACCCGGCCCGATGAGGCGCCGCCGAACAACATGTGGGTCTGCCGCCTGAGATCGGGGATCGCCCGTTTCAGCGGCTGCCAGAACGCCTCCGCCAGAGCCTCTGGCCCCACCTGGCGCCGCAACGGCGCCGGGCCGTCCCAGGTGAGATCCGGGGCAAGATGGCTGGCGCATACCTGTGCCGCAGCCTCGGGCCCGGTGGCATCCAACGCATCCCAGAATGCGCGGGCGCGGGCCTTGTTGCGCTGGTTGGTTTCCAGCTTGTCTGCCATCGCGTGGGTTGCCTCTACTCTGCCGCCGCGCCATAGGGCACGTTCCGGCCACCATAGCGGCGCACCCGGATATTGCATTGCTCTGCGTGCCCGACAAACCCCTCCAGCATGCACAGACGAGAGCCGTATTCACCTATCATCGCCGCCGCCTCGTCGGTCAGGATCTTCTGATAGCTGTGAGTTTTCAGGAACTTGCCTACCCACAGCCCACCAGTATACCGCCCGGCCTTTTTCGTAGGCAGCGTGTGGTTGGTGCCGATTACCTTGTCGCCGTTCGACACATTGGTGCGGGGGCCAAGAAACAGCGCGCCATAGCAGGTCATGTTTTCGAGAAACCAGTCGTCACGGGTCGTCATCACCTGAACATGCTCGGATGCGATATCATCGGCCACGGCCAGCATTTCGTCGTAGGTATCGCAAACGATCACCTCGCCATAGTCCTGCCAACTGACCCGCGCGGTGCCGGCGGTGGGCAGGATTTCGAGGATCCGGTCAATCTCTGACAGGGCCTCCTGCGCCAGTCTGCGCGAATTGGTGACCAGGATCGCTGGCGAGTCATAGCCATGCTCGGCCTGGCCCAAAAGGTCGGTGGCACAGATCTCGGCGTCGACCGTGTCGTCGGCGATGACCATGGTTTCGGTGGGGCCTGCGAAAAGGTCGATGCCCACACGGCCAAAAAGCTGCCGCTTGGCCTCGGCCACAAAGGCGTTTCCGGGGCCGACCAGCAGGTGCACGGGGTCTATGGTTTCGGTGCCCAGCGCCATGGCGCCCACCGCCTGAATGCCGCCCAGCACATAGATCTCATGCGCGCCGCCCAGATGCATCGCGGCAATCACCGCCGGATTGGGTGCGCCGTCGAATGGCGGGGTGCAGGCGATGATGCGCGGAACGCCCGCGACCGAAGCGGTGGCAACCGACATATGCGCCGAGGCCACCATGGGAAACTTGCCGCCAGGGACGTAACAGCCGACGGACTGCACCGGTATGTTCTTGTGACCCAGGATCACGCCGGGCAGGGTTTCGACCTCGATATCCAGCATCGAGTCGCGCTGCGCCTGGGCGAAATTGCGCACCTGTTGCTGGGCGAACCTGATGTCTTCCATGTCGCGCGGAGCCACCTTGGCGACAATTGCCTCGATCTCGGCCGCCGACAGACGATAGCTTTGGCGGTCATAGCCGTCGAACTTGACGGCCAGATCATGCACCGCCGCATCGCCGCGCGCCTCGATCTCTTTCAGCGTCGCGGCAACGACTGCCGCAACCTTTGCATCGTCCTCTGCCCGGTCTGCCTCTGGTTTGCCTCGTTTGAGATAATCGATTGCCATTCTGCGATCCTCACTTGTCAGGCCGCGGCGGCACACGCTCGCCCCGGTCAAATGCTTCCCAACCTTCGCCGTTGAAGATATCCACGCCCAGTTGCGCCGCCACATGGGCAAAATCGACGCTGACCCAGTTGTCGGTGATCCTGCCGTCCTCGACCTTCCAGAAATCCATATAGCGGATCTCGACCCGCTTGCCAGTGGGGGCGATGCCCAGGAAGGTGCCCGAATGCGTGGCTTCCTGCCGTCCGAATGCCGCGGCCCATTCGCCCATGAAGAGCCGGGCCTCGTCGATACAGGTCTTGTCGGAAAACGCCGCCTGAAACGGACGCTGCCAGTTGTCCTGAAACTCGGTCAGCCCGGTCTTGGTGCCGCAACCGGTATTGCCCATCCAGCGAAACCCGTCGGCGAAAAACTCTCCGATATCGCCGATACGGTGGTCGTTCAGGCCGTCGACCATGCCCTCGATCACCGCCCGCGTCTGGTCGGTCTTCGACATGTCGGTATCGCGGCTAAGAACCGCCTGTTCGGGGCGCGATCCTTTCATGCGGCCTCTCTGAGTTCTGCGAAGACATCACAACCCATCTGCAACAGCACATGTGGCACATAGACCCGGCGCCAGGCCTGGTCTTCGGTGGCAAGGCCGCGCTGCATCGCGGTGACCATCCCGACCGAAGAGCCGCTGCGGGCGGGGTCGTCACTGCGCACCAAGTTCTGGAACGCGGCGTGCAACGGCATCAGAAACCGGGCCATACAAGCGTCGGGGCCGGTCAAGCCGTTGATGGGGTGCACCATGTTGATCGCTGCATCGGGCGCGAAAAAGCTGCTCACGGCAGCGTCTTGGCCGCCCTGTGCAGACAAGCGGCAAGCCTGCGAATAAGCCCTGAGTGCCGCCTTGTCCCCATTCGTCATCATCTCGCCGCCCCCCCCGCCCGGGGGATGGGCCTGCCCCGACGCAACGGGGTGGGTGGGCGGGCGTTGTGTCGGGGCAGGCTCATCCCTTGACCGCCCCCGCGGTCAGCCCCGAAACGATCTGACGCTGAAAGAACATCACCAGAATGAACAGGGGCACGGTGGCCGAGACCACGGCGGCGACCGCGAACATCACGTTGCCCTCGGTATAGGTAGTGCCGAGATAGGCGGCAATCTCTGGCACCATGGTGCGGTTCGATTCCGACAGCAGCATCGAGGTAACGGCAAAATCGTTATAGGCCAGCAGAAAGCTGAAGAGGCCGGTGGTGATCACCCCGGGCCACATCACCGGGATGATCACATGCCGGAACGCCTGAAACTGGGTGCAGCCATCGACCTTGGCACTCTCATCCAGCTCTTTCGGGATCTTCTGAAAGAACGAATGCAGCATCCATAAAGTGAAGGGCTGGTTGATTGCCACCAGCACGATGATCGTGGTGGGCAGGATACCCCAGACGTTCCATTCGAAGAACGGCAGCATATAGCCCGCCACCAGCGTGATCGGCGGCATGGCGCGAAAGATCAGCGCCGCGATCAGCAGCCAGAACGTGTAGCGGTAGGATGACCGCGACAGCGCATAGCCCCCCAGCGTCCCGATGGTCAGCGAGGTACAGACCACGAAGAAGCACACGATCAGGGTATTCAGCACGTTGCGCCAGAACTCTTCCTGCACCCACGACCCGTTATAGCCCGCCCCGGTGAAGGGCCGGCCATAGGCAGCCCTGGTGCGTTCGCCGGTCAGGACATTGGTCCAGTCGGCAATAGAGAAAAAGTCGAGTTCGACCTTGAACGACCCCCAGACGGTCCAGATGAAGGGAAAGGCCGCCAGAATGAACCACAGCACCACAAAGCCGATGATCGCCAGTTGCAGGCCAAGGGGTCGTCGTTGCGCTTTAACACTCATGGCTTCAGGTCTTCTGCTTGAAATCGTGCCAGGTACGCACCAGCACCGGCGACAACAGGATGGCGACGCCGATTATGGTCAGCACCGACGTGGTCGAGGCGGCGGAAAGCTGGCGCGTCTCGCCGCCGAGGTCGTTGAAGATGATCCAGCTGAGGCTGGTGGCATGGGCCGGGGCATTGAAGCCGACGATGGGCTCGAAGACCCGGAAATTATCCATCAGCTGGATCAGCGCCACGAAGGTCACCAGCGGCATCAGATGCGGAACCACCACGTATTTGACCTGCTGCCAGCGCGTGGCGCCGTCGATCATGGCGCTTTCCAGCTGGTCCTTGGGCAGGGTCTGCAGCCCGGCGTAAAACACGACGAAAGCGAAAGGTGCCGCATGCCAGACGCCGTAGACCATCAACATGACCCAGGTCAGGCCGGTCGACGCCTTTAGCGAGAAATTCGGATCGCCCGCCAGCGCCACCAGCGCCGAGCCGACGACGCCCCGGCTGTCGAGCATCCAAAACAGGATCAGCGAGCCGATCAGTGGCGTGACGATCATCGGTAGCAGCGAGAAAAAGATCATCAGCCCCTTGAGGCGCCGGTGCAGCGAGTTCACCGCCAGCGCGATCATCAGTCCGAAGACGATCAGCAGCGGGGTGACGACGAATGTGAAGGTCAGTGTAAAGCTGAGCGCCCGGTAGAGCGGCAGGTTGAAGACCTTGCCCCAGAAGGCGCCCCAGGTATCGGCGCCGGCCCAGGCCTCACCGACTTCGGTCAACGCAAGGTGCGCCCGGTCGAAATAGATGTCGAGCCCGACAAAGCGGCCAAGCGGCTGCGCCTCGCGCAGGGATCTGGTGGCGTCATGGTCGACCGCGGTCTCGGTCGTGCAGCCAACCAGCGGCGTGCAGTTCTCGACCTCGACAAAGACCGCCTGGTGCGGTGCAAAGACCGATTGCAGCAAGACCGAGACGATCGGGAAGGCGATGAAAAGAAGCATCGCCAACGCGGTCGGCAGGAAGAACCAGAAAAAGGTGCGGTGTCGCATGGGCCGGTCGCTTTTTTGGACGGGGGGCGGCGGGGGGAACCCCGCCGCGCCGTTAGGCTTACTGCAGGAAACCTTTTTCCTTCGCGGCCGCGACATAGGCGGCTTCGATATCGGCCAGCGCCTGTTCTGCGCTTTCCTTGCCCTGCAGGAAGTCGGCCAGTTCGTTGCCGATCGAGCCATGCATCAGGCCCATGTAGGGAACCATCGGATAAGGGACGGTGCCCATCTTGGCGGCCTCGAAGACGCCGATGGCGGCATCGGTCGGCTCATAGCCGTCGATCAGCCAGACGGCCTGGGTGCGGATCGCCTCATCCTGCATCATGTCGGGGCGGATGCCGTTCATCATGGCGATGAAGGTGGCCTCTGCCTCTGCGTCGCTGATGTTCTTGGCCACGGTCCAGCCGTCCCACCACAGCGTCGAGGCTGGCGTCGCACCGCCGCCCACGGTCATCGGCCCGGCGATGGCATGGCCGTTCTTGACCTCATCGGTGACGCCGTCGGCGGTGGTCTGCGATGCGGCACGGCTGCCCCACATGTTCAGCAGCGCGATGTTGCCGGCGCGGTATTCCGCGTTGGTGGCGTTGCTGTCATGGGTCAGGAAGTCGGGGTTCATGTATTCCGAAAGCGACTTCATCATGTTCAGCGTGTTGACCCCGGCCTCGGAATTCACGTTCGGCTCGGCGGTGCCGGGTTTGAAATGCGACCCGCCATAGCCCAGAAAAATGTTGTTGAATTCCTGTGCCAGATTCCAGCCGGCGGCATAGGCGCCACCAATCGGGTTTTCCATGATGCCTTTTTCACGGATGATCCTGGCGGCATCCAGCATTTCCTCATACGAGCCCGGAACGGCGATGCCGAGATCGTTCAGGATGTCCTTGCGGTACATCAGGTGCTGGGCGTTGGCCATGAAGGCCACGGCCATGACCTTGCCGTCGATGGTGATCAGCTGAGATTTCTGCAGCGCGCCACCGTGCTTGGCGACCAGATCGTCGAGCGGACGGACCAGGTCATCATTCATCAAGATAACGAGGGTGGAGTTGGCCACGATCGCCGAAGTATATTCCGCCGGGTTGCCCTGCATGCCGGGAACGTGGATGTCCTTGTGATCGGCGGTCAGGTTCTTGGTTACTTCCGCACCAGTGCAGGCCGCAGCGCCCGCACCCACGGTCTGGATCGCCGGAAACTCGTTGCCGATGATGCTGACCCGCGCGCCGATCTCGCAAGCAGAGATCGCCGTGGTGGCCAGAAGCGACATCGCGCCAGCCATTGCTACTTTCTTCAGAAACATTTCTTTCTCCCTGTTTCAATTCAGTGATGCGCCTTGCAGTCGCACACCCTCTCGTGACCCCCGGGCACCCTGCCCCGGGGCATTCATGCGGGGGTCATTGCCCCAAACGGGCGCCGGTCTTTGCGTCGAAGAGGTGGCAGATCGCCGCTGGAACCGACAGCGACACCGGGTCGCCGATTTCGGCACGGAAATCCTTGGGCGCGCGTACCGCGACCAGTTCTCCGCCGGCCCGCACGGTCACCATCGTCGCGTCGCCCAGCAGTTCCAGCGTGTAGATCGGCGCCGCGATCCCGGCCTGCCCGACCGCCTCGCCAAGCCCCGCATCCTCGGCGCGAAAGCCCAGCGTTACAGGCCCGTCGGGCGACTCAAAGCCCTCGATGCGCACGTTTTCTCCGACAAACGCCCCGTTCTCGATACGTCCCTCCAAAAGGTTCATCGCCGGGTTGCCGATGAAGCTTGCAACGAAGGTATTGGCCGGTGTGTCGTAGATCTCGGTCGGCGTGCCGACCTGCTGCACCACGCCCTGCTTCATCACCACCACCCGGTCGGCCAGCGTCATCGCCTCGATCTGGTCATGGGTCACGTAGATCGTGGTGACCTGCAACTCGTGTGAAAGGTTCTTGATCTGCGCCCGGGTGGAAACCCGCAGCTTGGCGTCGAGGTTCGAAAGCGGCTCGTCCATCAAAAACACATTGGGCTCGCGCACGATGGCGCGGGCCAGGGCCACACGCTGTCGTTGACCGCCCGAAAGCTCGGCGGGCTTGCGGTGCAGGAACTCGTCAAGCTCGACCATGGCAGAGGCGCGCCGTACCTTGGTGTCATGGCTCTTTGGGTCGACGCCGCGCACTTTCAGCGGGAAACGGATGTTTTCGAAGACGTTCATGTTGGGGTAGAGCGCATAGCTCTGGAACACCATGGCCACATCGCGGTCCTTGGGCTCCATGTCGTTGACGCGTTTTCCGTCGACAACAATATCGCCCTCGGTGGCGTCCTCAAGCCCGGCGATCATCCGCATCGTGGTGGTCTTGCCGCAGCCCGAAGGCCCGAGCAACACCAGAAACTCCTTGTCGCGGATGGTCAGATTGAAGTTGTCGACGCCGACAAACGACCCCCATCGCTTGGACAAGTTACGCAGCTGAATTTCCGCCATCCGGCGCTCCCCAAGACATGTCGCGTATTTTTGCATACGATTGCAAATAGCCTAGACTCGCCACCAACAGCTTGGCAAGATAAATCTTCAAACGCTTGCAAGGCGCCGCGAATCGCGAGGGAACGAGGCAAAGATGGTGAATTCCCAGTCGGAAAAACAATGCGTTATCGACTACTACACCAGGCTGGACCGAGCCGACCTCGGCGATACACCCCAAGTCATCGAGGCCGCGACTGCGTCTGGCTACCTTTGGCGCGGCTATCACCCGTTCCATGAACTGACCGGTGCGCAGGAGGTTGCCGAATCGTTCTGGCAACCCCTGCGACTGGCCCTGACCGGGATGCAGCGGCGCATGGATATCTTCATGGCGGGGCGCAATGAAATCGACGGTTTCCGCTCTGTCTGGGTGGTCTCGATGGGGCATCTGATGGGCCTGTTCGACACCCCATGGCTGGGTATCGCGCCCACGGGCAAGATGGCCTTTCTGCGCTACTGCGAATTCAACCGGGTCGAGAACGGCAAGATCGCCGAAACAGCGATGTTCTTCGACATTCCGCATCTGATGATGCAGGCCGGGCTGCAGCCTTTTGCGCCCCAGACCGCCGCGCATCTGGTGCAGCCCGGGCCGATGACCCATACCGGACTGATGTTCGATGCCCAACCGCCCGAAGAAGGCGAGGCGACGCTGGCGGCGATCAACGCTATGACCGCCGACCTTGGGCAATGGCAACTTGGCCTGCCGCTGGAAGAGGAACTGGCACGGACCTGGAACGACGACATGATATGGTGGGGACCGGCGGGGATTGGCGCGACCTACACCATCGAACGTTATGCCAGACAGCATTCCGGCCCGTTCCGCGCCAGTTTCACCGAACGTTCGGCCACCACCCATGTCGCCCGGCTGGCCGAGGGCCACTATGGCGGCTTTTTCGGCTGGCCCAATTTCACCGCCGTGCCAACCGGCGGGTTCATGGGAATGCCGGCGACGCAGAAACCCGGTGAGTTCCGGGTGATCGACATCTACCGCCGCGACGGCACCAAACTGGCCGAGAACTGGGTGTTCATAGACCTGCTGCATTTCTGGAACCAGCAGGGCGTCGATATCCTGGCCCGCATGCGGGACGTACCCTGCACATGACGGGCTGGATCGGCGGGCATCACCACCGGCTGGAAACGGGCGCATGAGCCGGGTGTTCCTGTTCGAACAGACGGTCCTGCCCGGCTGGATCGACTACAACGGCCATATGCGCGACAGCTACTATGGCCTGGTCTTCAGCCTCGCCGTCGACGCGCTGCAGGACGAGGTCGGCTTTGACGCGGCCTATCGCCAACGCACCGGCTGCACGATCTACCTTCCGGAGGATCACAAGTTCTATCTGCGCGAGATCAGGCAAGGCGCCCGCGTGCGGGCCGAGACGTGGGTTCTAGACTGCAACGCAAAGCGGTTCCATCTGCATTTGCGGATGCTGGTGGCGGCAAAGACCGCCGCGGTGGCAGAGTTCATGGAATTGCACTTGCGCCAGCACCCCGAGCCCGGCGCCTGCCCGATGCCGCCCGGCATCGCCGCGCTGCTGCGCGCGGCCCGTGCCACGCCAGAGGACATTTCCGGGCTGCCGCACCGGGCGCGCCCGATGGGCCTAATCGGCTGACAGCATACGCACCGTGCCTCGCATGATCACGACACCGGGATAGGTGACCAGTGCGGGCGCCAGCTCGGGGTTCTCCATGCGGGCAATCAGGATATCCACCGCCTCGCGGATCATCCGCCGGATCGGTTGGCGGATCGAGGTCAGCTGGTGCCCTGGCCATGCCGCCGAGGGGATGTCGTCGAACCCGACAAGCGAGAAGTCCTCTGGTACCCGCAGCCCCATATCCTGCATCGCCGCATGCAGCACCCCAAGCGCCATCACGTCGCTGGCACAGAACACGGCGTCAGGGCGGTCTCTCCCGGAAAACAACCGCCCCGCAGCCTCGCGGCCGCTGTCGAAGGTGTAATCGCCGAATTCACGTTGAACCACCGGACATCCGGCCTCTGCCAGCCGGTCGGCAAAGCCGCGCTCACGCTCCTGGGTCGTCTTGTCGGTCTCGATCCCACCAACAAATGCGATGCGGCTGTGACCGGCATTCAGCAACACCTCTGCCGCGGTCTGCCCGCCGGCATAGTTGTCGATCTGAACCGAACTGATCCCGGCGGCGGAAGCATTGCGGTTGTAGAGCATGACCGGCGTGCCGTTGGCCTGACAGGTCCTGGCCATATGCTCGCTGAGGATCGCCGACAGGATGACCACGCCGTCGATCTTGAACTGCATCAGCGAATGCAGCGCGTCGTCCACATCCTCGGGGCTGTCGATGGTAAAGAGCAGCATGTGCCAGCCCTTGGCCTGCAAAAGCGAGCTGAAAAGCGCGATCGTGTTGGCAAAGAACGGGTCCTGTATCCGGGTGACTATCACGCCCACGATACCCGACCTTTGCCGACCGTCCGAACGCGCTGACGACATCGAACGGGCAATGGCGTTCGGCCTGTAACCCATCTGGTTGGCGATCTTCAGGATGTGTTTGCGTTTCTTGTCGGCGATGGACGCGGTCGGTGAATAGGCCCGCGATACGGCGGATTGCGAAACCCCGGCGGCCTGGGCGACGTCATAGGATGTGATCGATATCTTCGGCATGCGCTCTCGATGGTCATAAGCAGACTGGTGACGGGCTATCCTCGCATCCCTTGTTCCCCGATGACAACGCCCCTTGGCCATCCGTCAAGCCTCTGGGCCAAGGCCGCAGGGAATTGGAATTTTAGTGTTGATTTCCTGACATGCCACAGCATAATTGCATGCGCATGCAAAACCGGAGACAAGACCCGATGCTGTCCGAAGAGGAAAAAGACGATCTGTTCGAAGCGATCTGCGATGGCGACCGGCCGACCGTGGTCGACCTGGTGACAAGAGCCCGCGATGGCGGCGAGGATCTGGGGCAGTTGCTTGGCGACGCGATGATCCCGGCCATGGCCGAAATCGGCGACCAGTTCTCTGCAGGCGAAGTCTTCGTTCCCGAAATGCTGGTGGCCGCGCGCGCCATGCAAGGTGGCATCGACATCATCGAACCGATCCTGGCGGCGGCCGATCACGAGCCGCTGGCCCGGGTCTGCATCGGCTCTGTCAAGGGCGACCTGCACGATATTGGCAAGAACCTGGTGGTGATGATGCTGAAGGGCGCCGGCTTTGAGGTTGAAGATCTGGGGGTGGATGTGTCGAACGAGGAATTCGCCAGCGCAGTGGAGCGCGGCAACCAGGTGGTCTGCCTCTCGGCGCTGCTCACCACCACGAAACCCCAGATGATCAATGTCGTGAACCACCTCAGGCAGGAAGGCATGGATGCCCCGGTGGTGATCGGTGGTGCGGTGATCAACCAGGAATACGCCGACACCATCGGTGCCGCGGCCTTCGGAGAGGACGCGCCGGGCGCGGTCAGGGCGGTGAAACGCGCACTTGGCATCGCGACCTAGACCCTTGCCAGGTTCAGGTTTCCGCCAAAAGCCGGATCGATCCGAGCTACGGGGGGGCAGTTGCGGATAGGAGCGAAATCCTTCGCTCTGAAAGCAAATAGGCATCTTTGATTTGGGCGGTATAACTGGCTATCACGACAACGTCGAATTCACCCGGCAAACCATCAACTGCGTTCAGATCAGGCACTTCCAAATAATTGATTTCCACATCATATGAAGTGAGTCCTGCCAATGTAAACAAAGATAGACTCGGTAAATGCACAATAATGCGGCTGCGTTCAACGAAAACCGGAAGAGTTAAACCCTGCTCCATGAGTGCTTCTTTGCGAACGCGCACTCCACTCATCGCGATCAATCCAAGTTTGATCAATCGTCCGTAGCTCGATGTGCTTTGTAAACAAGCAGGGCATACATAATCAACAAAATCGGCGCTGAAAACGTTGAAAGAACGCTGATGAAAAACAGCAAGCCATAAGCATGGTCGGTTGATGTTTCGTCGCGTATCCCGCCCATCAGATCAAAAATCGCCTGTTCCAGGTTGAGCATTACCAACGCGGTAACGATAATTGCCAGTGGGAGGAGTGTTACGACTACGGCAGTGGAATTATCAAATTTTGCCACCCGTTTGAGAAAAAAATAATATATACTCCTGCGCCTGAATTGACCTGAAGATTTTCTGGCCCATTGAGGAGTTATTGTCAAATCTGGTGTTTGAGAGTTTTGGGTCATGCAGCGATCTGGTCGGGTTTGGTGGTTTCAATTCCGTCTTTGAACGTGACGCCCGTGATGCTGAACTTCGTCCCTAAAACCGGACAGCTTAGTTATTGACCCTATGCGGCCATTTTCCA
>JAAELR010000351.1 GCA_024226455.1 Paracoccaceae bacterium
GAGGGGCCGCGAACGGGGTTGAAGGTGAGGATGTCTGCGCCGACGGCGCGGGCCGCCTTGTACCAGGCCTGCACCCGGGGAGGGGCCACGCCCAGGTTGGCGGCGGCGATGCGGGGCGCGATGCCGCAGCGGCCCATGGCAACCGCCCGGTCGCGGGTCGTCGTCGCGGGTGCCAGCGGGAATTCCAATACGGGATCAAATGCCATCGTTTTCTCTTTCGGTCAGTTGGCCCAGATCGGGCGCCCGGGCGCGTTCGTCAGTGGCCCCGTCCCCTGACATTTCGGCGTACACTGGATGGCAGCGCCCGCTCTGCGGGGGACGGGGTGTCGTGAGTGGCGATTGCGGGCGGAAAACGATCATCGAAGCCTCATAGCGGCCAGGGCGTGACGGCCAGGCGCATGAGCCAGCCGGCAATGGCGATGCTGATTGCCGCGGCGCAGGCTAGGCCGGGCCAGAGCGCGCGGCGATGCCAGCGCTCGCTGCCCGGCAGATCGCCCATCTCGGCGGCGGCCAGCGACCGTGACAGGCAGCGCGCCGCTGCGGCAGCAGTCAGGCAAGCGAGGATCAGTGCGGGGATCGTCATGCTACCTCTCCGGGCTGGTTGGCAGCGAGGCGGTCGGCGGCGGCGGTGAGCTGGCGCTGCAGTGCGCCGTCCGCGTCTCGCGAGGCGATGCCTTCGACCTGCAGGTCGAGGGCGGCATCGAAGAGATCGCCAGCGGCGTCGAGATCGATGTCGTGCAACGCTGCGACCAGGTGCAGCGCCGTGGTGACCTGAACCTCGCGGTAGGCGCGGCTGTACTTCGCGGCCAGCGTCAGGGTCA
>JAAELR010000352.1 GCA_024226455.1 Paracoccaceae bacterium
ATTGGTGGCTCTATGCCATGGTGTTCTCTACCATCCTGCCCACCGCGCTGCATGGCGGGCTTTGCCTGCTGGGTATCCACGGCCTGATGCCGCTGGCCCTGCGCCGCCGCGTCGCCGCCTGGCTGCGCGCCGCGCCGGCCAGCGCCCCCAAGGCCGCCATCGCCCCGCTCGCCGTCGCCACCATCTGGGCCCTGCCGCTGGCCGGGTTTGCCATGATCTGCGCCGGTCTGTGGTGGTTTGCCGCCGACGCCGCGCGCGGCTTTGGTCTGTGGTATCTCGGCTTGCTGACCGATCTGGCGGTCTGGGTCGGGGCGTTTTAAGGCCCGATAGCGGTCCGACGGAAGTCCGACAAAAGTCCGACGTTTTTCCGACAGGCTTTTTCGGCGCCTCAGCGGCGCCCCTCGCGCAGCCATGCGCCAGTGATCAGCAGCCCGCCAAGCAGCAGAAAAAGCCACGCCTGCACCAGCGGCAGCACCGTCACATCCGCCGTCAGATAGGCCCCGCGCGGCGTGATCCCCAGCCAGCCGCGCCCCGCCGCAGGCCGCCCCGCCCGCACCCGTCGCAGGTCGGGCAGACCGTCCTCTATACGCATCACACCGCCCCGCGTGGCGTCGATGGCGGGCTGCAGAAATTCGGCGCTGGCAATGGTCTGTTCGAACTCGCGCGGGGCCGATGGACCCAGCGCAATCACCGCCTCCTGGTTGCCCTCGCGCAGCCGGTAAAGGCCGATATCCGGCCCCTCGAAACCGGCATCGAACCGCCCCGGACGCACCTGCTGCATGGGCAGAACGGTCAGCGTTCCGTCTGGTCCGGTGATCTCCACGTCATCCACTTTTTCGCTTAAAGTTCTGCGGGTTATGGTCATCACCTGGCCCTCTGCCGTGGCCGACAGCGCCTCTTCCTCCAGCTCGGGTTCCTTCATCATCCAATGCGCCAGCCGGCGCAGCAGCTCCAGCTGCGGCCCGCCGCCCTCAAAGCCCCGCGACCACAGCCAGGCCTGGTCCGATCCCAGCAGGGCGATGCGGCCCTCGCCGACCCGGTCGAGCACCAGCAGCGGGCGTTCGTCCATGCCGTGCAGCACCGTGGTGCCGCGCGTGGCCACCATGTCGATCAGCCTGAACCAGCGACCCCAGCCGGGGCCGTCGGCACCGCCCGGCGCAAAAGCCTCCAGCCCCTCGGTCACCGGATGGCGCTGGCCCAGTTCGGTGATGCCGGGGGCATAGCCCTCTTCGATCACGATGGACGTAGGCTCGGCCGGCAGGATCTCTCCCAGCGGCGAGCGGTAAAGCGACGAAGCCTGCGCAAAATCCGGCCCCGCCGCCACCAGCACCGCCCCCCCCTCCTCGACATAGGTGCGGACGTTGTCGAGATACAAAGACGGCAGGATACCGCGCCGCTTGTAGCGGTCGAAGATGATCAGGTCGAACTCCTCGATCTTGTCGATGAACAGCTCTCGCGTGGGGAAGGCAATCAGCGACAGCTCATTGACCGGCACCCCGTCCTGCTTTTCCGGAGGGCGCAGGATGGTAAAGTGCACCAGGTCGACCGAACTATCCGATTTCAACAGGTTACGCCAGGTACGCTCTCCCGGATGTGGCTCGCCGCTGATCAGCAACACGCTGAGCCGATCCCGAACGCCGTTGATCTGCACCACGGCGGCGTTGTTACGGTCGGTCAGTTCGCCCCGCATCTCGGGCAGCACGAAGCGGATCACGTTCATGCCGCCATGCACCAGCGTCACCGGCAGTTCCAGATCCACCCCCACCGACACGGTAACGCTCTGCAACTCGCCTCCGTCAACGGCGATCTGCAACTCGGCACCCGCCCCGGCAAGCCCCTCGGGAACCGCCCCCTGATCCTCGATCCGAAGGCGCAACGTCACCGGCTCGCCCAGAATGGCAAAACCCGGCGCGTTCAGCACCACCAACCGCCGGTCCCAATCGGTCTCTTGCCCGGTCAGCAACAGATGCAGCGGCGCCGGCATCTCCGGCGCCCGTGCAACGTCGTGCAACTGCCCGTCCGACAGCAATATCGCGCCCGCCAGCCGTGCCCGCGGCTCCTCGGCCATGGCCTCCGACAGCGCCGACATCAGCAGCGTGCCCTGGTCGCCATCGCCATCGCCCAGCGCCACCACCCGCAACTCGGTACCCTCCAGTTGCGCCACCTCCGCCTCGACTGCGGCAATCGCAGCGGCCACCTGATCCGGCCGCCCGGCGATGCGCTGACTGGCGCTTTCGTCCACCAACAGGATCACGATATCGCTCAGCGGTGCGCGCTCCTCCTGCTGCAGCGACGGGTTGAACAGGGCCGCCAACAGCACCATTGCCGCCAGCCCTCGCAGCCACCAGCCGCCAAGCCCCCGCCAGACCGCCACAGCGACGAACAGAACCGCCGCTCCAAGCGCAACCCAGACCAGAGGCCATCCCAATAGGGGATCAAAGATGATAGAGCCAATCACCGGTTCATTCTTCTTCTCTTTTTAAATACCTCGGGGGTCTGGGGGCAGAGTCCCCATTGCGCACGCAGTGCACATAAAGCGTGCCGCAGGCACACAATTCGACAGCCCGCGCGCCACCTCATTGTCCCAACCTGTCCAGCAGCGCCGGCACATGCACCTGGTCCGACTTGTAGTTCCCGGTCAGCACATGCATGATCAGGTTCACCCCGAACCGCATCGCCAGTTCCCGCTGCCTCTCTCCGGCGAAACCGCGGCCCACCGGAAACATCCGGTTGCCCGCCTCGTCGATGGCCCAGGCCGAGGCCCAGTCATTGCCGCCGATCACCACCGGGGTCACGTTGTCGTTCAAATTCCGGAACGGCATACCCTCGATCCGCTCGGCATCCGCCGGCGAGGCCTCGACCCAGACATCGCGGCTGGCATGGCGACCCGGAAAATCCTGCAGCAGATAGAAGGTCCGGGTCAGCACGTGATCGTCGGGCAACGGCTCCAGCGGCGGGATGTCCATGGGCCGCGCCAGGCGCTGCAGCTTGCTGCCGTTCGGGCTGGCCTGTCCAAAGCGCGCGATATCGGCGTCGCGCGTGTCGAACAGGATCATGCCTCCGCCGCGCAGATAGCGGTTGAGCTTGGCATAGGCCTCGACCGAGGGCAGCGGCTGGCCCGGCGTCACCGGCCAATAAAGGAAGGCAAAGAACGACAACTCGTCGGTCTCCAGATCGACCGCGATAGGGTTCGACGGCTCGATCGAGGTGCGCCGCCACAGTGTGTCGGAAAGTCCGCGCAACCCCGCCTCGGCCACCATATCGACCCTCTCGTCGCCAGTGATCACATGCGCCAGCACCACCTCGGACGTGGCGAGCAGCGCCAGATCGTCACCCCCTTGCGCATCGGCCCGCGGCCCCAGCAGGCCCAGCGCCAACAGCGCAACCACGCCGCGCGACCCGCGGGTCAGCCGCCCGGTCAGCCACAGCGAGGCGAGGATATCGAGGCACAACAGCCCCAGCGCCGCCGCCAGCAGCCAGCCCTTCAGCGCGGTCTCGCGCTGCACCGCCAGCCCCTCGACGGCGATGCGCTCGGGCCAGACGGTGGCGGCCAGGTCGGTCTCGGGGCCCATCACGTTCAGCGCAATGCTGCGGTCCCCGGATGCGTATAGCCCCGGCGGCATGCCAGCGCCGATCACCGCCCCGGCCAGCCTGTCGCCCGGAACCCCGGCCATATCGCCGGCATCGCCCACGGCGCCGAACGCGTCGAGCACCGAATGCGCCACCCAGACCGTACCGGCCAGATCCTCTGCCGCGGGCTGCACGGGCCGGGTCGAGACCGCCAGCCGCTCCAGCATCTGCACGAAAAGCCCCGACAGCGGCAGGGTGGACCACTCCGCATTGGCGGTGACGTGGAACAGCACCACCTGCCCCTGCCCGATCCGCTTGCGGGTAACCAGCGGTGTACCGTCGGCCAGCGTTGCGATTACCCGCTCGCTCAGTTCGGGGTCGGGCTGGGCCATCACCTGGCTCGACACCAGCACCTCGCCCGGGATGGGCAGACCGAAAAACGGCGAGCCCTCGGCGAATGCGCGCAGCGCCTTCGGTTCGCCCCAGCTCATCGCTCCGCCGATGGTGCGTCCTCCGGCGCGCAGGCGCACCGGCATCAGCGGGTCCTCCTGCCCCCGGCTGACATCGCTGGCCGCCAGTTTTGGCCCGGCAAAGCGCAGCAGCAAACCACCCGCCTCGACCCAGTCCAGCACCGGCACCGCCTCGCCCTCGCTAATCGTCGCCACGTCGGCCAGCACGATCACATCCGGGTTGGCCAGCAGAAGATCCAGCAAGTCACCATCGATCAGGTCGGCACTGGGTTTCAGCGCCTGTTCCAGATAATGCAGCGGCGACAACAGCTCCAGCCCTTCGCGGTCGTCGCGGCCCGCGATCAGCGCCACCTCGCGGCGGCGCAACGCGTCGTCGGTCAGCGCCACGGCGCCCGCCGAACGGATGCCGGTCAACTCGAACCTCGTGACCCGGTTGCGCAGCTCGGGCGGCAGCACCAGCGCCGTCTCGGCCTCTGCCTTTCCGGCGGCAAACGCCAGTTCGGCAACCGCAAGCTGCCGCTCCACCCCGTTCGGGTCGAGCCCGCGCGCCGCCAGCGTCAGCACCGCCGCGGCGGCGCTGCGGCTGCGGCTGGCGGATATGGCGATTTCACCCGCCTCGAACCGGGCCGGGCGCAGCCCGTAAACCGGGCGCGGGCTTTCGAACACCCTTACCGAGCCCTTAGCCTCGAATGCCGCCAGCAACGCACCGCGCCCCTCGCGCGCCAGCCCGTCCGACAGCCAGAACGTGTCGAACCCGTCATCCGGTAGGCCCGCGACCCATTCGGCCGGCTCGACCGCATCCGGCTGCCAAGGTGCGGGGGTCAGGCCGGCAAGGCGGCTGGCCCAGTTGCCGGCAGCCTGAAACGGCAGATCACCCTCGGGCAGGTCGGTCAGACGCACCACCGCCACCGGGCGGCCTGCCCGCCCGGCCTCGTCCAGCGCCGCGCCGACCCGGTTGATGCGCCGCGGCCATCCGCGCGCATCGGCCCAGGTGCCGTCGATGACGATCAGCAGAGGCCCGTCGTCACCCGCGGCCTCGGGTTTGGGGTTCAGCACCGGCCCGGCGAACCCCAGGATCATCAGCGCCACCGCCGCCATGCGCAACAGCAGCAGCCACCAGGGCGTCCGGTCGGTCTGGGTCTCGTCGTCGGTCAGCCCGAGCAGCAGCGCCACGCCCGGAAAGCGCCGCCGCACCGGCGCCGGCGGCACCGCGCGCAGCAAGAGCCACAACACCGGCAGCGCTGCCAGCGCCACCAGCAGCCATGGCGCGGTAAAGCCTATGCCCGCGACCGTGAACATCTAGCGCCGCCGCTCCAGCGCGCCATAAAGCCACAGCAGTGCCGATTGCGCGCTATCGGCGGTATGGTGGCAGGCATATTGCCAGCCGGTGGCACGGGCCAGATCCGCTAGCTGTCCCTTGCGCGCGGCCAGCCGCTGCAGATAGCGGTCGCGCAAGTCTCCGGCCTTCAGTGTTTCGTGGCGCAAGGTGCCTCCCATGGATTGAAAGATCGTACGCCCGTTAAATGGAAACGCCTCTTCCGCCGGGTCGAGCACCTGAAAAAGCACACCCTTGACGCCCCGGTCGGCGGCTCGGGTCAGCTGCGCCTCAACCGGGGCCAGATCGCCGAGAAAATCCGAAACGAACAGCGCCCGGCTGTGCGGCGGCATGATGCGGATCACCGGCGCGCCATACTCTGCGGCCTCATTGCCAACCTCATCGGTGAAATGCTGGGCGATGCGCAAAAGCTGCAACTGCGACGACCGCGGCCGGGTGCCGAGGGCGGCCAGCGCGACCCGCTCTCCACCGCGGATCAGCAGCACCGAGACCGCCAGGGCCAGCAGCCGGGCGCGGTCGGCCTTGGACGGCAGGTCAGGCCCCGAAGCAAAGCCCATCGACTGCGCCTCGTCGACCCAAAGCAGCACCGCCTGCGCCGCCTGCCATTCCTTTTCGCGCACGAAATGCGCGTCTGACCTGGCCGAACGCCGCCAGTCGATCATCCGCGCCTCGTCACCGGCCCGTGCCGGGCGGTATTGCCAGAACTCGTCGCCCATACCGGCGCGGCGCCGGCCATGGGCGCCAAGCAGCACCGCCTGGGCCAGGTGCTCTGCCTCTGCCAGCAGTTCGGGCAGCGGCGCGGCCAGCGCCTCGGCGCGCTGGCGAAGTTCGGCCGGGGTGGTCAACGGGCGCGCACCTTCTTGAGGAAACCCGAAATCCTTGCGGCGATTCCGGACCCGGGCTTTTGCGGTAAAGACTGGTTGCCCGACGGCAGTTGTTGCCCCGGTCTCATGCCGCCGCCTCGACCTGCGTCACCGTTCCGGCGACCCGGTCAATCAACGCACCCAGATCCTCGCCACGCGCCCTTGCCGCGAAGGTCAGCGCCATGCGGTGGCTCAGGACCGGTCGCGCCATCGCCACCACGTCCTCTGCCGAGGGCGCCAGCCGGCCCTGCAGCAGCGCTCGGGCCCGCACCGTCAGCATCAGCCCCTGCGCCGCCCTGGGGCCCGGCCCCCAGCCCACCGACTGGGTCACGAATTCCGGCGCCTCCGCCTCGCCCGGCCGGCAGGCGCGCACCAGATCGAGGATCAGTTCCATTACCGCCTCGCCCACCGGCATGCGCCGCACCAGCCGCTGCGCCGCCATCAGCTCTTCGGCAGTGAAGACCGGATGCGCCTGCGCCTCTTGCACACCCGTGGTGGCCAGCAGGATATCGCGCTCGGCGCCGCGCTCGGGGTAATCGACGTCGATCCGCAGCAGGAACCGGTCAAGCTGTGCCTCGGGCAGCGGATAGGTGCCCTCCTGCTCGATCGGGTTCTGGGTGGCCAGCACGTGGAACGGCTCCGGCAGGGCATGCGGTTGGCCAGCGATGGTGACAGAGCGTTCCTGCATCGCCTGCAACAGCGCCGATTGCGTCCGCGGGCTGGCCCGGTTGATCTCGTCGGCCATCAGCAACTGGCAGAACACCGGCCCCTCGATGAACTTGAAGGCCCGCGACCCGTCGGCGCCGGTTTCAAGCACCTCGGACCCCAAAATATCCGCAGGCATCAGATCTGGGGTGAACTGGACGCGGGCCTCGGACAACCCCATCACGGTACCGAGCGTCTCGACCAGCCGGGTCTTGCCCAGCCCCGGCAGCCCGATCAACAGCCCATGCCCGCCGCAGACCAGCGTCGACATGACCAGGTCGACCACCCGCTTCTGCCCGATGAAACGTTTGGTGATGCTGGCCTCGGCCTCGACCATCTTGGCGCCCAGCGCTTCGATCTCGGCTACCAGATTTTCCGCTTGCGCCATGACATTGCTCCTGCACCTGCTATAGGGGCAGTATCGGGAGGTATCCCGCAAAGCACAAATGGCAAAACGCATGTCCGGACAAAACATTGTGAACCCATCGGCGGAAAACCTCGCATCCGCGGCCAAGGCGGCCGGCAAAAAGGGGCCGCCGCCGGTACATTTGTGGAATCCGCCGTTTTGCGGCGACCTCGACATGCGCATCGCGCGGGACGGGACGTGGTTCTATCTCGGCACGCCGATCGGCCGCAAGGAACTGGTTCGGCTGTTCTCATCGATCCTGCGAAAGGACGGCGACGACTATTTTCTTGTCACTCCGGTCGAAAAGATCGGCATCACAGTCGACGACGCGCCCTTCGTCGCGGTGGATTTCGAGGTGGCTGGACAAGCAGAGGCACAGGTGCTGACCTTCGAGACCCAGGTCGGCGACCATGCCGCCGCCGGACCCGATCACCCGATCCGGGTAGAGCGCGACCCAAAGACCGGCGAGCCCAGCCCTTATGTTCTGATCCGTGCCAATCTGGAGGCGCTGATCGACCGCAAGAGCTTTTACCGGCTGGTGGATATCGGCAGCGTCGCGCCGGTTGACGGCGAAGACTGGTTCGGCCTGTGGTCGTCGGGCGCCTTCTTTGCGGTGATCCCGGCAGCGCAACTGCCCTGAGCCGGGGCGCCAGGATATCCTTTTTCGCCAATCCCGCCCTGGCGACGCCGGTCGAGCGGGGCCGGGCGTCGCGCAGATGCGGGGCAGAAATCGCTCCGGCTTTGCCGGTTTTCGGCGCCATCACCGCATTGAGGACTTTTCGCCACCCGCGCCTTGGGATATCTCGGGTCAAAAGCCGGATTTTGCCATGCCCCGTTTTGCCGCCAACCTTACCTTTCTGTTCAAGGAATTTCCCTTCCTGGAACGCTTCGAGGCCGCCGCCGACGCGGGTTTCAGCGCGGTGGAGGTGTTGTTTCCGTATGACGACGCTGCGACCGAAATCACCCGGCGCCTGACCCGCGCCGGCCTGCCGCTGGCGCTGATCAACACGCCGCCGCCCAACTGGGCCGGCGGCGACCGTGGCTTTGCCGCCATCCCCGGCGGTGAAGAGCGGTTCCGCCGCGATTTCAAGCGTACCCTGCGCTATGCCAGCCGGCTGAAGCCGCAGCACATCCACATCATGGCCGGCAAGGCCCAGGGCCCGGTCGCGCGCGATACCTATCTGCGCAACCTCAGCTGGGCCGCGGCCCAGGCGCCCGGGCAAAGCCTGACCATCGAACCGCTCAACGCCACAGACATGCCGGGCTATTATCTGCATGATTTCGAACAGGCCTCGGTGGTGCTGGCCGAGGTCGGCGCCGCCAATCTGGGGCTGCAATTCGACGCCTACCATGCCCATCTGATCACCCGGGACGTGCCGGGAACCTGGGCCACCTACCGCCACCTGGTGCGCCACATCCAGGTCGCCGGCGTGCCGGGCCGCAACGAACCCGCGGGCGGTGAGATTGACTATCCCGGGTTCTTCGCAACGCTCGACGCCGAGGGCTATGACGGCTTCGTCAGCGGTGAATACAACCCCAAGGGCCGTACCGCCGAAGGACTGGGCTGGATCAGGGCATAATCCCTTTTGAGCCCCAAATCGATTTTTGCCCGCCCCCGATGACAGATGCTGACACAACGCTGTCAGTGGGGGTATGAAAGAACGGCCTCACCGACACTGATTTGAGGAGAACAAACATGTCCCATACCCCAAAAAACGCCGTCGTCTGGGCTGAGATTCCTGTCACCGACATGACCGCGGCGGTGGCTTTTTACAACACCGTCTTCGGCTTTGACCTGCAGATCGACAACAGCGGGCCGAACCCGATGGCCATGCTCCCCACCAACCCGCCGATGGAGGGTACCGCCGGGCATCTCTATACGGGCAAGCCCGCCGCCAAAGGCACCGGCCCGACCGTGCACATGGCGATCCCCGACACCGTGGAAGAGGCTCGCGCCCGCTGCATCGGCGCCGGCGGCGACAGCGAGGGTCCGGTGATTGAAATGCCCTTCGGCCGCTGGGCCTATGCCACCGATCCCGACGGCAACTCGATCGGGCTGTTCCAGATGGCCGGATAGAACATGCGCCGCGCCGACCGCCTGTTCCAGATCGTGCAAGCGCTTCGGGGCGGGCGGCGGGTGACGGCGCGCGCGCTGGCCGAAAAGCTGGAGGTCAGCGCGCGCACCATCTACCGCGACATCGCCGATCTGCAATCGACCGGCGTGCCGGTCGAGGGCGAGGCGGGTTATGGCTATGTGATGCAGGACGGGTTCGACCTGCCGCCGCTGATGTTTTCGCACCAGGAGATCGTGGCGCTGGTGGCCGGCGCCCGCCTGATCCGGGCCTGGGGCGGGTTGCAGATGGCGCAGGCCGCCGAAGAGGCGCTGATCAAGATTAATGCCGTCCTGCCAGAGGCGGCGCGCGCCCGGGCGGCGGCGGTGCAGATCCATGCCATGACCGCCGTTGGTCTTGACGACGCGACCCGCGACCTGATCGACCGTCTGGAAGCGGCGGCCGAAGACCGCACCCGGATGCGGCTGGACTATCGCGACGCCGGCGACACCCGAACCGACCGGCTGGTGCGGCCGTTGGGGCTGGGGTTCTGGGGCAAGGTCTGGACCCTGCTGGCCTGGTGCGAGGTGCGCGAGGATTTCCGCATGTTCCGGATCGACCGGATCGCCAGTGCCGCTCCGCAAGGCAGATTTCGCGCCGAACCTGACAAAACGCTCGCCGCCTTTCTCAAACGCGAGCACGACCGGAACCCCGACTTGTGAATTTCCTTTGCCATGACCGCCGTCAAGACAGAAGCGGCGAAAATGGGGTATGATGCGCGCGTGTAAAGCGGGCAGGTACTCCGCCGGGGCCCGCAGACGGAGAGGTTCCCATGAAATCACCTATGAGACATGTTGTGCGCGGCGCATTGACCGCCCTTGCCTTGGGCATGCTTGCGCTGCCTGCCGTGGCGCAGACAAGCTATGTCATGACCTGCCGTAGCGGCGGCGACATGTCGGCGGTCGCCGGTCAACGGGTAAGCAACCCGCATGTGTTTGTCGAGATCACCTTTCAGCCCGGCACCGCGGGCGCCGGGGTGCAGGCGCCCGATCCGGGCCAGTGTACCTGGATCGACCGGGGTTTCCGTCCCGGCGAGCCCAACAAGATGATCTATGACGACCATGCCGTCGCCTGGACCCAGACAGTCTGTCGGGCTGGCGGATGCGGTGTGAACACGCCCTCTTCCGGCGCGCGTCAGCTGATCGGCTGGGTGCGCAACGGCCAACCGTTCCAGGTACATGTCTACAACAACAATTCCGGTCATATGGTCGTTACCAAGATCGGGCCGTAGCCTGGTCGCGCATCCACGGCGTTCCGCTGCGGGAATGGTTGTGATCTGGGAAGGCTCTCTAGCTGGTAAAGCCGCGCGAGGGTCGGCCCGGAGCAGCGCTCATCGGGCCCTTCCGGGCCCTCCTCGCTCTCGCCTCGGATCAATCCGAATTTGTTAGCGGTACCAGTAAATATTTCAATACCTTAGCGGTATGTCCCCATGAGGACATGCCACTATTTGAACCTTGGCGCCCGTTTCTGCAGGTTCGCCATCACCGCCTCGATCTGGTTGGCGCCGCCAATCACCGGCGCCTGAATCTCGGCCTCCAGCCGCAGCGCCTCTCCCGGCGCCATGGTCCAGCTTTGATCCACCAGCCGCTTGATCCCGTTCACCGCCTCGGGCGAGCGCCCGGCGATCTCTGCCGCCAGGGTCCGCGCCGCGCCCAGCGGGTCGTCCTCCAGCCGGGTCACCAGCCCCAGCGAAGCGGCCTCTTTTCCCGAAACCATCCGCGTGGTCATCATCAGTTCCTTGGCCCGGTCGGCGGGTACCAGTTTCGGCAGGCTCTGCGAGATGCCCATGTCCGGCACCAGTCCCCATTTCGCCTCCATGACCGAAAGCCGCGCCGCGGGGCTGCAAAGCCGGATATCCGCAGCCAGCGCCAGTTGCATGCCACCGCCCAGGCACAC
This sequence comes from Paracoccaceae bacterium, assembly GCA_024226455.1. Lineage (GTDB taxonomy): Bacteria > Pseudomonadota > Alphaproteobacteria > Rhodobacterales > Rhodobacteraceae > JAAELR01. The sequence continues at coordinate 11,358 of JAAELR010000352.1, forward strand.
GCCCTCGACGGCGGCGATCACCGGCACCGGCAGTTCCTGCCAGACGTAGCAGGGTTTTTGAAAGAAATTCGCCGCCTCGCCCTCGGGCGGGTTCAGCAGCAAGGCGCGCATCTCCTCCAGCCGTCCGGCCAGGGATTGCATCACCTCCATATCCAGCCCCGAGCAGAAATCACCCCCCGCGCCGCACAGGACCACCGCCCGCAGCCCCGCCTCGGATTTCAACCGCTCGCCGGCTGCGGCCAGCGCCTCGAACATCTCCAGGCTCAGCGCGTTCCTCTTGTGTGGCCGATTCAGCCGCACCTCGGCGATGCCCTCGGAAACCGCTATTTCCAGTATCTCGTTCATCCCATCCCCCAGTTGCCGCTCTACCCGTGCCCAAGCACGCCATGCGCCAGATAGGCGCGCGCCTCGGCCAGATCGGCGACGCCGTAGGCCTGCGCGGTGGCCGAGCGGCCAAGACCGGCGAGTTGCGGGAAGATGTACCACATCCAGTGGCTTTGCTTGCGCCCTGCCCGGATTTCGGCAAGCGCCGTGTCATAGTCCGACGCCTGGGCCTCGACGAACCGGTCGAGGCCCGGCATCAATACGAGTACTCGCCGTAGACCCGGCTCAGGTCACCGTTCCAGTCGCCGTGATAGTGGTCGAGCAATTCGTCCGCCGGCGACTTGCCGCTTTCGATGCTTTCCTCCAGCGCGTGCAGGAAATGCCGCTCATCCGGCACCATGCCGCCCAACCCCGGACGGGCGCGGTTCTTCAGCCCGGTCTTGGCGATGGCCACCGCCTCGCGCGCCAGCTCGATCATCTTCAACCCGTTGACCCGAGCATCCAGCCCGTCGACAGAGGCCGCGACCCGCAGGCTTTCGCGCGTTTCGGCATCCCAGTCTTTCGCCATGTCCCAGGCCGCATCCAGCGCGCTCTGGTCATAGGTCAGCCCGACCCAGAACGCCGGCAGCGCGCAAAGGCGCCGCCACGGCCCGCCATCCGCACCGCGCATCTCGATGAATTTCTTGACCCGCGCCTCGGGGAACAGTGTCGTCAGATGATCGGCCCAGTCGGAAAGCGTCGGCGTTTCACCGGGCAGCGCGGGCAACTCTGCCTTCAGGAAATCCCGGAAGGACTGGCCCAGCGCGTCGATATATCTCCCGTCGCGATAGACGAAATACATCGGCACATCGAGCGCATATTCCACCCAGCGTTCAAAGCCGAAGCCCTCTTCGAAGGCGAAGGGCAACATGCCGGTGCGCACGTCGTCCAGCGAGCGCCAGATGCGCGAACGCCAGGACTTGTGGCCGTTCAGCTTGCCCTCGAAGAAGGGCGAATTGGCGAAAAGTGCGGTGGCGACGGGCTGAAGCGCCAATGCGACGCGCATCTTTTGCACCATGTCGGCCTCGGAACTGAAATCGAGATTCACCTGCACTGTGCAGGTGCGGTACATCATCTGTTTGCCGTGGCTTCCGACCCGGTCCATGTAATCGTTCATTAGCCGGTAGCGACCCTTGGGCATCATCGGCATCTGATCGTGGGTCCATTCCGGCGCCGCACCCAGCCCGATGAATCGCACACCGATCTCGTCGGCAATCTCTTGCACCTCTCGCAGGTGCACGTTCACCTCGTCGCAGGTCTGGTGGATCGTCTCCAGCGGTGCGCCGGAAAGCTCCAGCTGGCCACCCGGCTCCAGGCTGATATTGGCGCCTTCCTTTTCCAGTCCGATGATATTGTCGGCCTCGTGGATCGGCTGCCAGCCGAACCGGTAGTGCAGCCCCTCCAGCATGGCGCGGATAGAGCGCGGCCCGTCATAGGGCAGCGGCTGGCGGGTGTCTCTGCAATAGCCGAATTTCTCGTGCTCGGTGCCGATGCGCCAGTCTTCGCGCGGCTTGCAGCCCGACGAAAGGTATTCGGCCAGTTGCTCGTGCCGCTCGATCGGGCCGCCGCCGGATTGAGGAATGGACATGGGGGCCAGCGCTCCGATTGTTGTTGCCGCAAAAGACGCAAGCTCGCGTAGCCCCCTTGGGGTGACGCGAACCGATGTGAACCGCAGAACTGGTTGCTATCTACGCCAAAGTCAATGCACCAGCCGCTGACTGCCGTTCCAGATCTCGACACGCTTGCCGGGATTGGCGCGCAGCTTGGTCAGCATGTTCTCTGTCCTGATCCCGTCAAGCGAGGCGAAGACGTCGAAAAGGGCCTCGGCATTCTCGGCATTGGTCGGGATGTGCAGGACCTGTCCACCCGATTCGGTCAGCACCCATTCCGCCGCTGGCTTTGACCGGGGGTCGAGCTGGACGCTTTCCAGCGCGTCGATCGAGACTGAACCGCCCTCGATCGCGCCGTAGTAGGTGACCATGCGTTCAACAACCTGCACCAGGCCCGGACCACCGGCACCGACCCTGAACCGAGTGCGCTGGATACCTGCAAAGATGACCAGGGCACCGACGACAGCCAGCGAGATTCCCACCGCGGCCAGAATGCCTTGCTGGCCGATCGCCCAGTACATGCCGCAGACAGCGACAAAAATACCAACCAGTGTTTCACGCCAGCGCCAGATCCCGTTTAACGCTTCCTGCCTGATGAACGACATACTCTCTCACCCTCACTTGGTCTTCGTTTCGCCCCGTGGCCAGATTGTGGCCAAGCCAACTCTTATCGGGTTTATGCAAGGCAACGTGGGCGGCGATATGGCAGAATCAAGCCGCTTTGTTGCCTTAATATCGGGTTTTGGAAACAAACTCCTAGCAAAAACCGGATTGTCGCGGAATTCACATCCAATCCTACCAATCGCCCAGCGACGACTGCCACAATGTCAGCGCTGCGACGGCCGCGGTGTCGGCGCGCAGAATGCGCGGGCCAAGACTGATTCTGGTGACATTGGGCAATCGGGTCAGTCGGCTGCGCTCGACATCGCTGAACCCGCCCTCTGGGCCGATCAGGATCGCCCAGGGCCCGCGATGCCCGGCGTCACGCAACGGCGCACGGGCACCGGCGGTAGCCTCGTCGCAGAATACCAGCCGCCGGTCGGCGGGCCAGTCGCGCATCAGGGTGTCGAGTTTCTGCAGTTCTGTCACATGCGGAACGAAGGTGCCGCCGCATTGCTCGGCGGCCTCAATGGCGTGCGCCTGCAGCCGGTCACGGCGGATGCGCCCGGAATTGGTGAACTGCGTCTGCACCGGCAGGATACGCGCCGCACCCATCTCTGCCGCCTTTTCCACGATGAAATCGGTGCGGGCCTTCTTGATCGGCGCGAAGAGCAGCCACAGATCGGGCGGCACCTGCAGGGGCCGGGTCTGTTCCCCAGCCATCAGAGTTCCGCCGCGCTTGTCAACCGCGGCGACCTGCGCACGATATTCTCCGTCGCACCCGTTGAACACGGCCAGCGTGTCGCCCGCCGACAGCCGCATCACGCCAAAAAGATAGTGTGCCTGGTCACCGGATAACGGCACGGATTGCCCCGGGCCGAGCGGATGATCTACATAGAGCCGGATTATCGAGGTCGCCATGGGCGGGAAGATAGGCAAGTGATGAGCGAAGCGCCAGAGACGAGCGGGCAAGTTAGCGATGCGGTGCGCGGCAACTGGGTCGACCACTGGGCACCCGCATGGGCCCGGCCCTATTTGCGACTGTCACGCGCCGACCGCCCGATCGGCACCTGGCTGCTGCTATTGCCTTGCTGGTGGGGCGCGTTGCTGGCCGCCGGGCAGCAGGGCCAGTTCGGCTGGGCCGAAGCCTGGGTGATGCTGGGCTGCGCCATCGGAGCCTGGCTGATGCGCGGTGCTGGCTGCACCTGGAATGACATCACCGACCGCAACATCGACGGCGCCGTGGCCCGCACCGCCTCGCGGCCCATCCCCTCTGGGCAGGTCTCTGTCACCGGCGCGGCGATCTGGATGGCGTTGCAGGCGCTGGTCGCGTTCGCTGTCCTGCTCAGTTTTCACCGCGCGGCGATCTGGCTGGGCATCGGTTCTCTGACGCTGGTGGCAATCTACCCTTTCGCCAAGCGTTTCACCTGGTGGCCGCAGGTGTTTCTGGGCCTCGCATTCAACTGGGGCGCGCTGTTGGCCTGGGCCGCGGTCACCGGAGGCCTGGACTGGCCGCCGGTGTTTCTCTACCTCGCAGGCATCGCCTGGACCCTGTTTTACGACACAATCTATGCGCATCAGGACAAGGAGGACGACGCACTGATCGGGGTGAAATCGACCGCCCGCCTCTTTGCAGAGGCAACCCCGCGCTATCTGCTGTTGTTCCAGATGCTTTCGGTGAGCCTTCTTGCGGTGGCGATCATCGCTGCGCTGTCCGGTTCGGCCAACCTGCTGGCGCTTGTCGTGGCGCTCGGCGGGCCCTGGGCCTTTGGCTGGCACTTGAACTGGCAGATGCGTCGGTTGAACACCGACGACGCCGCCATGTGCCTGCGGCTTTTCCGCGCCAACCGCGACGCCGGGCTGATCCTCGTGCTGTTTCTTGCCGCCGCGCTGTTGCTCGCGATTGCAGCTTTCAACTCAGCGGCTTAAGAAGAACGCGATATCGGCAGACCCGGGGACTTCTGCAAACACGCATGCGCCTTTCCTCCTACCTCCCAGCGACGCTTGTGCTTGTCGCCGCGGCCTTTCTGGCCATTTCGGTGGCGATATTGGGCGTGGCGCGGATTGAGCAAGGTGCGCAAAGGCAGGTCGCCAGAGTGATGATGGCCGACGGGCAGGATTGGGTCGAGATCGGCGCCGATGGGCTGCAGGTGACGCTGGCCGGCACCGCGCCCGACGAGGCCACCAGGTTCCGTGCCCTGCGGTTGGCCGGCACGGTGGTGGACGGCACCCGCGTGATCGACGCGATGCAGGTCGACCCCGGCGAGGCGGTTGTGCCGCCACGGTTCTCCATCGAGATCCTGCGCAATGACGCCGGTATCTCGCTGATCGGTCTGGTGCCCGCCGCGATGGACCGGCCCGCCATGGCCGCCAGCATAAAGCAGCTTGCCGACGGCGCCGACGTCACCGACCTTTTGGAAAGCGTCGACTACCCCGTGCCCGGCGGCTGGGTCCCGGCTCTCGGCTTTGCAATCGATGCGCTGGGGCAGTTGCCGCGCTCGAAAATCTCGGTCGCCGCCGACCGGATCGAGATCACCGCCATCTCCGACAGCGACGCCGAAAAGCGTCGGATCGAGACGCTGCTGGCGAGTGAGGCGCCCGACGGCATTGCCCTGACGGTCGATATCTCGGCGCCGCGCCCGGTGATCACCCCTTTCACGCTGCGCTTCCTGATCGATCAGACCGGCGGGCGGTTTGATGCCTGCTCTGCCCACACGGCCGAAGGCCGCGCCCGCATCCTCGCCGCCGCCGCAGAGGCCGGATTGCAGGGCAAGGCCGATTGCACGCTGGGTCTTGGCGTGCCCAGCCCGCGCTGGCCCGACGCGGTGACCGCCGGTATCACCGCCCTTGTACAGCTTGGCGGCGGCGCGCTGACCTTTTCGGATGCCGACATCTCTATGGTGGCGCTGGCCGAGACTGACCAAGCGCTGTTCGACCGGGTGATCGGTGAACTGGAATCGTCGCTGCCAGAGGTGTTCTCCCTGACTGCCGTCCGCCTTGAACCGGTCAAGACCGTCGATACCGGCGAAGCCAGCCCCGACGGCCCGCCCGAATTCGTCGCCACGCTCAGCCCCGAGGGCCTGCTGCAACTGCGCGGGCGGATCACCGACGAACGGCTGCGCAGCGCGGTCGAAGGCTTCGCCCGGGCCCGGTTTGGCGGGTCGGAACTGACCCCGGCGATGCGGCTCGACGAGGGCCTGCCCGACGGTTGGGCGGGCCGAGTCTTTGCCGGGCTCGAGGCACTGTCGTTCCTGTCCAATGGCAGCCTGGTGGTGCAACCCGATTTCCTGCAGATCCGCGGCAAGACCGGGAACCCCGGGGCCAGCGCCGAGATTTCACGCATCTTGTCGGACCAGCTTGGCGAGGCCGCAGATTATGCCATCGCGGTGGAATATGTCGAGGCGCTGGATCCGGTCGCCGCACTGCCGACGCCCGAGGAATGCTTTGGCTCGATCACCACAATCCTTGCTGCGCGCAAGATCAGCTTTGCCCCGGGCTCTGCCGATATCGCCGCCGGCGCACTGGCCACCATTGACCAGATCGCCGAGGTGATGGGCGATTGTTCCGGGGTTCCCATGGAAATCGCCGGCCACACCGACAGTCAGGGCCGCGAGACGATGAACCAGCAGCTTTCCCAGCGCCGTGCCGAGGCGGTACTGATTGCGCTACAGGCCCGTCGGGTGCTGACCGGCAATCTTGCGCCCAAGGGTTATGGCGAGACTAGCCCGATCGCCGATAACGGCACCGAAGAAGGCCGCGAGGCGAACCGGCGGATCGAGTTCACGCTGATCACGGAACAAGAAGCCGCCGAGACCGAGGCCAATCCTGACGCCGAGGCAGAGACTGACACGGAGAGCCCCGATGAACAGAACTGAGACTATCGCCACACTGGCAATCATCCTTTTCGTAGCCTTCGTGCTGGGCTGGTTCGCGCATTGGTTGGTGCACCGTTTTGCCCGCGTGGCCCAATCGGAGATGGGCGAACTGGACAAGATGGCCCAGGCGCTGCACGAGGCCGAAGAGAGCCGCGATCAGGCGGTGGCCTATTTCCAGCAGCGCGAGGCCGAGATGACCAACCAGCACAATCAGACCGAGGCCGAGCTGCGCGCGGCCATGGACGGGCTGCGCGACGCCAGGCAAGAAGCCGAGGAGTTGCGCGCCTATGTGGAACGGGTAAACCAGGGCTGACACAGGTTTTTCGGCACCGTCCAGTGGCAATGCTACCCGCCGGGTGATCAACCACGGGGTCTTCTCTGCATGGCTTCACGGTGAAGGATATAGACTGATGATCCGACGATGATGCAGGCACCAAGGATGGTGCCTGCATCGGGGATTTCGCCGAAGACTGCAAAGCCCAGTATCACCGCATAGATCAGTGCGGTGTACTCGATATTGCCGACGACGCTGGCCTCGCCCAGCCGCAGCGCCCTGACGCCGACCCACTGGCCAGCGGTCGCCATTATGCCCATCGCCAGCAGCAGCAGCAGGTCGGGCAGATCGGGCGTCACCCAAAGCCACAACAGCGGAAAACCGGCCAGGACGCCCACGAAAAGGGACTGATAGACCAGTAGCGTTGCAGTCGTATCGGTCTGCGACAGCCTTCGCACCGACGTCGCCGCGGCGGCCGCGCCGATGGCGCCCATGATCGGGACGAGGGCGTTGAGGTCGGCGAAGCCCCCGACCCCCGGCCGCATGACGACCGAGACTCCGCAAAACCCCGCAATCACGGCGGCGATCCGATGCAGGCCGACCGGCTCTTTGAGAAACCACATGGCGATCAGCGCGACAAAGAACACTTTGGCGAAACCCAGGGTCGTGGCGGTTGTCAAGGGCAGTACCGCGACGGCCCAGATACCGCAGGACAGGGCCGTGAAGGCACCGATCAGGCGCACCGCATGCAGGCCGGGATAACTGGTGCGCAGACTGCCGGGAAATGTCCGGGCAATCGCGGGAAGCGACGAAAGAAAGACGATCACCTGCCGCAAGAACAGTATCTGCAGCACATGGTAGTCGCGCACCGCAACCTTTGCCATCGCCGCCGAGGCGGCAAACAGGGCCGCCGCAACAAGCGCCCAAAGGATGCCTCTGTTGTTGTCTGTCATGGGAGTGATAACTCCGAAATACCCCGAAAGGTACCTTGGTACCGAGACAACGCAATGTAAAGACCTTCCATCGACGCAGCCAGCAGTGACAGCCGAACTGGAAGCCCGGGCCGGGCCGGACCGGCATGCACCCGCAAACCTGTTTCTCGCGGATTCCGAAACCCGTGGGAGGTAGTGAGATGCGAGCAGTCCGGGCCGGTCCGGCGTCGCCCCGCACCGGCGGCAACGTGCCTGCCGACACTACCAGCGGGTCAGCGCGTCCTCGTCTTCGTCCTTCGCCGCGACCCAGCCTTCGCCATCGGCGGTGACTTCCTTCTTCCAGAAGGGCGCGCGGGATTTCAGGTAATCCATCAGGAACTCTGCCGCCGCAAAGGCCTCGGCGCGGTGGGCGGCGGCAGTGGCGACCATCATGATTTTCTCGCCGGGGCCAAGCTGGCCGTGCCGGTGGATCACCAGGCTGTCCTTCAGCCCCCAGCGCGTCACCGCCTCTGCCTCTATCGCGGCAATCGCCTTTTCGGTCATGCCCGGATAATGCTCTATCTGCATGAACCGAAGACCGCCGGTGTCATCGCGCACGATACCGGTGAAGCTGACCTCGGCGCCGACATCCTTGTGCCCGGAGGCAAAACCGGCCAGTTCGGCGCCGGTATCGAACGGCTTGGCCTGCACCCGGACCGCCATCTCAGCCCCCGGTCATGGGCGGAAAGAACGCCACCTCGCGCACCCCCGCGAGCGGCGCATCAAAGTCTGCAAGCTGTTGGTCCAGCGCCACCCGCAGCGCGCTGGTATCGGCAAAGGCGGCGTCATAGCGCGGCGCCAGTGCCCGCAGTTCCTCGACCAGATCGGCAACGGTGGCGGCTCCGGTCTCGACCTGATCGCGCGGCAGTCCGATGCGCTCTCGCACCCATGCGAAATAGAGAACCTGCAGCGTCATGCACTCTCATCCTTCAACAGCGGCAGCGATTTGCGGAAATAGTCGATACCCGAAACCAGCGTCAGCGCCCCAGCGACCCACAGCAGCACAACGCCGCCCCACCAACTATAGAACATGGCGCCGTGGTTCCAGGACAGCCCCAGCGTATCGGGCAACTGCCCGGTCATGATCGCGTCGACCGTAGCCTGATCCATGCCGACGGTGCGTTCGATCAGATTGTGCTCGAATATGCCCTTGGCGAACAGCACCGCGATAGAGATCATCTGGGCGGCGGTCTTGAACTTGGCCAGCCTGGTGACCTTCAGATGCCCGGCATTCTTGCCGAGAAATTCGCGCAGACCCGAAACGAACACCTCGCGAAACAGGATCACCGTGGCGGGCAACAGGATCCAGGGGTCCAGCGTATAGGGCGGAACGGTGCCAGAGAACCCGGTGATCACCAAAAGCGCGATCACCACCATTGCCTTGTCGGCAATCGGGTCCAGCATGGCTCCGAACTTGCTTTCCTGCTTCCAAAGCCGGGCGAGGTAGCCATCGAACCAATCGGTGGCGGCGGCGGTGATGAAAAGCAGCATGGCGAGCCAGTCGGCCCAGGGACGCAGGAAATAGAGAAACATCACAGCGATGCCCGGCGCCGCAAGCAGCCGCAGGGTGGTCAGCACATTGGGGACATTCCATCTCATGGCCGCCTTCCTACCCGGTTGCGGCGGCAGGGAAAAGACGCCGTTTGGCAAGGCCGGACAGGCCCGAGATGAATAGACCTGATTCACCTTACCATGAGTCAGTTTTACCATCTGACCCACAGTTTTGGGATCTTGAGCCTTCGTTTGCATCTGACCTGAATGGCTCTCAGGCCGCGTTTGAATAATGATACCAATGACCTGCAACTGATCTTTCGCTGTTTTTTTTGGCGGTTCTACGTGCGGCATCCCACATCCCGGCTGAAACCGCCCAGTAGAGTGCAATCGCCATGATCAG
>JAAELR010000353.1 GCA_024226455.1 Paracoccaceae bacterium
GGGCTGCCGGTCAAGTTGGTGATCGACAACGGTCCGGCCTACCGCGCCAAGACGCTGCAGGGCATCTGCGCCCGTTTGGGCATCCATCTGGTGTATTGCCGTCCCTACGCGCCGGAAGGTAAGGGGAAGTTGGAACGTTGGCACCGCACCTTCCGAAATCATTTTCTCAGCGAGCTCGACATCACTCGCCTACGCGATCTGAGCGATCTCAATGCCCGCCTTTGGGCGTGGCTTGAATCGGTTTATCACCAAACGCCCCATGGCGGCCTGGAAAAAGGACAGACGCCGCTGCAGCGCTACCAACGGGATCTACCGCGAATGCGCACCTTGGGCACCCTGGCCGCGCGCATCGATGAGCTGTTCCATCACCGCGTGAGGCGCCAGGTGCGCCGAGATGGCGCCGTCTCCTATCAGGGTAAGCGTTTCGAGGTCGCCTACGAACTGTCCGGCAAGGCGGTCACACTGGTAGTCGATCCCCACACCCAACAGGTCCTCGGCGTACAGGACGACGACGGCCAGTCCCTCGGGGCCGCCACACCCCTGGACGTCGTTGCCAATGTTCAGCGCCGGCGGCGTAAACCTCAATCACCCAACACGCCATCGGCCAACGACACCGGCACGGAGAACGCGGTGGAGCTGGCCTATCGTCAGTACCACGGCCAGGA
>JAAELR010000354.1 GCA_024226455.1 Paracoccaceae bacterium
CTGCCTCACAGCTCATCCAATGCCTTCAGATGCCGGCGGGGAACGTCAAGTTGTCTCGATTCCAAAAAACACCCCAGGGGACCGAAAAAACCCCGACCAAAACGAATCAGCGACCCGAAGACGCCACATGTCTCAACGGCGAAAATACTGGCCCGCCGAAAATCTTGAGGGGCTGTTTGGTTGCACCTTAAAAGGGCTGAGCACGAGGACACATGCCCGAAGCACGCATCGCCAAACGCCTGCCCACCTGCACGGGCGCAGGCGGCTGGAACGCAATTCTTCCCCCGCGAGAAGCGGCCGCGGCCCTGAACACCAATTCCACCGCCGATGTTGTCGTCATCGGCGCCGGTTTCGCGGGACTTTCCGCGGCATTTCGGATCTCACAGATCGACCCTGGCGCAAAGGTCGCTATTCTTGAAGCGGGTCACATCGCCGAAGGATCGGCCGGGAGAAATTCCGGGTTCATGATTGACCTGCCGCACAATCTCTCTTCCGACGATTATGCGGGCGCGCAGATGCGGCGGGACATCAGCCAAACCCGGGTGAACAGAAAAGCCATCGCCTTTGCCGGCGAGATGGCGGCGACATTCGGATTCGGAACGGACATTTACCACCCGGACGGTAAGATTAACGGCGCGGCCACCGAAAAAGGCCACCGACACAATCTGGAATACGCCGCGCACTTGAAAGGCATGGACGAACCCTGCGAGTTGTTCGATGCTCAGAGCATGCGGGACATCACCGGGACGGGCTATTACTCATCCGGGTTGTTCACCGGCGGCACGGTCATGCTGCAACCCGCGGCCTATATCCGCGGCCTGGCCGACAAGATTGGCCGACAGGCGCGGATCTACGAGCACTCACCGGTCTGCGCGCTGCAAAGAAATAGCCAAAGTTGGCTGGTCAAAACCGCAGCCGGGCGAATCGAAGCGCCCAAGGTCATCCTCGCGGTGAACGGCCATGCCGAGAGCTTCGGTTATTTCAAGCGCCGGCTCATGCACGTATTCACCTACGCGTCCATGACTCGGGCGATGACCGAGGAGCAATGCCGTAGGCTGGGTGGCCGCGAGAGGTGGAGCCTGACCCCCGCCGATCCCATGGGTGTGACGGTGCGGCGAATCTCCGGGCATGGGGGAAATCGTATCCTGATCCGATCCCGGTTTACCTATGATCCCGGCATGGAAGTGGGCGCGTCACGTGTCGCGGCAGTCGGCGCACGCCACGACGCACAATTCGCCGAACGTTTCCCCATGCTGACTGATCTCGCCATGGAATACCGCTGGGCGGGCCTGCTCTGCCTAAGCCGGAACGACGTTCCTGCCTTCGGTGAGGTGGAAAACGGTATATACGCCGCCTGCTGCCAGAACGGCCTGGGAGTGACCAAGGGCACCTTGTCCGGGATGGCGGCGGCGGAACTGGTCTGCGGCCATCGATCCGCGACGCTCGAAGCGCTTGGCGCCCTGGATGAACCTGCGAGACTGCCGCCGGAGCCGCTCACCTGGCTGGCGGCCAACGCGATCATGCGCTGGAAGGAATGGCGCGCGGGGCGCGAATAAGACGCCAGGGCGGGAGTCTGCGCACCCTAATTGCGTTAAAGGCGTGCGGACTAGCAGCCCCTACATACCGAGCCGGCAGGGGTGCGTCGGCGTCAATACTCCTCGTTCACATTATCCATAGCCGGGATCTCGCGTTCGCGGCGGGCAATAAAGTCCAACAACGCCTCATCGACGGCCTCGTCCAGTTTTGGCCGCTGATAGTCCGCGAGCAACTTGCGGGCATGGTTCAATGCCCGTGCCGTGGTGTCCAAAGCGCCTTCGGCCTGCCATTGCTCAAAGGAGCTGTTGTCGAAAAGACGGGGCATGAAGAACGCATTTTGGAAATTCGCCTGGGTATGCGCATGGCCGAGAAAATGCCCCCCGGGGCCCACGTCGCGAACCGCCGCCAGGGCCTCGTCGAAATCCCTCCAGTCCACCCCGGCCGCCATGCGGTAACCCATGGCGCACTGCTCGGCGTCGACCACGAACTTCGCCACCGAACAATGCATGCCGGCCTCGTTCCAGCCGGCGGAATGCCAGATGTAGTGAGCGCCGGCGTGCAGCACCGCCGATAAGGTGGCCGCGCTCTCGTATCCGGCCTGGGCGTCGAAGGTCTTGGCCCCGCCCAGGGTATTGGATGTGCGCCACGGCACACGGTAAAAACGCGCCATCTGCCCGACCATGAAGTTCATCAAACTGATCTCCGGCGTCCCGGCCATGGGCGAACCGGAGCGCATGGACACGGTCGAGAGATAGTGGCCGTATATGGCCGGACAACCCTTACGAAGCACCTGCGTATAGGCCAGCGCCGCCAGCGCCTCCGCGTTGAGTTGCGCCACGGCCGCCGCCGTGGAGGCCGGTGTATTGGCGCCGCCCAACACAAACGGCGAGCAGAGGACCGGCTGGTTACGCCTACAAAAGGCGCGCATGGCGCC
>JAAELR010000355.1 GCA_024226455.1 Paracoccaceae bacterium
ACACGACCGACAGACCCGCCCCAACAGGGCGAAACGCGTGTGCGGGGCCTCTCCGGTCGGGCCACGCCCTCCCTGCGAGCCCCCGCACACGCGTTCTCATCTTGATTGACGCTGCATTCTCACCTTGTTTGTCGCGCGGCATCTGTTGCGTAAACCTGTCCAAACGCATCCAAAACACTCCCAATATTGGGGCCCTAGGAATCAGATAGCTTACTATTTGTCAAAACTGACCCATGCCAAGGTCGTCAGGCTATATCTGCTGCCCCGTTGTCAAGGGCAGCGCAAAACTGAGCCATTGGCGGCGACCTTTTCCAGTGAGAGTGTCCGGTAACGCCTGTCCGCTGTGCCCGGACCTGCGCGCTCTTCGGCGCACTTCCCGGGTGGCAGGCGCTTGGCGGTTCCCCTCTCGCTGCGGCTGTGGCATCACGGTCTACGACCCGAACCGAAAGGCCGCCCATGCCCCCGCCTCCCCGCGCCTGGCAGCGCATGCTGTCGGGACGCCGCCTCGACCTGCTCGACCCGACCCCGATGGATATCGAGATCGAAGACATCGCCCACGGCCTCGCCTTCGTGGCCCGCTGGAACGGCCAGACCATGGGCGACCATCCCTTTTCGGTGGCCGAGCATTCCCTGTTGGTCGAGGAGATTTTCACCCGCCAGCACCCCGGCGCGCCCGCCAAATGGCGCCTTGCCGCCCTGCTGCACGACGCTCCCGAATATGTCATCGGCGACATGATCAGCCCGGTCAAGACCGCCGTCGGGCCGCAATACGGCGAGCTCGACACCCGTCTCAGCGCCGCCATCCACATCCGTTTCGGCCTGCCCGCCGCGCTGCCGAGGACCGTCAAGTTAGGGATCAAGCGCGCCGACAAGCTCTCTGCCTGGCTTGAGGCCACCCGCATCGCAGGTTTTACCGACCCCGAGGCTGACCGTTTCTTCGGCAAGCCCCGCCCCGGGGCGACCGACGGATTGCACCTGCACCTGCGAGAACCCATCATCGCCCGCGCCGCCTACACCGCCCGCCACTCCTCCCTGCTGGCCCAGATGTAACCCAGCGCCCACCTCGCCGGAGCCTCGACGGGCTTGCGCTGCAGGAATGTCCCATAGGGAGAGCCGAGCTAAGCCTCACAGAAGGGTCAATCTCATAGCCAAGTTCTTGCCTCCGACCAAAGGATTGCTGTTCGCCGAACCCCGTGGAAAGGTTTTGGCGGTCACGGCCGCACCATCTAACAGATACTCCAAGGCCGCTGCCACGGTCGACTTTGCCGGGTATCGACGGCCTTTGCGCAGAACCCAGACGCGGGGTTTGGCAAATCCGCGCACGGCAAGAAACCGGCGCGCATTTCTGCACATTGATGGAAGACAGGTGTTTTGGGCCTGCTCGGCAGATCAACTGATCCTGTCACTTGGACCGCCGCTACCAAGCTGGCGCGCTGCATCAAGCAGATCCGCACTCGCGTCCTCGGCGGTCGCGAGATTGATGTGTGAATCCCGGAGACAAACTGGCCACTGAATCGGTTGGATGATCTGACCGTCGCGGAGCAAAATTCCGCAGTCTGACACCTGAGGCGAACGAGCCGAGGGTGGGGAGATGTATTCAGTGGAACTTTATGGCCGGGTGCGGCGAGCGTGCCATGTCGATGGGATGAGTAATAGCGCGGCGGCGCGTCTTTTTGGGATAGATCGCAAGACCGTTGCGAAGATCCTGAAGCATTCGGTTCCGCCGGGTTACCGGCGTGAAGGGCGACCAGTTCGCCCCAAGCTTGATCCGTTTGTCGCAATCATCGACCAGATCCTCTCGGACGATAGCCCTGAGAAACACCACATGCAAAACGAGTCAATGGCAAAAAAGGAGACCGGGGGCGGTGCCTCATCAGGGCGCTCTCCCGACATCGGAAGCTGTGTTTGTAACCGTCGGTTCACCATAGTCCGCCCCACCGCCTGAAATCAGGCGGTTGATTGGGACAAACCCCACCAGCGAAACCCACATGGTATCGCCAAGTTTTAGCCGGGGCGGGCCCGATGAACCGTAAGCGATATCTGGGTCGGCTGTCACGTTGCTTTCTGGAAGTTCCAGGGCATGAGCTCGTCGATTTTTGCGGCAGGATGCCCGGCGGCGATGGCCTCCAAGGTTGCTTTGAGATAGGCATATGGCTCGACACTGTTG
>JAAELR010000356.1 GCA_024226455.1 Paracoccaceae bacterium
AGCGGCGACGCCTCCTGGCGCATGGTCAGCCGCACCACCCTGGCGGACGCCCTGCACCAGCAGGGCGAGACGCAGACGGCCGGGGACCGCTTCACCGAGGCCGAGGCCATGCAGGCGGAGCGCCAACCCCAATACCCACTGCTCTACTCCCTGCAAGGCTTCCAGTACTGCGACCTGCTCTTGGCCGGGGCCGAGCGGGCGGCCTGGGGCGGGCCGGAGGATAGGGCGGACCTGCTGAGGCGCTGCGGGGAGGTGGCGGAGCGGGCGCAAACGATTTTCGAATGGCGGAAGAGGCCGACGTGGAACCACGCTTGTGATCCGGATTTGGACGTCGCCCTGGACCAACTCACCCTGGCCCGCTGCGCCCTCTACACCGCACTGCTGCAAGACGAGCCACCGGAGACCGCCCGGGCCGATACCGATCGCGCCCTGGACGGCCTGCGCGCCTCCGGTGAGCAAGAGTTCATAGCGCACGGCCTGCTCACCCGGGCCTGGCTGCGCCACCACCTGGGGGATCCCCCGGGGGCAGGGGCCGATCTGGACGAGGCCCAGCGGATAGCCGAACGCGGCAGCATGCGCCTGCATCTGGCGGACTGCCACCTCACCCGCGCCCGCCTGTTCCGGGACCCCTCGGAGCTGGCCAGGGCCCGGGGGCTCATCGAGGAATGGGGCTACGGCCGCCGCCTGGGGGAGCTGGAGGACACCGAAGCGGCAGCCAAGGACTGGCCCGAGCCATCGGGATCCTGAAAGGAGATGCATTAAAAAACAATCACTTGCGTAGGGTGGATAAGGAACGCAGTGACGCATCCACCTTATGTAGAAAGGTGGATGCGCTACGCTTATCCACCCTACTAAGTTGATTTCCGATTCTAGGATAATGGATGGGGCAAACTAGGATTAGGAGCTATCTGTTCCCATCCAGTCGGCCACAACCGCGGTGATGTTGTCTTCTCCCCCAGCGTTGTTGGCTTCCGCCACCAGGGTGCGGCAGAGTGATTCCGGTTCCGGATCGCCTAGAAGCAGATCGGCAATCCGCCGGTCAGGGAGCATTTTTGTAAGTCCATCGCTGCACAGCAACAAGCGGTCTCCCGCCACCAGTTCCTGCTGTGTGACATCCGGCAGAACCTCTTCTGACATCCCCATAAAACGGCTGATCCGGCCCCTTGCGGGGTGAGATCCGGCCTGCTCCTCCGTTAGCTCTCCCAGGTCTATCAGGTACTGGACGATGGAGTGATCATGGGTCAAGAGTTCCAGCGCCTCGGCGCGGAGACGATACAGGCGACTATCACCCAGATGACCGACAATGGCGCGCTGTTCACCTATAAGGAGCATAACCACCGTGGCGCCCAGGCCGGTACTGCCGGCATTGCGGCGGCCATATTCGCGAATATGGTTGCTGACTTCACACAACGCCCCGCGGACACCGTCAACGGCTTCCGGTTGATCTATTTCCGCTGTAGTCGGCATCGATTGCGTAAGGAGCTGGGGCAGGGTTTCCACCACCATCCTGGCGGCGACCTCCCCGTTGGGATGCAGGCTCATCCCATCGGCAACAATGAACAGGCCCTTATGGGGGTCACCGTACCAGTTGTCTTCATTACGCCTGCGCACCCGGCCCCGATGGCTAAGGCCGGCAAATCGGATCTTTCTAGA
>JAAELR010000357.1 GCA_024226455.1 Paracoccaceae bacterium
CTTTACGGGCGCTGGTTTATCGATAAGGCCGGGCACTATCCGGATACCGGGCGCCAGTTGCGGCTCGCGATTCACAACGAGGAGTACAGCGCGTTGCTTTACAGCGCGTCCGAGATCGATGTACTAAAGGCGAGCGAACTGCAGCAGCATCCCTTCCTCGCCCGGCTCGGTCCCGACCTGTTAAGTGATAGCCCCGATACCGAAACGATATTGCGGCGCCTGACTTCGCCGCGCTTCCGCCAGCGGCAGCTCGCCGGCCTGCTACTCGACCAGGGATTTGTCGCCGGCCTGGGAAACTACCTGCGCGCCGAGATATTGACTCGCGCTCGCCTGCACCCGACATTGAAACCGAGCCAGTGCAGTGATCGGCAATTGCGTTGCCTGTCGCGCCATATCATCGGCCTGACCCGACGTGCGTACCGCACGCGCGGCATTATCAATCCGCCGAAGCTGGTCGCGCATCTCAAGCGGGAGGGGCTGACCAGTCGTGAGCAGCACCGTTTCAACAGCTACGGCCGCGCCGGCCAGGCCTGTCATTTCTGCGGCTCCATCATCGAGGCTTCGAACGCCGGCGGGCGCAAGATGTATTATTGCCCCGGTTGTCAACCCGCCGCAAACGAACCGGGCTAGGCGTGTCAGGTTCCCGGCCAGGCTACCACTTTTTGATGTTGTTCGCCGAGCCCGTCGATGCCGAGGGTCATGACGTCACCCGGCTTGAGCCAGGGCGGTTGCTGGTAGCCCAGGGCAACGCCTGGGGGGTGCCAGTGACAATGATATCGCACGGCATCAGCCCGGTGTAGGGGCACGATTCATCGCGTCCGAATATTATCTGCCAGCCCCTGGGCGCGATGAATCGCTCCCCTA
>JAAELR010000358.1 GCA_024226455.1 Paracoccaceae bacterium
AAGTCGCCCACAAGCCCAACGAGTCGATGCCGGCAGACGAGTACGCGCGCGCCTCCGGCCTGCTCCAGCAGGTCGTGGAACGCTTCTGTTGCTGACCCCAAAGGGGTCGAACAACAGAGCCCAGGGCAAGCGCAGCGCAGCCCTGGGTCAGATCGGGACGGATCTGCCGGCCCTGAAGGGGCCGAACATGGTCTGCTTGCCCTCGGGGATGCGGATACACATGTTTGACCCCTTCAGGGTCAACCCCGAAGGGCTTCGGCACCCAGGGCTGCGCTACGCTTGCCCTGGGCTTTGGAGTCTGACCCCGTTGGGGTCTAGAGCATCTTCAGGCTGCCTTGCGGATCTGTCCTTCGGGGGTCGCCGCCTGCACCTGCTGCTGCGGCCGCTTGCCCGGAGCCCGCAGGATGAGCATGATCACCGCGCCCAGCAGGCAGGCGATGCCGGCCGGCACGAACGCCCAGATCCAGGTCGACACGTCGCCCGACGCCGCCCCCAGGTCGCGCATCAAGCCGCCGAGCAGCGGACCGACGATGGCGCCGGCGCCGTAGGACAGAAAGACGTAGGGGTAGTTGGTGCCCACCGACTTGTCGCCGAAGAGATCGGCGGTGGCCGCCGGGAAGAGGGCGAAGTTGCCGCCGAAGTTGAAGCCGATGACCGCGGCGCCCAGGTACAGGCCCCACTCGGTGGCTCCGATCCAGTAGAAGCCGAGCATCATCAGACCCTGGGCGGCGCTCATCAGGCTGATCGCCTTGCGGCGGCCCACGCTGTCGGAGATCCAGCCCCACAGGATGCGGCCGAGGCCGTTGAACAGGGCGTAGAACAGGCCCATCGCGGTGCCGGCGATGACCGCCGTCTCAGCCGCCGGCACGCCGCTCTGCGCCAGGCGGTCGGTGCCGAAGCGCTCGATGCAGCCGATCACCATCAGGCCGGCGATGGAACCGAAGAGGAAGGTGGTGAACAGGCCCCAGAACTGCGGCGTCCGTACCATCGCCCGAGCCGGGAAATTGCGAACTCCGGAGATCTCGATCGTGGTCGGCGGCGACCAACCGGCGGGCCGCCAGCCTTTTGGCGGGTTGACCAGCACGATCGACCCCAGGCCGATCAGCAGCGTGAACAGGGCGCCGTAGAGCATCCACACCTGGTTCACCGACCAGCCCATACCGAACAGGCCGTTCCAATCGCCCAGCTTGACCGGCCCGAAGCGGAAGCCCTGGGTCAGCTTGATCCAGATCAGCGCGCCGAAACCGAAACCCGCCACCGCCAGGCCGGTGATCGCGCCCTTGCGGTCGGGGAACCACTTCACCAGGGCGGCGATGGGGCACACGTACGCCAGGCCGATGCCGGCGCCGCCGAGCACGCCGATGCCCAGCAGGATGCCCCAGAAGCTGGTGCCCGAGAGCCCGGCCACCAGGTAGCCGAAGCCGAGCACCAGGCCGCCGGTGAAGGTCACCAGCCGCGGCCCGCTCTTCGCCTGCCAGCGGCCCGCGACCAGGGCCATGACGACGGCGAAGCTGAGCAGACTGAGACCGAAGATCCACTGCCCCTGCACCGCCGAGAAACCGTACTCCTCGCCCGCCAGTTTGCCGGTGAAGGCCGACCAGGCGTAGATCGCTCCGAGACACAGTTGGACCAGGATGCCCCCGGCCACCACCAGCCACCGGTTCATGATCTTGGCAGAGTCCATGATTCGCAAACCCTTTCTGTAAGTGAGATGTGTGTAGAAACGAATGAAGCCAAGCGTCGT
>JAAELR010000359.1 GCA_024226455.1 Paracoccaceae bacterium
GCTATCCCGGTCATTTTGCTGGCGGCGTCGAGGCCGCTTCCAGCGCTGGTGGCCAGATCACGCCGCCGATTATGGGCGCTGCCTCGTTCCTGATGGCCGAGTTTCTCGAAGTTCCCTACACTACGATAGTCATCGCGGCCATCGTACCGGCGGCGATGCACTACATCGCTGTGTTGTCGATTGTACATTTCACAGCAAAACGCCTTGGCCTGCAGGGCTATGCGAAGGATAAACTACCCCAGTTCCTGGAAGTCTGGCGCTCGGGCTGGCATACGGTCTTGCCACTGGTGGCGCTATTAACCGTACTCTTCGCCGGTTACTCACCAAACATGGCGGCCTTTATGGGCTTGACGTTTTGTATCGTGGTCGGTTTTACCTCGTTACAAAGGCCGATTTCGATGATCATTCCTGGTGCCCTGTTGACCTTTATCCTGTGGCGGGCTTCGAACGGCGCCTTCTCGCCCGTTATGGGCGGTTTCCTGAGTGGATTACTGATCGTCGCCGTTCTGCACAAACGTGAACGTTTCAGTTTTAGAGACTTGTTCAACAGTTTCCATGTTGGCGTCCAATACTCCCTCGCGGTCGGTGCCGCCTGTGCGGCGGTAGGCATCGTGGTCGGCGTCATCAATACCACCGGTATCGCTTTTCGCCTTGGCTTCATGGTCACCACCGGTGCCGCTGACATGGCCGAGGTTTTATATGGAGTAATCGGATGGATTCCGCTTGACGTGTTCGCGCAAGCCTCGATTCAACAGTTCCTGTCGCTGGTACTGATCGCCATGGCGTGCGTCCTGATGGGCGCCGGTCTGCCGACGACGGCGCTCTACATCATGCTGGTTTCCGTTGCCCAGCCGGCGCTCGCACAATTGGGCGTACCGGCGCTGGCGACGCATATGTTCGTACTTTATTACGGCGTTATTTCGGAAATTACGCCGCCGGTATGCACCTCCGCCTACGCGGCCGCGGGCATAGCCGGCTCCAACCCGTTCCGCACCGGCGTCTCCGCCTTCACACTAGGCATCGGCAAG
This sequence comes from Paracoccaceae bacterium, assembly GCA_024226455.1. GTDB lineage: Bacteria > Pseudomonadota > Alphaproteobacteria > Rhodobacterales > Rhodobacteraceae > JAAELR01. The sequence continues at coordinate 1,029 of JAAELR010000359.1, forward strand.
CTCATGGTGCCAATGGTCTTCGTCTACGCGCCA
>JAAELR010000360.1 GCA_024226455.1 Paracoccaceae bacterium
CGGTCCCCGGATCGACGCTGGCAAAGCTTTCGCCCCCGTCGGTGGATCGGGTCAGCGCGCCTTCGCCGCCATAGATCACCAGCGTGTCGCCAAGCACGGCGCGGTGCCTCAGGTCTCGCTCCCCGGTCCCCGGATCGAGCACGGTCGATACCTGGCGCAACGCCGTTTGCAGCCGCGGGTACAGGCCCCGCCGCCTGGTGTCGAGCCCGGCCTGCTCTGCCTCCAGCACTTGCAGACGTTGTTCCTGTGCGGTGCGCTGCCCGGCAAAGCTGTCGCGGATGAACGGCAGCACAAGGTAATAGCCCAGCCCCAGCAGGACGGTCAGGATCAGCAATGCCAGAACCCACCACGACCCCGCCCGGGCCGCCCGGGCCCTGCGGCGCAGTTGCTGGACAAGGTCGGCGGTATTCCTGCTTCCGTCGCGCTCTGCCATTTCGGCCAGGAACCCGGAATGGTCGCGGGCAAGAGCCGCCTCGCCGACGCGGCCCCGGTAATTCAGTTTGGCAGGATCTCTGTGCAAAACGCGCGCCCCTCAAATCAGGGGCGAGTATGGAAAGCGCCGGGGGCTCGCGTCAAGCGCGAAGTTGGCGCGCCCCGGCGCGGGCGGCGCGTGTCCGACGCAAGTCCGACGTTTGTCCGACGCTTTTCCGACAGGCGATTTCAGCCCAGCAGACGCCGCGCGATGACCTGCGCCTGGATCTCTGCGGCGCCCTCGAAGATGTTCAGAATGCGGGCATCGCACAGGATCCGGCTGATCTGATACTCCAGCGCGAATCCGTTGCCGCCATGGATCTGCAGGGCGTTGTCGGCGGCGGCCCAGGCCACCCGCGCGCCCAGCAGTTTCGCCATCCCCGCCTCCAGGTCGCAGCGCCGGTCCTCATCCTTTTCGCGGGCCGAGAAATAGGCCAGTTGCCGGGCCACCATGATCTCTACCGCCATCATCGCCAGCTTGCCGGATACGCGTGGAAATTCAATAAGTTGCTTGCCGAATTGCCTGCGGTCTTCGGCGTATTTCATGCCGGTTTCCAGCGCCGACTGGGCCACGCCGATGGCCCGCGCCGCGGTCTGGATACGGGCGCTTTCGAAGGTCTGCATCAGCTGTTTGAAGCCCTGGCCCTCCTGCCCGCCCAGCAGGTTTTCGCCCTTCACCGTGAAGCCGTCAAAGCCCAGTTCATACTCTTTCATGCCCCGGTATCCCAGCACCTCGATCTCGGTTCCGGTCATGCCCTTTGTCGGGAACGGATCGGCGTCGGTGCCCGGCGTCTTTTCCGCCAGGAACATGGATAACCCCTTGTAATCGCTGGTTTCCGGATCGGTCCGCGCCAGCAGCGTCATGACATGGGTGCGGGCGGCATGGGTGATCCAGGTCTTGTTGCCGGTGACCTCATAGTCATCGCCCGTCTTCACCGCGCGGGTACGCAATGAGCCCAGATCAGAGCCGGTATTGGGCTCTGTGAAGACCGCCGTGGGCAGCGTCTCTCCACTGGCGATCCGGGGCAGCCATTTCGCCTTTTGCTCATCAGTACCACCGCAGATGATCAGCTCTGCGGCAATCTCGGACCGCGTGCCCAGCGAGCCGACACCGATGTAACCCCTTGAAAGTTCCTCGGAAACCACCACCATCGAGGCCTTGGACAGCCCGAACCCGCCGAAGTTCTCGGGAATGGTCAGCCCGAACACGCCCATCTCGGCCAGCTCGTCGACGATCTGCATCGGGATCAGTTCGTCCTTCAGGTGCCAGTCATGCGCGTTGGGCACCACCTTGTCATCGGCAAAGCGGCGGAACTGATCGCGGATCATCTCCAGTTCGTCATCCAGCCCGGTTGTGCCGAAAGTGGCGTGGCCGTGGTTGTCGCGCATGCACGACACCAGCCGCATCCGCGCGGCCTGGCTGTTACCCGACCGGATCAGCGTTTCCACCGCCGGTTGCATCAGAGCGCTCTGCTCGTCCCTCGACAGGCCGATATCCTGCAAGCGGACGATCTCTCCCTGGCTCATCGGAATGCCGCCACGGATCTGCCCGAGGTATTCGCCAAACGCGATCTGGTGGATCACCTGCTCCATCTCGCCGAGCTTGCCCTCGGCCAGCAGGCGATCCGCCCAGCCCTGCATTTCACGCAAGGATTCCACGTAAGTTGCAAGCCACGACAACCCGTGCGCCGCAGTCTGGTTCTGCTCCAGCAACCCGGCAGAGACCCGGCCATCCCGGCTGACCATGCCACGGACCCGGACGATGGCAGCCTGCAACAGCGCTTCGGCCGGCCTCACGGCGGCGGCGGTCAGCACCAGAAGATCGGGCAGAATGACGGTTTCCGTGACGCTCTCCTGTCCATCATGGGCCATGGCGCGACTCCTTTGTTGAGGCTCAGGGCGGCTTAATCATTTTGCAGGTGCAGCGCAACAATAATACGTGAGGAGCGCGAACCGGGACGGAATGTGTCGCAGCAATAGGTGCCGCAGCAGCCTGCCCGGCCTCGCGAAACCCGCGGCGGGACGGAGCCTGATTGGGCGAAAGCATGCTTGCGAATTACCGTGTGGCCGAACCCAGGAATCCTGGCAAGAAGATGTTATTGCTATGCTTTCAAGCCAGCTTCTGCGGATGAGTCCGTTTTCTCAGTATCGGAGTCCGGTCGGCATTGGCTCACTCCAGGTATCTGACCTTGTCGCTCGCCAGAAGCTCACGGATCGCTGGCGGCACTGTCAGGCCGGCGCTCACTTCGGCATCCAGCGCTTCCTCCAGCGCGCGCACCTTTGCAACTGCGGCAATCACCTCTTCGATCCGGTCGAAGGGCACCACCACGACGCCGTCGCGGTCGGCCACCACCATATCGCCGGTCTCGACCCGGCAGCCGCCAATCATGATCGGCAGGCCCACCTTGCCCGGCCCGTTGCCATAGGGCGTGTTGGGGGTAAGCCCCGTGCACCAGAGCGGCAGGCCGACAGCGACGATACCGGAATAGTCGCGCGCTGGCCCGTCGGTGATCAGACCGGCCGCGCCGCAGTTGCGGACCATCGCCGTGGCGCGGTCGCCGAGGGCGGCACAGCCCTGGTGGCCGTGGAACGCTGAAACCACGATGTCACCGGGCTGGATAAAGTCCAGCGCGGCCAGCAGCGCCAGAATATCCGCAGGCCCGCAATCGACGGTCAGGGCCGGGCCGGCGGCGACACAGAGCAGGTCGCGCCCGTCTCCGATCGGGCGGATCGTGCTGGCAAGCGCGCCGCCACCCTGCATCGCATCGACGACGAAACTGGTGGGCACACCCTGAAAGGCGTCGATCTGCGCCGCACTGGGGCGGCGCGATGGGCGTTTGATGGTCAAGAGAGGCGGTTCTTCGATCATTGAGGCATCCTGTGGCTGAGGTTCGCCGCAGGTTGGCACGAAACCCTGCCGCCCGTCCATGCCGGTGCATTGCGGTCAGGACAGGGGCACATAGCGGCTGCAGTCTACCGGCGGCAGGACGGCGGGAATGACGACTTCGAAACTCACCGAATAGATCGGTCGCCCGCTGGCGTGGGCCGACATGGTCCAGGTGCCCGGCAGCAGTTCATAGTCTTCCTCGAAGGAAAACCCCGAATAGGTTAGATCGTCGCTGGACAACCTGGTGTTCCAGTTTTCGCGGGTGACGCCGTTCGGACCCATCGGCGGGTGTTCGACTTGAACCGTCACCTGACCCTCGTATTCGGGCAGCACCCGCACATGCACGCCGAACCCGACACCGATCTGGGCCGGCACCACCGGCCCCTGCGAAATGAAGCTCGGCAGGCTGTCCACCAGCAGCACCACGCCCGATACGGTTCCGGCGGCTTGCTCGGACGAAACCGGTTCCAGAGCGCAGAAATAGCCGTATAGCAGTTCAGCCGCGCCCTGCCTTTGAGGTGCGGCCTGGGCCAGCCCGGCGGCAAACGCGAAACAGAAGGTCACAAGCCAGCGCAACATGGGCCCGACTATAGCCGGAAATAGTGGCAAGGCGAGGCCGGTTGCGACCGGCTGTGCAGAAATCAGCCGATGGCGACCGCTTTCACGTCCTCGTCGATATGGCCGAGATACTGTTCGAAATTCTCCGAGAACATCGATACCAGCTTGGCGGCCTGGGCATCATAGGCGCCGTGATCGTCCCAGGTACGGCGCGGGTCCAGCAGGATGTCGGCCACGCCTTCGACATGCACCGGCACCTCGAAGCCGAAATTCGGATCCTTGCGGAACTCTATATCGGCCAGCGAACCGTCAAGCGCGGCGCTGAGCAGCGTACGGGTCGAGCGGATCGGCATCCGCGAGCCAGTCCCATAGGCGCCGCCGGTCCAGCCTGTGTTGACCAGCCAGCAAGTGGCGCCATGCTTGGCAATCTTTTCGCGCAGCAGGGCTCCGTATACTTCCGGCCGGCGCGGCATGAAGGGCGCGCCGAAACAGGTACTGAAGGTTGGCTGCGGTTCGGTCACGCCACGCTCGGTGCCCGCAACCTTCGAGGTGAAGCCGGAAAGAAAGTGGTACTCGGCCTGCGCCGGGCTGAGACGCGCGATCGGCGGCAGCACGCCGAAGGCGTCACAGGTCAGCATGATGATGTTCTTGGGATGCCCGCCCAGCGCGGTTTCAGAAGCGTTCGAGATGTAGTGCAACGGATAGGCGCAGCGCATGTTCGCCGTCAGGCTGTCATTCTCGAAGTCCAACTCCAGCGTCTGGGGGTCGTAGACCATGTTCTCGACGACAGTGCCGAATTTCTCGGTGGTGTCGTAGATCTCCGGCTCGGCCTCGCGCGACAGGTGGATGGTCTTGGCATAGCAACCGCCCTCGAAGTTGAAGGTGCCGCGTTCCGACCAGCCGTGTTCGTCATCGCCGATCAGCACCCGGCCCGGATCGGCCGAAAGCGTGGTCTTGCCAGTGCCCGACAGGCCAAAGAAGATGGCGGTATCGACCGGGTTGCCCGGTGCGTGGTTGGCCGAGCAGTGCATCGGCATGATGCGCTTTTCCGGCAACAGGTAGTTCAGCACCGAGAACACGGATTTCTTGTTTTCGCCGGCATATTCCGTGCCGCCCACCAGGATCAGGCTGCTGTCGAAATTGACCGCTATCACGGTTTGCGAGCGGCAGCCGTGACGTTCGGGATCGGCCTTGAAGGTCGGGCAGTTGACGATGGTGAATTGCGGCAGGTAGTCGTCCAGCTCTGCGCGGGCCGGGCGGCGCAGCATGTGGCGGATAAAGAGGTTGTGCCAAGCCAGCTCGTTGATGATCCGCACGTCCAGCCGGTGCGCCGGATCGGCGCCGCCGTAGAGGTCCTGCACGAAATAGTCGCCCCCCTTCATGTGCTCCAGCATGTCGGCATGCAACAGGTCGAAAGCGGCAGGCTCCATCGCGGCGTTGTTTTCCCACCAGATGTTGGCCTCGACCGGCGGCGTGCGCACGGTGAACTTGTCCTTGGGCGACCGGCCGGTGTGCTTGCCGGTCTCGACCAGCAATGTGCCTCCCTTGCCCAAAACGCCCTCACCACGCTTCAGCGACTCCTGGATCAGCGAAGGCTCAAGCAGGTTGTAATAGACGTTGCCAAGCCCCGTGATGCCCTGATCTTCCAAACGGTGCTTCGGGTTGACGCGTCCGGTATCCATGAATGATGCTCCTTCGCCGGCGATGCCGATTTGCAAATTCCCGGGCCGGTCGCGGGCTTTACCTAGCGTCGCAGCCAGCTTGATCCGGCTATAACATGTGGATTTCATGCGTGAACAGGACGCAATCGCACAGTTAGCGCAACCAGGTGCAGTTAGCGCAACCACTGGGCTAGCGTCCGCCGGGTTGGTTGTAAGTGAGGCAAATTAGCCATTGATTACAACTTTTCGCGTCTGATTTCGGAGGTGGTTGCCGGTGATTCGCAGTTCCTTGTTGATTCCAAAGCCCGGAATGGAAACAATGAGGCAAAAAGCAGGCAACAAACAGAGCAGCAAAAGGAAACCTCCCATGTCGAGGATTGCATTGGTCGACGACGACAGGAACATCCTGACGTCGGTTTCGATGACTCTAGAGGCCGAGGGTTTCGAAGTGGAAACCTATAATGACGGCCAGGCGGCGCTGGACGCGTTCAACAAGCGGCTGCCGGATATGGCCGTGTTCGATATCAAGATGCCACGGATGGACGGCATGGACCTGCTGCAGCGGGTGCGCCAGAAAACCACCATGCCAGTAATCTTCCTGACCTCCAAGGACGACGAGATCGACGAGGTGCTGGGCCTGCGCATGGGGGCTGACGATTACGTCAAGAAACCCTTCTCGCAGCGGCTGCTGGTGGAACGTATCCGCGCGCTGCTGCGTCGCCAGGAGGCCATCGAAAGCGGCGAGGTTGGCGAGGGCGAAGGCAGCAAGCTGATGAACCGCGGCGATCTGACGATGGATCCGTTGCGCCATTCCGTGACCTGGAGAGGCCAGGACGTGTCGCTGACCGTGACCGAGTTCCTGCTGCTGCAGGCACTGGCCCAGCGGCCCGGTTTCGTAAAAAGCCGCGACCAGTTGATGGATGTGGCCTATGACGATCAGGTCTATGTCGACGACCGCACCATCGACAGCCACATCAAGCGCCTGCGCAAGAAGATGCGCACGGTCGACAATGAATTCGCGGCGATCGAGACGCTCTATGGCATCGGCTACAGGTATAACGAGGAATAATGACGCTTGCGTCCAAGATAGACTTGCGCGGGTCCAGAACGATCGCCGAGGAAGAGCTTGTTCTAGGAGAGGACTGGGTCAGCCCGCAGTCCGATCTGGGGCAGGTCAGCCAGGCTCGGCGTCGCCGCCGCGGGTTTTTCGCTGTCAAACGGTCTCCGCTGGCGCGAAAGATCATCACCTTCAACCTGCTGGCGCTGCTAGTTCTCGTTGCGGGTGTGCTGTGGCTGAACCCGGTACGCGACAACCTCGTGTTGCAGCGCAAGGCCGGGCTGGTGGCCGAGGCGCATCTGATCTCGGATGTGTTCGAGGCGCAACTGCCCGACAGTGCGCCGGTCAACTTCGTCACCGGTGACGGCATCGACGTGATCTCGACCCTTCAGGGGCTGACCATCTCGCGCGGGGTAGAGGTCTTTGTTTTTGATCAGTCAGGCACGCTTGTCGCCAAGACTGTCGGGCAGGCCGAGTACGGCGCACCGGGGCTGGGCGCGGATGACCGGACCACGATCCTTACCGATTTCCTCAACGGCGTCTGGGAGGCCCTGTCGGGTCTCGTTTCAAGCGGTCCGGGCACGGCCGAAACCGTGGACATCGAAGACCAGTTGCGCGGGCTGCTGACCAGCGCGCTTTCCGGCGAAAGCCAGGCGCAGTCAGGCGTGCACGCCGACGGCGGCACCGTGTTCCTGGTCGCCGCCCCGATACTGCAGGGCAGCACGGCGGTGGGTGTCGCCGCGATTTCCAGCCCATCGGGCGAGATCGACAACTTGGTGCGTGGTGACCGCGAGCAGGTACTGCAGATGTTCGTCATCGCCATCCTGGTGTCCATCGGGCTCAGCCTTGTTCTGGCCTCGACCATTGCCAACCCGCTTTCCGATCTGGCCGCGGCGGCAGAGTTCGGGCGCGACCGGGATTCACGCCGGCGCAGCCCGGCGCGGGTGCGCATCCCCGACCTCTCTGGCCGCCCCGACGAGATCGGGCGCCTGTCGGGCGCCATGCGCGGCATGGTCGGCGCGCTTTATGACCGGATCGACGGCAACGAACAGTTCGCCGCCGACGTGGCACATGAAATCAAGAACCCGCTGGCCTCGTTGCGCTCTGCCATCGGCACGCTGCGTGTGGCCAAGCGCGACGACCAGCGCGAACGCCTGCTGGAGGTGATCGAGCATGACGTGCGGCGGCTCGACCGGCTGGTCAGCGACATCTCCAACGCCTCGCGGCTCGACGCGGAATTGGTCAAGGAGGAAGAAGAGCAGTTCGATCTGTTGACCATTCTACGCAATCTCACGGATTTCCTCGGCAACGAGGCGAAGGAAAAGGGGGTCGAGTTCATCTCGGACCTTCCCAGTGAACCGGTTGAGGTGCATGGGCTCGAGGCCAGGCTGGCACAGGTATTCGTCAACCTCATCTCGAACGCGACCTCGTTTTGCGAAGAGGGCGACGCGATCCGGGTCTGGGCCCGACGCCGCGACAACCGGGTATTGGTCGTGGTCGAGGATACCGGCCCCGGCATCCCCGAAGGGGCGCTGACCAAGATTTTCAACCGGTTCTACTCGGAACGCCCCGAGAACCAGTTCGGCAACAATTCCGGTCTTGGCCTGGCGATCTCGAAACAGATCGTCGAGGCGCATGACGGCGTGATCTGGGCCGAGAATATCCGCCCGACTGATGCCGACATCACGTCAGAGCCGCTGGGCGCCCGCTTCGTAGTAGGCCTGCCGGTGTAGCCTGCAGGCGGGCTCCTGCTTTCTCAAACCGGCCCGCCCACTCCGGGTCAGACCAGAGGATATCAGGAATGCAGCTGCACGCCAGTTGCGTGGCCTTGGGGCCCGGTGCCGCGCTGATCCGCGGCGCCTCCGGCAGCGGCAAATCGGCGCTATCGCTGCAGTTGATGGCGTTCGGCGCCCGGTTGGTCGCCGACGACCGCACCGATATCGCCCTGCATGACGGCTGGCCTTTTGCCTCCGCCCCGGCCAGCATTCGTGGAATGATCGAGGCGCGCGGCATTGGTCTGCTGGCCGCCGAGGCCCAGGCGCACGCCCGCATCACTCTGGTGGTGGATATGGACCGCATTGAAACCGGGCGCCTGCCGCCCGAGCGCCGCACCGATCTGCTTGGCTGCGCCATGCCGCTGCTTCACAAGATAGAGAGCCCGCACTTCGCCGCCGCAATTCTGCTATACCTCAAGGCAGGAAAGGCTGACCATTGACGCAGGATATCGCAGAACCCTTCGATGATCACGGCAACCGCGTGGTGCTTGTCACCGGCCCCTCGGGTGCGGGACGCTCAACGGCCATCAATGTTCTTGAAGACCTAGGCTTCGAGGCCATCGACAACCTGCCGCTTTCGCTGTTGCCGCGGGTGCTTGACGGCCCGCCTCTGGGACACCCGCTGGCGCTGGGCCTCGACGTTCGCAACCGTGATTTCAGCGTCAACGCGATCTTCGACCTGACCCAAGATCCATGCATCGGGGCCGAACTCCTCTACCTTGATTGCCACCCGGAAATCCTGCGGCGCCGATTCTCGGAAACCCGCCGGCGCCACCCCCTGGCCCCGACCGGGGGGCCCGAGACCGGCATCGAACTCGAGATCGACCTGCTGGGGCCGCTGCGCTCGCGCGCGACACTGCTGATCGACACGTCCGAGCTAACCCCGCATGAGTTGCGGGCGGAACTGCAGCGCTGGTTCGATCCCGACCCGGGCAGCCGCATGTCGGTCCTGGTGCAAAGCTTTTCCTACAAGCGTGGTTTGCCTCGGGGCGTCGATCTGGCGTTCGATTGCCGGTGCCTGCGCAACCCGCACTGGGACCCGGACCTGCGGCCGCTCGACGGGCGCGACCTCCGGGTCCAGTCCCATGTAGAGGCTGACCCGCGCAGTCCGGAATTCTTCCGGCTGATTGCGGACCTGGCCGAACTGATGCTGCCGGCCTACCGCGACGAGGGCAAGACCCACCTGACCATCGGATTCGGATGTACCGGAGGGCAACACCGGTCGGTCGCCTTGACAGAGAAACTGGCGAAGGTGCTTGCAAAGGCCGGATGGCAGGTTTCTAAAAGGCACAGGGAACTCGAGCGGCGCGCCCGGTCCGCGCCGCCGCAAGCCTTGGGGTGAGCTGTGATCGGTATCGTTATCGTGGCCCATGGCGGATTGGCGCGCGAATATGTAGCTGCAGTCGAGCATGTCGTGGGGGCGCAGAACGGAATTCGGGCGATCTCGATCGAGCCCGTTCACGACCGTGTGCGCAAACAGTCCGAGATCTGCGCCGCCGCCGACAGTGTCGATACCGGCGACGGGGTCGTGGTGGTAACCGATATGTTCGGCGGCTCGCCGAGCAATCTGTCGATGTCGGCCTGTACACCGGAAAACCGCATGATCGTCTACGGCGCCAATCTGCCGATGTTGATCAAGCTGGCGAAATCCCGCCATCTCGGTGTCAACGACGCTGTCACCCGCGCCCTGGCCGCGGGGCGGAAATACATCGACTGTTGCGATGGTGCCAGGCAATGAGAATAAACTCATGACAAACAAGGTGTTACAGATCACCAACGAGAAGGGGTTGCATGCCCGCGCCTCTGCGAAACTGGTCGAGGTGGTTGAATCGCATGACGCCTGCGCCACCGTCTCGAAGGATGGGCTCGAGGCTTCGGGCGACAGCATCATGGGGCTTTTGATGTTGGCAGCCTCGAAAGGAACCTCTATTGAGGTGCGAACCGAGGGAACCGAGGCTGGTCGGCTTGCCGACGCGCTCGAGGCCCTGGTCGCCGACAAGTTTGGCGAAGAGAACTAGTGCGGTCCATTCGGGGAGGCAGCGCGCTTTGGTCGACTATCATACGCAGCAGCATCTGACCCCGTTTCAGCACGGTGCGCCAATGGAGCAGCCGACGCCCGGGGATGGGCCGGTGAGGAACCCGGTCTATGACCGTGCCCAACTGACCTATGCCAACTCGTATGATAGCTTGTCCAAGCGGGCGTTGATTCATGCCGTTGAATGGGTGACGGGAAAGATCGAGATCGTGCGGCGGATTAGCCAGTTCGAACGGCAGGGCGCACCGATCGGCCAGGCCTTCTGGCCTGCGACGATGGAAGCGATGGGAATTGATCTGCGGACGCCGGCCACACAGCTGGCGCGCATCCCCACCAGCGGACCCACCGTTCTGGTGGCCAACCACCCGCATGGAATGGTCGATGGGATGATCCTGGCCGATCTTATCGGAAGGGTCCGCGACGATTACCGCATTCTGACCCGGCGCCTGCTGACCGGGCTCGACGAAAGTGCGGCGAAATACATGATATCGGTGCCGTTCCCGCATGAAGACGACGCCCAGCGCAAGATGCTCGATATGCGCGCCGCCGCGATGGATCATCTGGGCAAGGGCGGTCTTATCGCTCTTTTCCCCTCGGGCGGTGTGGCCGCGTCCGAGACCATGTTCGGCCCCGCCATCGAGGGCGAGTGGAGTGCCTTCACCGCCAAGATGATCCGCCGATCCGGCGCCCAAGTGGTGCCGTGCTATTTCCCCGGCACAAATTCACGGGCCTATCATATAGCCAACCGGATCTCGCCCACCCTGAGGCAAAGCCTGCTGCTGCACGAGGTCGTGTATTCCTTCGACAAGCCTCAAAAACCCGTGATCGGCCCGGTCTTCGACCCTGCCGAGGTTGAGGAGCGCGGCCGCGATCCGCGCAAGCTGGTGGCCTGGCTGCGGGAATGCACCCTGGCACTGCGGGAAACGGCCTGAACCGCAACACATCTGCCGGAACCATCGCGTCAGCCTTTGACCGGGCTATGGTGACCAGCCAGAACACTGCCTGCCATTGCAGCCAGCGGGGCCCAACGGCGGCCTACCGGGTCGGAACCGGCATCTCGCCGCGGTAATCGTAGAACCCGCGCTGGGTCTTGCGCCCCAGCCACCCGGCCTCGACATATTTGGTCAGCAGCGGACAAGGCCGGTACTTGGTGTCGGCCAGTCCCTCATGCAGCACGTTCATGATTGCCAGGCAGGTATCCAGCCCGATGAAATCGGCCAGTTCCAGCGGGCCCATCGGGTGGTTGGTGCCCAGCTTCATCGCCAGGTCGATCGATCTCACGTTGCCGACGCCCTCATAGAGCGTATAGACCGCCTCGTTGATCATCGGCATCAGGATGCGGTTGACGATGAAGGCGGGAAAATCCTCTGCCGAGGCGGCGGTCTTGCCCAGCTTCTCGACCACGCCCAGACAGGCCCGGTAGGTGGCATCGTCGGTAGCAATGCCACGGATCAGTTCGACCAGTTGCATCACCGGGACCGGGTTCATGAAGTGGAACCCCATGAACCTTTCCGGACGATCAGTGCGCGACGCCAGCCGGGTGATAGAGATCGACGAGGTATTCGAAGTCAGGATGGTATGCGGCAGAAGATGCGGCAGAAGCTCGTCGAAAATGGCCTGCTTGACCGTTTCGCGTTCGGTGGCGGCCTCGATCACCAGATCGGTGGCGCCCAGATCGGTCAGCGTCAGGGTCGTGCCGATACGCGCCATTGCCGCGTCTTTCTCGGCCTGGGCGATCTTGTCGCGTGCCACCTGCCGGGTCATGTTCTGGTCCACCAGAGCCACGGCGGCGGTCAGCGCTTCTTCGCCGATATCGGTCAACAACACCTCGTAGCCCGCCAGCGCCAGAACATGAGCGATACCGTTGCCCATCTGGCCCGCACCGACCACGCCCACCTTTTCGATATCCATGGCTCGTCCCTTCCGCCCGTCGCGCCGACAATATGCGGCGGCGCAGCATGGGCGCAAGGGCGCGCGCAATTTTCCTTGAATTTGCAGCTTAGCCACTTGGCAATCTAAGTCTGCGAATCTCTTGCCAGGGTGAATGAATGTGGGTGGATGGAATGACCTATGAGTCTTTGGGGCATCCGGCGTTGGACTATTTTCAGTGCCGTTATGGAACGTCCAAAATGCTGTTTCGCGGGCCGCGGCGTCAGCTGCATGACGACTATATAGCCTTTCTCGGCGGTATAGAAACCTATGGCAAGTTCATCGAACTGCCGTTTCCGGCGCTGACAGAGCATGACACCGGCGTCAAATCGGTCAATCTCGGTCGCGCCAATGTCGGGATCGATGCCTATCTGGGCGACGATAGCCTTGTCGGGATCTGCGCCGGAGCCAGGGTCACCGTGATCCAGATCATGGGCGCCCAGAACATGTCGAACCGCTACTACGCAGTGCATTCGCGCCGCAACGACCGGTTCCTGCGCGCCTCAAAGATGCTCGGCAGTCTCTACCCCGAGATCGATTTCACCGATTTCAGTTTTACCCGGCACATGCTGGCGACGTTGGCCGGGACCTCTCAGGAAAAGTTCAAGGTGGTCGAGCAGGAATTGAAGGATGCCTGGGTGGCGCGGATGCAGAGCCTGATTCAGTTGATAGGCGGCAAGGTTGTTCTGCTCTGGCTGGCCAACCACGCACCAGGCGCGCCGGACACTCGATCCGAACCACTGCTCATCGACCGCATGATGATCGACAGCCTGTCGGGTATCGCCACGGATGTGATCGAGGTTGTCGCCCGACCGGAGGAACGGCGCGAGGGGTTTGCCGAGTTGGTTTTCGGTCCGCTGGAAGAGCCCGCCGCCGAAGAGATGCTGGGGCCCGTCGTTCATCGCCGGGTCGCGAGCGAACTGGCTTCGTGCATCCGGGCGCATGTCTGAAAAGGCAAGGCGCCGCAGGGTTCCCCGCGGCGCCGCCTATCAGTGCCCGAATGGCGATCAGTTGCTTTCGACAGCCTATTGCTCGGCCACCGGTCCCAACTCTTTGAGCAAAAGATAGAAGTTGCGCGCAACCTCCTCCTTGGTCAGATTGTTCTTCTTGTCGGCCTTGATGCGCGCATTCATCTTTACGCGCGCCGATGAGTCGTCGAGGTATTCCTTGATAAAGCTCTTCTGGTCCAGCAGGAACTCCACCATGTTCTCTTCGTCCCAGACCAGCCCCGCCTCGCCTGCGGCGATCAGCGACTTGCTGTAACGAAAGCCCTCGATTGTGCCGGCAGCGCGGCCAACCACGCCATAAAGGTTCGGGCCGGTCTTGGCTTTCTTTCCGACGAGGATGTTCCCGTCGTCGTCCTTTACCACGTGGCAGGTCTGGCACAGCTTGAACGCAGCCTCGCCAAGTGCTGCCTCTGGTGAAAGATGGCTGTCGGCAAACGCCGGAGCGGCAAGCAGCGCAAGCGAGAAGAAGGTCATTCCGGAACGCACCATGGTGTCCTCATTTGTTGTGATGGATATCGCGGGTCTGGCGCATTGTCTCAGTCCCGGTGGAAAATCTCAAGCCATTGTAGTCGCCGCAAAAACCTAGACTTGCGGATATTCGCGCATTTTTGCGGGTTCGGAATCCATTTTTCCAAGGCTTCCGATAATCCTCTTTGCTGCGACTACCGTGCGGATTCGCCGCGATCACGGTTGTGCGGGCAGGCCCGGGAGGCGGGGTTTTGCCGATGGCTGGTAATTCTCTCGCAGCGGCGTTATGGCTCGGTCGGCTCGCAACCTGCATCGGCCCCACATGACACAAATGATCCCGGCATGGCAAAACGGCAGCCTCGTCCCTATGGACAAGCTGCAGGTGCATCACGCCGGTATCCGCCACAAGGCGGTGTCGGTCTTCGTCATGAATGGCGACCGCGTGCTGATCCAGCGGCGGGCGCTGGGCAAGTATCACACGCCGGGGTTATGGGCGAATACCTGCTGCACCCATCCGATGTGGGACGAAGCGCCGCTCGATTGCGCGGTGCGGCGTCTTGACGAAGAGCTGGGGATCGGGGGGCTGGCGCCAGTGCATCGCGGCCAGGTGGAATACCGCGCCGACCTGGGCGGCGGCATGGTCGAGCATGAGGTGGTCGATGTGTTTGTGGCCACGACTGGCCCGGGGCTGGCGGTCGTGCCCAACCCCGACGAGGTGATGGATCACCGCTGGGTTTCGCTGGAGATGCTGGATACAGAGATTGCCGCCGGGCCAGAGCGTTTCACCCCCTGGCTGCGCATCTATCTGGCCCAGCATCGCGCCCAGATCCTTGGTTAATCCATCCCGGATTGATCTTTTGCTAGGCCGCCAGAAAGTGCCGCAGGGCGCGGCGTTCACCACAAACTGTTAGCGATACCATATTTTATTTCAAATACTTACCCTAGCGTCCCCATGGGGACACCCGGTAGATCCCCAATAAAAAGCCCGCCAGATTGGCGGGCTTTTCGGTCTGTCAGGGGGCAGGCTTTTGCCGGCGCTTGCCTTATCCCAGCTTTGCGGTCAGTTCCGGTACCGCCTGGAACAGGTCGGCGACCAGCCCGAAATCGGCGACCTGGAAGATCGGCGCCTCTTCGTCCTTGTTGATCGCGACGATGACTTTGCTGTCCTTCATGCCGGCCAGGTGCTGGATCGCGCCAGAGATACCGACCGCCACGTAGAGATCCGGCGCCACGACCTTGCCAGTCTGGCCCACCTGCCAGTCGTTCGGCGCATAGCCCGAATCGACGGCAGCCCGGCTGGCACCCACGGCGGCACCCAGCGCGTCGGCCAGCTTCTCGATCAGCGCGAAATCCTCTTCCGAGCCAACGCCGCGACCGCCAGACACGACGATGCCGGCACTGGTCAGTTCCGGACGATCGCTTTCGGCCACCTTGTCTTCGACCCACTCCGACAGCCCCGGGCTGTCGGCTGCCGCGATGGTCTCGACCGTGGCAGAGCCACCCTCGCCGGCGGCATCGAATGTCGAAGTCCGGATTGTTACCACCTTGGTGGCATCGATCGATTTCACCGTCTGGATCGCGTTGCCGGCATAGATCGGGCGTTCGAACGTGTCGCCATCGACGACACCCGAGACATCCGAGATCACCATCGCGTCAAGCAGCGCGGCGACGCGCGGCATGACGTTCTTGGCGTCGGTGGTGGCGGGGGCCACAATGTGACTATAATCGCCGGCCAGCGACACGATCAGATCGGCGGTCGATTCCGCCAGCCGGTGGCCGAGTGAAGCGTCCTCCGCGACCAGCACCTTCGACACGCCGTCGATCCTGGCGGCGGCTTCACCGGCGGCAGCGGCAGAGGCGCCAGCGCAGAGCACGGTAATGTCGCCCATCTTGGCGGCAGCGGTCACGGCCTTGGCAGTGGCGTCCAGCGCCAGCTCGCCGCTATTGACTTCGGCAAGGAGAAGAACAGCCATCTACACAGCCCCCGCTTCTTTGAGTTTCTCGACCAGTTCTCCGACCGACCCCACCATGATACCGGCGGCGCGGGTATCGGGCTCGTCGGTCTTAACGATTTGCAACCGCGGCGCCACGTCGACGCCCAGATCGGCGGGGGTCTTTGTGTCCAGCGGCTTTTTCTTGGCCTTCATGATGTTCGGCAGCGAGGCATAACGCGGCTCGTTCAGGCGCAGGTCGACGGTGACGACGGTAGGCATCGAAACCTTGATCGTCTGCAGGCCGCCATCGACCTCGCGCGTCACCACGGCGCTGTCGCCGTCGATATCGACCTCAGAGGCAAAGGTAGCCTGCGACCATCCCATCAGCGCGGCCAGCATCTGGCCGGTGGCGTTCATGTCATTGTCAATGGCCTGCTTGCCGCACAGAACCAACCCGGGCTGTTCCTCGTCAACGATGGCCTTCAGCACCTTGGCGACGGCCAGCGGCTCTATGTCTTTGTGCACATCGTCGGCGGCCACCACCAGAATGGCGCGGTCGGCGCCCATGGCCAGCGCGGTGCGCAGGGTCTCCTGGTTCTGCTTGACCCCGACCGAGACCGCGATGATCTCTTCGACCAGACCCTTTTCCTTCATGCGGATCGCCTCTTCGACGGCAATCTCGTCGAACGGGTTCATCGACATCTTCACATTCGCCAGATCGACACCCGATCCGTCCGCCTTGACGCGGACCTTCACGTTATAGTCGATCACGCGTTTGACCGGCACCAGTACCTTCATGCGTGTCTCTCCATGAAAAAAAGCCGCGCCACCGCCCGGCCATCCGAGAATCTCGACGCCGTGTTAGCGGAGCCCGATAGCGGAAAACAGGGTAAAATCGACGCGGCAGCACGTTTCGGCGTCGCGTCAGGGCCAAGCAGGGCGATTTGTACCGGAAAAGCAAATCGGGCGCCACCAGGGCGCCCGATCTCTTTGCCACTCCAGGCGCCGATCTATTTCTCGGGAAGCGTTCGGACATAGGTCAGGATGTCGACCGCAGTTTCCATGCCGAACGGACGGCTAGAGATCATCTCGACCCCGGGATGGCCGTTGCGAATCTTGTGCAGCACCTCCCACGGGTTGGCGTTCGATTCGGTTCCGATGTAGGCTGGCCCACTGTCGTCACCCCAATCGAGCTGGGTGCCCTGAAAACCGTGACAGGCAGCACAGATATTCTGGAAGAAATTGGCTCCGCGCGCGGCGCTGCCGGTGGTATCCCCGGTCTCGCGGTCGATATGCGCGTCTGTATCGTGCAAGCCACGTGTCACGAACATGCCGATGCGGCGCGCCTGATCGTCAGAGATCATCTCTTCGGTGTACTGATGGGCCTCGTTGCGAAGAACCCCGATCATTGCCGAAGGATCGCTGCCCTGCATATGCGTAATGCCGCGGATACCAGTGTAGTATGATCCGGATTGATATTTTCCGGCTACGCCTTTGTAGTCCCAACCGTGGCAAGACTTGCACCTCCAGGTCACCGAGCCTGACTTTTTTGTGTTCGTGGCTGGCCAGGAAGGGTGCGTCTCTTCCGGTGCATCACCGTCAGTCGCGTTCATCCAGTTATCATACATCCGACCGCCCGAAGACATGGTCCATTGTACAGTCGGTACGACTGGCACACCGTACACATATTCTTTCTGGTGGTCTTCGAGCTCGTGATGGCTGCGTTCGAATAAGTCGTCCATGCTGCCGGCTAAGCCGGTACCGGCGACCGCGAAAGAGAAGGCAACCAATGACGATAAAAGAAATGGTATATTTGAGGTCCGCATTTTGTTTCCCTTTTGCTTTTTTGCGTACGTAACAAATAGCACAAACCGCCAATACATTTTACATGATTTTGGCGGCAAAAGAAATTCAACTATAGGTTGCGCCGTTAAACACGAATTCAATACATGAATAGGATACGTCTTTGACGGCAATAGCTCGAACGGCGGCCAGCCGGACTATCCATCGGCCAAGGTGCCCCCCAGTATTGAAACCTCGCCAGGCGCCTGCGGTTTCTCTGCGAAAGGCAGAGATCAGCGGTTCGCGCCCGGTACCCACAAGACATCTGCCGCGCCGCCGTCATTGGCAACCCGCGCGGCGACGAAGAACCAGTCGGAAAGCCGGTTGAGGTATTTCACCACCGCGGGGTTCACCGCCTCTTCGCCCGCCAGTTCCACTGCCAGCCGTTCGGCCCGGCGCGACACGGTGCGGCAAAGATGCAGATGCGCTGCCAGCGCCGTGCCGCCCGGCAGGATAAAGCTGCGCAGCGGCTCCAGCCCGGCATTCATCGCGTCAATCTCGGCCTCCAGCCGGGTCACCTGATCGGCGGTGACGCGCAATGGGGGGTATTCGGCCCCGGCATCGTGTTCCATGTTCGGGCGGCACAGGTCGGCGCCGAGGTCGAACAGGTCGTTCTGGATGCGTGACAGGGCGGCGTCCATGTCACCCGCCGCGTGTTGCCGGGCCAAGCCGACCGTGGCGTTGGTCTCATCCACGGTGCCATATGCGTTGACCCGGGCAGAATGCTTGACCACCCGGTCGCCATTGCCCAGCGCGGTCTGCCCGCCGTCGCCGGTGCGGGTATAGATCTTCGAAAGAATGACCATCAGTTGCTCCCCATGCGCCGCAGGAACACGAAGGCCAGGACCACCGCGATCGCCGCCGCCTGCGCCATGATGCGATAGCGCATCAGCCGGTTGCCGTGTTTGCGGTTGAAGTCACCGCCCCGAACAAAACCGCCGATGCCGATCATCAACAGGATCAACACCGCCAGAACGGCGATGGCAACGACGATGAACAACGGGTCCTGCCACATGGGACGTGTCCTTTCACGGTCTGGCAGGCCATGTAGCCTTGCAGCGCAGGAAAGCGAAGGGGTTTCGCGGTGCTGCGTCAGTACTTCGCAATCAGCCAGTCCAGCGCGCGGGTCGGCAGAATGCGGTTCAGCCCCCCCATGATATGGGTCAGAACGGTGACGTAGTATCGCGCCCGGGGCCGCCGCGACTCCAGCGCATGAACAAGCTTTTTCGAGACGGCAGAGGGCGGTTTCTCGAACCGGTCCGGTCCGATTTCGGAGGCATATAACCGGCGGGTCAGTTTGGCCTCGTATTGTGCTGCGCGGGCAGAATTCCTCCAGTCGATCCAGCGTTCGAAATGCGGTATGGAGTTGACCCGGATTTGCGTCGTGATCGGCCCGGGCTCGATGGTAGAGATATGGATCGGCGTGTCCCGCATCTCGATCCGCAGCGTGTCGGTATAGCCTTCGAGCGCGAATTTCGTCGCCGTGTAGGCGGCGCGCCAGCGCATGACGGTAAAGCCCAGGACCGAAGAGCACATCACCATCCGCCCGTGCCCCTGCGCCCGCATCACTGGAATTACGGCGCGGGTGAGCTCGTGCCAGCCGAAGAAATTGACCTCGAAGATCGCCCGCAGCGCATCCGTTGGAATATCTTCTACCGCACCGGGCAGCCCATGGGCGCCGTTATTGAACAGCGCATCCAGCGTGCCCCCGGTCGCGGCAAGCACTTCGTCGAGCGCGGTGCGGATACTGGCGGCATCGGCATAGTCCAGCCGCGGACTGTCGAACCCCTCGGCGCGCAGTTTTTCACAATCGGCCTCGGCCCGGCAGGCCGCAAAGACCCGCCAGCCGCGCGCCCGCAGCATATGCGCCGCGTCTTTGCCGATGCCCGACGAGCACCCCGTGATCAGTACCGTGTCTTGCGCCATGCCGGTCCCTCGCTTGCTTTGTCTCGCATAAGGCAGCCATGGGACGCAGACAATGGCCAGGCAAAGGCTCGCCACCGCTTTCGTCGCTTGTTCTCGGATATTGCCGCGCGTATCACCTGCCCCATGAGCGACGCTACCGACGACCCCGATACCGGACCTTCGGAAATCTCCGAGCCGCTGCGCCGTGCCATCGGTGAGCGCTACCTGACCTACGCGCTCAGCACCATCATGCACCGTGCACTGCCCGATGCCCGCGACGGGCTGAAGCCGGTGCACCGGCGGATCCTCTACGCCATGCGGGAACTGAAGCTCGCGCCCGGTGGCGGCTTTCGCAAATCGGCCAAGATCAGCGGCGACGTGATGGGCAACTACCACCCGCACGGGGACACCGCGATCTATGATGCGATGGCGCGTCTGGCGCAGGATTTCAACGTGCGCTACACGCTTGTCGACGGGCAGGGCAATTTCGGCAATATCGACGGCGACAACCCCGCCGCCAGCCGCTACACCGAGGCGCGGATGACCGCAGCCGCCGAGGCGTTGCTAGACGGGCTGAACGAGAACGCCGTCGACTTCCGCGACAATTACGACGGTACCCTGACAGAGCCGGTGGTGCTGCCCGCCGCCTTCCCGAACCTGCTGGCCAACGGCTCCAGCGGTATTGCCGTCGGCATGGCCACCAACATCCCGCCGCACAATATCGCCGAGCTGTGCGATGCCTCGCTGCACCTGATCAAGACCCCGGACGCGCGCGACGACACTTTGCTGAACTTCGTGCAGGGCCCCGATTTCCCAACCGGCGGCATCATCGTCGAACCACGCGAAAGCATGGCGCAGACCTATCGCGCCGGCCGCGGCCCATTCCGCCTGCGCGCCCGCCACGACACAGAGGATCTGGGCCGCGGCCAGTGGCAGATCGTGGTCACCGAGATCCCCTATCAGGTGCAGAAATCCAAGCTGGTCGAGCGTATCGCCGAACTGATCCAGACCAAGAAGATCCCGATCCTTGCCGATGTCCGCGATGAGAGCGCCGACGATATCCGCCTGATCCTCGAACCCCGGTCAAAGAATGTCGACCCGGACGTTCTGATGAACATGCTGTATCGCAATTCCGATTTGGAAACCCGGTTCAGCCTGAACATGAATGTGCTGATCGACGGGCGCACGCCAAAGGTCTGTTCGCTGAAAGAGGTGCTGCGCGCCTGGCTTGACCACCGGCGCGAGGTGCTGCTGCGACGCTCTCAATACCGGCTGGAAAAGATCGATCACCGGCTCGAGGTGCTCGAAGGTTTCATCGTCGCCTTCCTGAACCTCGACCGGGTCATCGACATCATACGCTATGACGACGACCCAAAACCGGCGTTGATGCGCGAGGATTGGGGCAAATCCCATGTCCGCGCCATGGATGAGTCCGACTATGTCTCGCCGCCCCCGGGCGAGGGCGAGCTTAGCGAGGTTCAGGTCGACGCGATCCTGAACATGCGCCTGCGGTCCCTGCGCCGTCTGGAAGAGCTGGAACTGTTGCGCGAACAGTCCAAGTTGATGGAAGAGCGCGCCGCGATCGAGGATCTGCTGGAAAGCGATACCCTGCAATGGGACCGCATAGCCGAGCAGATCCGTGAGGTAAAAAAGCAGTTCGGCAAAGACTATGAGGGCGGCGCGCGGCGCACCCGATTCGCCGAGGCGGGCGAGGTCGAAGAGGTCCCGCTCGAGGCGATGATAGAGCGCGAGCCGATCAGTGTGGTCTGCTCGAAAATGGGCTGGATCCGGGCGATGAAAGGTCACATCCCGCTGGATCAGGAGCTGAAATTCAAGGACGGCGACGAGGGCCGTTTTGTTTTCCACGCCGAGACCACCGACCGGCTTGTGCTGTTCGGAGCCAATGGCCGGTTCTTCACAATCTCAGCCGCCAGCCTGCCCGGCGGACGCGGTATGGGAGAGCCGGTGCGCCTGATTGTCGATCTGCCCAACGAGGCCGAAATCGTCACGCTGTTCATCCACCAGCCGGACGCAAAGCTGCTCGTTGCATCCTCTGCCGGGGACGGGTTCGTGGTTTCAGAGACCGATATCGTCGCCCAGACCCGCAGCGGCAAACAGGTGTTGAACGTACGCGGCGAGGCGCGGGCGCAGGTCTGCAGGCGGGTGACCGGCGACCACGTCGCCTGTGTCGGCGAGAACCGCAAGGTGCTGATCTTCCCGGTTGCGGAACTGCCCGAGATGGGCCGGGGCAAGGGTTTGCGGTTGCAGAAATACAAGGATGGCGGGCTGCGCGACGCGATCACCTTCGACCTTGCCGGCGGGCTTAGCTGGCATGACCCCGCAGGCCGCACCCGCACCCAGACAGACCTGATCGAGTGGCTGGGCAAACGGGCCGGCACGGGACGGATGGCGCCCCGCGGCTTCCCGCGCGACAACCGGTTCAACTGACCCGGCTCCGCCTGCTGCCGGGGTCTGGCAAAACATTGCACTCCTACCGCCACTGCGCTACCCCTCGGCGAACCGATGACCGGAGACCGCGACGAATGCAAAGCCTACCCCGACTATTGCGACTGATATCCGCGCTGGCCGCAATGGCGCTTCTCACCGCCTGCGCCGCTGGCGACGCCGATCTTTCCAGACCTTCGAAGCCGATGGGCGATTTCCGCCTCGGCCACAACATCGTCGTGGCGCGCAAACCCAAGATAGGACCCCTGTCGCGCACCGCGACAGAGGCAGAATGGCAAGAGGTGATGACCGCGGCAATCGACGCCCGGTTCGGCGGCTATACGGGCGAAAAACTCTATCACCTCGGGATCAGCGTCGACGGCTACGTCATCGCTCAGGCGGGCATTCCGGTCGTCGCCTCTCCAAAATCCATCCTGCTCCTCACCGTCACCGTCTGGGACGACGCCGCCGGCGTCAAACTGAACAAGGAAGCAAAAAAGATCACTGTGCTGGAGACTCTGACCGGGGGTTCGCTCATCGGCACGGGCCTGACCCAGACCAAAGAGCAACAGATGAAAAACCTCGCGGCGAACGCCGCGCGGGCGGTGCAGAACTGGATGCTGGAACATCCCGACTGGTTCGGGGTGGCGCAATAGCGCGCCGCTGCCCCTGTCGCCACGCATCGGTCGCTTGATTTTTCCGACCGACGCGGCTAACGAGCGCGCGATGTTGACCCGGGGCCTGCAGGCCCCCCGAAAGACAAGGCGCCCGCGACATGGCAAAGGCAAAGTTTGAACGCACGAAGCCGCATGTGAACATCGGCACAATCGGTCACGTTGACCACGGCAAGACGACGCTGACGGCGGCTATCACCAAGTATTTCGGTGATTTTCAGTCCTATGACAGCATCGACGC